>CAJAQT010000225.1 GCA_903944165.1 uncultured Methylococcaceae bacterium | reverse complement strand
GTAAAGTGTTTTGGTTCATCAATAAACTCTGGAAACGCTCGCTGCGTAAGCAACTTAAAAATTGATCCGCTAACACATTCGCATCAAAGTCAGTAAAACAACCTTTGTCTTGATGAGTCAAGAAAAACTGCGCTAAATGACTCAAGGTTCGCTCGGGACCTTGCTGATAAAATTGCTCAATAATATGAGGAAAACGCGACGATTCACCAATTAATAAAATACGAATCTTGACCATTTCAGGGCGTGTAATACCGTACAAAAAATTTCTAGCAAAGCACAATAACGCCTCTTCAGCAGGCATCTCTAATAACTTACTGTCTTCTAGTGCTTGGACATAAGGGTCGCTACAGCGCCTGATAACGGCTCCAAACAAGCCTGCTTTGCCCTCAAACTGGTTATAAATCGTCCGCATAGAAACATGCGCAGTTTTCGCCACTGTTTCTAAACATAAATTGCCGTAGCCATGTTCTACAAATAAAGTAAAGGCCGCGTCTAAAATACGTTCTCGACTTAATAACTCCTCACCTTTGCGTGGTCGCCCACATTTAATCGTTATTGCATCCATCACTTATAAGAAATTGCGTATAAAAAAAGTATTTTGCACTGTTTATGTAACAACAGTGTCCATTGTAAAATGAGATGCGCGTTAATATCAATTTCAGCACAACTTAACGCAGTGAATACAGCACTGCATCCACAAAAATCAATAAACTTAGGCGCTTAAGAAAAAGTCATTGAACCCACGTCGTCGCCCATAATAGTAATAAACTTATGAATATTTGCTTATGATTCGCATTTAAATATCGATTTACTAAAGCAAAATGCTTACCAACACCTTCTCAGCATTACCATTAAGCTAAGGAATACATCAATAACAATATTAATGTTGTGTATTTTAAAAGTCACAGCACAGCCCTTTGGATGCTTTTAAAAGGGGATTTAAGTAAGCGTCAATATGATTTTTTGCATTAGTAACGCTGCCCCCCCCTGACCATTAACAGATAAGGTCTGACTATCTAAACTCACTTATCTGCTTAGCACGGTACAGGGTAGCAGCACTCTCTGCACGCTAAGCAGCAACTCACCCCAACAGCCAGGCATTTAAGCATGAGTTGCCGTGCTGATGATTAATTCGTTGTTGAGGTGTGCAGTGTTTTTCTTGCACGCAGCAGAGAAATAATGACAATCACCAATAAGCTCGCTAAAGATAACTCCAACATAACAAAAGCGCCCACTTTAAACCAAGCAAATAAAGGATGTACAAAGCGCACTAACCACCCACCTAGTTCATCTGCAAGTGCTGAGACATAGGTTGTTACGCTCAGGATAATTTTTAACGTTGTAGAAAATTGCGTCATCAACATTAAGTGCGTTAATGTTAAGACTAAGATACCCATAGAAAATAAATGAAAATGCAGCACTTCTAACATGCCTTCATAACTTTTAGGTTGCGTAAATAACGCTTCCGAACCTAAGTAATAGTCAATAACGGATTGCGGTGTTAAATCCATTCGATGAAAAAACATCAGTCCATTACTGACCCATAGCAAGACGATATACCCTAAAAACATCAATACCAAGGCATTTAATAAGGCTTTACGATGCTGTTCTCCCGTCACAAAATAACGCATCTACGGTTCCTTTTTTTCGTGCATCATGACGCGATAAATTGCCATCACTTTGCGAATACTGGTTAAACTGGCTCGTGTACTTAAGGTCGCGCCACTAATGCCATCGACGCCCTTGTTAAACTCAAGGTCTTCCACATTACGCTGATACAATTGCTCAAACCAACGCTCTGGGGGTTGATATTCGGGGGGTTCATGAAACGCCAAAGTATAAACGTTACGCAAATGTCCATCAGGCGTTAATACAATTAGCAAGGTTTCGGGCTTTGTTCTGACCGTAATTGACTCGATTGCTGCATAAGCTGTTACGGTGTCGTTATTTTTTCCTACATAAAACGTAAACATCCCTGAATCCAGTTTTACTTTAGCTAATTGCTCAATTTGGGCTAATTGTTGTTCATCAGGAAATAACGATAACATTTCAATTTTTGCGCCTTCCCCAAAGGCAAGCACCATGGCCTCTTCTTTACTATAAAAAACGGTTGCCCAACTGGGCGTTACGCTCATTATAAATAGCAATGCACCTAATACTGCTACATTACACATCGGCACTCTCATGCTAAATCCTTGTATAAAATACATTATTAAATTTAATCACCTTAATGAGCTAAGCAAGAATGCTTAGCTCAACTATGTCTAGGTTTTTACCCTACAATGATTAAAAAATAAACCCTAAACCTAAATTGAAATCATCTGGTATTGAGCCGCCATTGGAATGAAAATCTCGGTAATCAGCTTTAATAACGACATTTGCAATAGGTTTATATTGCACACCAAATTGATGAATCCATCGGTCTTTACTGGGGTCATCTAAAAATCCTGATGGGATGCCTGCCAGTGTATCGTAACGTTCATAACGATAAAAAGGTGCTAAATAGTGAGTGCTATCAGGAAATATCAACGGTAAAACATCGTAACCTAGTTCGGTATACCAGCCATAATTATCTTGCCCAATAACACCATTACCCAATCCTTGACTTAATACGGCCGCATCATTGATATGCCCCCACGACCCTAACGCACGAAATTCTAGGCCACGATATTTCCACTGAATATGGCCTTCATACAACTGTGTTAAAGCATTTATTGATTGTCCAGCAAGCGTTAAATTTTGTCCAGACTGTCCCACATACGCCGAGCCCCCTAAACTTAACCCATTGAGTTGTTTTGGCGTGTAATCTAAGCGCCCCACCCAAGCAAAATCTTCTGCCTTAGCCTCACTGCCTGACTGTCTGGCACCTCTTATGCCATCAGAACTGAAGCCTTCTGCCTCTAAGCCATTTACTGCATAGGTGGTGTACGACACGTCATCAGTCACTTGCCCAAATAAACCCGCCCCCATTTCTCTCCACGTCGCAGGAATAATAACTCGCTCAACCATAGGACGATTATTACCAAAATAAAATAATGGTTCATGAATAGTGTTGATAAAACCCATGGGCATTAAGAGCATTCCCGCACGTGCATTAACATAACGATTCATGAAAAAATCAATGGCTGCAAACTCTACAGAGACTGAACCTTCTGCGCCCGTGGAGGCGTGCTCAACTTCCAACTCACTGTTAAATAAAATTCGATCAGAAAACTTGTAGCCCGTATAAAGCACCATACGCACCATATCAGCATTATTTACCTTACTTTTCTTATCCGCTGTGTAATGCTGATATCTTGCTTCACCGTAACCACCAATCGATAAGCCTTTGCCTATTTGATACACTTTTGAGGCGGCTGGCCCTAAGCCGTACATACTTTTGTATTTAGTCTCTTCAGGAATAACCAAATTGGTGCGCAACTTTTCAACTTCTTGGCTTAACACCTCTGTTTTACGGGTTAGTTGCTGAACAGGTTTATTATCTGAGGTCTTTTCTGCTGATGCCTCGAGCTTTTTTTTCATCTCATCAAGCTGCTGTTGCTGAGCTTCAATGATGCGCCACATATCTTCCATTGTTTTGGGTTTATCAAGTGCACTTGCCTCGATAGCCACTAGACTTAACGCTACGGTGAGCATTCCGCACGCTGACCAACGCTTACTTATTAATTGCATAACATTCTCCCTCGCTATTTCAGGTGCAAAAATTATATGCTGAGAAACCTACTTGTTGCAAATCATTCTCATTTGGACAGGAAATAATCCAGACAAGTGTTGCAACGTCATCACCTTGCTTTACTCTCGTTTATCGTGCTATGACAACAACACACAGCACCGCTGAACACGTAATTTATCGTAACCACCGCGTATAAATTAAAGCGTTTCAAGCTGTGCGTAACTCACCATTAGCCACTTTTCTGCTGAATTTTCGTAAAGCGAACGATCATAAAATCTAATAAGAACTTTTTGATGATGGCCGTCGCCTTCAATATTTAAAATAACACCTTCGCCAAATTTTCTATGCTTGACTCGCTGCCCAAGATTAAGCCCCTGTAGCAGTGGACTTGTCTTGACGGGTTCTGCAAATGAAGAACGTGGCGTGCTAAAGGTGACTTCATTCATAGCCGTGCTGGGAATTTCTCTAATGAAGCGCGAAGGTCTTGGATACATTTCACGCCCATACAGTCTCCGTGAATCAGCATAGCTAAGATAAAGCTGCGCCATTGTTCGGGTGATGCCGACATAACAAAGTCGCCGCTCTTCCTCCATTTGTTCGGCACTATTAAGGGAGTGTGTTGAAGGGAAAAGACCTTCTTCCATGCCCACCAAAAAAACCACTTTAAACTCCAGTCCTTTTGCTGAATGTAAAGTCATTAATTGAACTGCTGGCGACTCATCGTTATGTTGTGCAACGCCCGAGTCAAGCATCGTATGTGCTAAAAAGGTGTCGAGCTGATTTTCTGACGGCGTGGTATCAAAATCAAAAAAACGTGCGGCATTGACAAGCTCTTTTAAGTTGTCAACGCGCTCCTCTTTTGATTCAGCCTGCGTTTTTTCATAAAACTCAATAAGCCCACTTTTTTCAATGACCGTACTTACCTGCTCGTGCAGCTCAAGACCGGCAATTTCTTCGGTTAAGCCATTGATAAAAGAAACAAACTGAGCCAAGGCTTTCGTTGTGCGGAGCGACAAATGTCGACCTGAAATCACTACACAGGCCGCTTCCCATAACGAACTTGCGTTACTGTACGCAAGCGTGCGAAGGTCTGCTAAGGTTTTTACCCCAAGACCACGACTGGGCGTATTAATGACCCGCTCAAAGGCAACATCATCATTGTGGTAACTAAGTAGGCGAAGATAAGCCAGTGCGTCTTTAACTTCTAAGCGATCAAAAAAACGCAAACCTCCGTACACACGATATGGAATAGCCGCACTCACCAATTTTTCTTCAAATTGACGAGACAACGCATTTGAGCGGTATAAAATGGCAATATCACTGTAAGCGCCCGCCTGATTTATCCACGCATTAATTCGATCGATAACAAAATTAGCTTCATCAACCTCATTGCATGCACGGTAAAGTAACAAGGGATTGCCAAGACCCGCCTCAGTCCACAAGGTTTTGCTCATGCGTCCTTCATTTGCTTTAATAACATGATTAGCCGCGTTAAGAATATTGCCCGTTGAACGGTAGTTTTGCTCTAATTTAATGACCTTATGTGCTGGAAAATGTTTTTGAAAATCATACATATTCTCAATTTTTGCACCGCGCCATCCGTAGATTGACTGATCATCATCACCGACCACAAATAAATTATTGTGTTGCTGTGCTAGCAATCTCAGCCAGGCATATTGGACTGTATTAGTATCCTGAAATTCATCAACATGAAGGTGTTGAAACTTGCTTTGATAGTGCGCTAAAAGCTCGGGCGTATCGCGAAGAACTTCATGCGCTTTTAATAATAATTCGGAAAAATCAAGTAAACCGGCGTCCTCGCAGAGCTTTTCATAGGCAACATAAATACGCAGCACGTGTTGTTCACTTGCATCAAGAGGTTCAGCAGAATATTTTGCCCGCAGCCCTTTATCTTTCTGTGCGTTTATGTACCACTGAATATGCTTGGCAGGGCAGGCTTGCTCATTAAGTTTTAATAAATTTAAAACACGCTTAATCACTTTTAGTTGATCAGCTGAATCAATAATTTGAAACCCCTCGGGTAATTTGGCTTGCTTGGCATGCTGTCTTAATAAACGAAATGCTAAACCATGAAACGTACCGACCCACATTGAATGCGTGGGCTGATCAAGTAAATGGGTAATACGTTTGTTCATTTCCTGAGCAGCTTTATTGGTAAAAGTAACCGCCAAAATACGCTGAGGCGAAACCGCCTGTGCTTGTATTTGCCAAGCAATGCGATGCACTAATACTTTGGTCTTGCCACTACCCGCGCCCGCTAAAATTAACATGGCCTGTGCAGGCGAAGTCACCGCCTCGCGCTGCGCCTCATTTAGCGGCTTGATGATGTTGTCTATATTCATGTTAGCTTAGTGCTTGCACAATTTTTTTAGCTGTGTATAGTTGCCAAACTTGTTTTCGTTACAAACAAGTGGCTTAATTGCATAATAAAAACAACTACTATTACAGAGGGGATTAAGAATGAATTTTGATTATAAACGCTTAGTTAAATTTGAACATAACGTTGGCGAACAAGAAAAAAAATACCGTTTATACGCTGGTGCTGGTTTGGTTGTTATCGCTATTTTTACCGCATCAATCGCATTACTTATTGCAGGATTAATTTTTACTGCAACAGGATTCACTGGCTGGAGCCCTATTTATTCAGCAATCGGTAAAAACACCAACGACGCAGAGAGCGCGCCAATTGCGGCAGAAGAAGCAGAAGAAGCAGGCGAGAATTAATCGTATTAAAAACTACAAGGACGTAGTTTTTAAATTAACGTTTTTTATCTTTTTCTTTATAAAAAACACCTTCTAATACACTGCTATCCTGTTTATTTTTTTGATACCGTTGCAGTATAGAAAAGAGACCATAATTATCAACTAAGTACAAACTTATTTTGTTTCGACACTGCGGAATCAAGCACACAATGCCCAGTACGTCGGTAATAAACCCAGGCGTGAGTAACAATATTCCGCCACATAAAATAAGCAGACCTTCAAGCATTTCATACGCTGGGATTTCTCCGTTAGCTAAACTTTGCTGGCAACGTTGCACTGTAGACAAGCCTTGTTGTTTAAGTAAAAAAGCCCCCATAAGTGCAGAAGACACCACCAAAAGAAAGGTGGGAATCGTACCTATCATGCCTCCGATATGAATAAACGCAAAAATTTCTGCAAATGGGACCAGCAATAATGCCAGAAATAATACCTGAAAAACCCGCATCGACCACCTCCTTAATCACTTGTTATTTGCTAAATAGTAAGGGTAAACATGCCTTATTTCTAGGATAATAACATTTTTATTTTTTACTGAGAGACCATTATGGCAAAGGTTTTTGATCTTGTATTGTGTACATGTCCTGATAAAGAGACTGCAAAAAAATTAGCTCACCTCTTAGTTGCAAAGAAATTAGCCGCGTGCGTCAATATTTTGCCAGGACTCTCGTCGGTGTATGAATGGCAAGGCAAAATTGAAACCGTACAAGAAAGTTTATTACTTATAAAATCAACGCAAGCGCACTATCAACAGATTGAGACAATGTTATTTGAACATCATCCCTATGAAGTTCCTGAAATTATTGCACTCCCCTTTGAACGTGGGCTACCTGCTTATTTAGAGTGGATTAATACATGCCTGTCTTAACAATTTTTGTTTATTTTTGGCTACTCATCGCCACGCTTCCAGCCTTTGCCTTAGATGAGAATGACGCGTTTTTACCTCCTGAGCAAGCGTTTATCATTACCGCCAGCGCCACATCTGAAGATAATATTGCCGTAACCTGGCACATCGCAGACGGCTACTCTGTTTATCGAAATAATCTGCGCGTATTATCTAATACAGACAGTATTTCCGTGGCTCAGCTTATCTTTCCTGATGGTCAAGTAAAGCATGATGAAATTTTAGGTGATATTGAACATTATCATCAGTCCTTAACAGTGCTGGCAGCAATTAAAAATCCACGCCATTTACCTACCCTATTGCTTGATATTCATTATCAGGCGTGCTCGGACAAAGGCGTATGCTATCCGCCGCAAAAAAAACCATTAACGATACATTTTCCAGCAACAGCACAGCCTATAAAAACTGCGTCTCTCAAAAGCTGGGCAGCTAATTTTTCACCTTTTTCTACTAAAAAATCACCCGCAGAATTATTGCCGCCCGAGCAAGCTTTTCAATTTTTTGCCACGGTTAAAGACGCGCAGACGCTGCATGTTAATTGGTTAATTGCTGATGATTACTATCTTTATCGAGAAAAAATACAGTTACAACTAACCGATACCACCTCTAGCCACTTAGGTGAATACCTCGTACCCCGAGGCGAACCCAAATTTGATGAAGCCTTTGGTCAGGTTGAGACCTTTCATCATGAATTAGCTTTTGATGTACCCCTGCTTCGCTCTACAAATCAAGCACACACACTGGTGTTGAACGCCAAGTTTCAAGGCTGTGCAGATCGCGGCGTATGCTATCCACCCATGGAAAAAACCGTCACACTCGCCCTCCCTAGCGCGTCTGAATTATCACAAGCCACGCCCTCCGCTCCAAAAAACACTGCCTTGTCAGAGCAAGATCAAATTGCAATCGCACTGCATAAGGATAGCTTTTTAATGACCTTACTTAGCTTCTTTGGCTTTGGAGTATTGCTCTCGTTAACGCCCTGTGTTTTTCCGATGATTCCTATTCTGTCAGGCATTATTGTTGGTCACGGGCAGCGCGTAACGGTCAGACGAGGCTTTGCATTATCACTTAGTTATGTTGTCGCCTCGGCATTAACATATACCGTGTTTGGTGTGTTAGCCGCCTTATTTGGCAGTAATCTACAAATTATCTTTCAACAACCCTGGGTTATTGTGTTGTTTAGTGGTGTGTTTGTGGCGCTGTCATTCTCCATGTTTGGCTTTTATCATCTTGAGCTACCAAAATCTCTACAAGCAACGCTGCATAACTCCAGTGAACTGCATCGTGATGGCTCTCTTTTAGGTGCCGCCATAATGGGCGCATTATCGTCATTAATTATGGGCCCCTGTGTCGCCGCGCCCTTAGCAGGAGCCTTAATATTTATCGGTCAATCTGGTGATGTGTTGCTGGGCGGCAGTGCGTTATTTATGATGGGTATGGGCATGGGCTTGCCGTTGTTAATACTAGGTGCGTCTGCGGGTAAGCTCTTACCTAAAGCGGGCAATTGGTTAAATGCAACCAAAGCGGTGTTTGGTGTCATCATGTTAAGCGTGGCATTGTGGATGTTAACACGCATTTTACCCGCCGAAATCAGCATGCTACTTTGGGCAATACTATTAATTATTTCAAGTATTTACCTGCATGCGCTAGAGCCTTTGCCCTCAACGTGTACAGGCTGGGCGAAGCTGTTTAAGGGACTTGGCGTAGTAATGTTGCTGTATGGCACACTGTTAATAATAGGTTATGGTTTGGGCAACACCAATCCTTTAGCTCCATTAGTGGGCGAACACAGCCTCCCCGCAGAAAAAAATGCTACCGTAAACACCAGTAAAATAAACTTTCAACGCATCGCCACGCTGGACGATTTAACACAAGCACTTGCCCAAGCCAGCGCAAAACAGCAGCGCGTTATGCTAGATTTTTATGCTGACTGGTGCATTTCTTGTAAGGAAATGGAAGCCTACACGTTTACCAATCCACAGGTGAAAACAGCCCTACATGAGTTTGTATTATTGCAAGTGGATGTCACCAAAAACTCCGCAGACGATCAGGCCTTCTTAAAAAAATTTAATTTAATTGGTCCGCCCGCACTTATTTTTTTTGATAACACAGGACACGAACTTAGCGGTCAGCGCGTTATTGGCTATCAACAGGCAGAGCAATTTTTGCACACACTACAACAGGTTCAGCAATGAAACATGTTGGCTTAATATTGATTGCATTACTTGCCTTAGCTGCAGGCGGCTTAACGCGCTATCTTTTTATACGTCCGCAGCACGTGGACATAATATTGCCTGCATTCTCCTTACCTGATACCAATTCAGTCATTCGAGCTAGCGCAGAATGGCAGGGCAAGATAAGGCTGATTAATTTTTGGGCTACATGGTGTCCTCCCTGTAAAAAAGAGCTTCCTTTATTAACAGAACTGCAAAATACTTATGCAGCCCAAGGCTTAGTGGTAGTAGGCATAGCGCTGGATGACCCTACCGCCGTGGCAAATTTTTTAGCCTCAACACCGATTACCTACCCTCTATTGTTAGGTGAACAAGCCGGTCTGACACTCGCAAGGCAACTGGGCAATCGTATTGATGCCATTCCCTTTACGGTCATTGTCGATAAACAGGAGCATATCATTTACCAGCACCAAGGCGAGCTAACAAAAAATGACGTACTGTCAGTGCTTCAGCCGTTGCTTGAAAAATAAACGCAATGGCTAAGCACCTTTGTTTAGAGCATTGCTTTATCCATAACCAGAGCAGCAGGATTGCTGGTTGCTGTTGTAGGATTAGTTTTTTAAAGTTTATATCGGTTATAATCGATTAATATTTTCAGTGAAAGGACACATTTCTAAGGATGCATAAACGCGTTGCTCTTATAGCTTATTCACTTCGTTTTCCTGGTACGACTACGCAAAACTTATGGAATGATCTCATAGCCAAAAAAGATTTAGTGACGGAAGTCGACTCTTCACGTTGGTCAAAAGATACTTTTTTACATCCCGACAAACGCCACCCTGGAACAAGTTATACCTTTGCAGCGGGTAGTCTTGGCGATATATCTGGATTTGATGCGGCATTTTTTGGTATTTCACCCCGCGAAGCCGCACTTATCGATCCTCAACAGCGCATATTATTGGAATTAGCGTGGGAAACCTTTGAAAACGCTGGCATCGTGCCCTCGTCGTTGCGGGGCAGTGATTGCGGCGTGTACATAGGCATTTCAAATGTAGATTATGCGTATCGCTTAGCAGACGATCTTGCCGCCGTTGATTCCGCAGCCGCCACCGGAATTATTTCCAGCATTGCTGCCAATAGAATTTCGTACGTCTTTGATTTACACGGCCCTAGTATTTCCATGGACACCGCTTGCTCATCATCACTGGTGGCCTTTCATCAAGCCTGCATGGCAATTCGTTCGGGTGAAGTGTCACAAGCACTGGCAGGAGGCATTAATCTTCATCTACATCCTTATGGCTTTATTTCTTTTTCTAAAGCGACCATGCTCTCAAAAACTGGGCGTTGCCATGTCTTTGATGAAAGTGGTGATGGTTATGTACGCTCTGAGGGCGGAGGCTTATTTTTTCTTAAAGATTATGAACAAGCATGCCGCGATGGCGATCAAATTTTGGCGTTGGTGGCGGGCAGTGCTATTAATACGGACGGCTATAAAAGTGGCTTAACCATTCCCAATCATCACGCGCAAGCGGCATTAATGGAGCGCGTTTATCAACAATCTGGCATTCATCCTGATGCTATCGATTATTTTGAAGCTCATGGCACAGGTACCGCCGTAGGTGATCCTATCGAAACCCAAGCCATTGGTGCGGCATTAGGTAAAAAAAGACAGCAGCCACTACTAATCGGCTCAATTAAAAGCAACCTAGGTCACTTAGAATCGGCCTCGGGGGTCGCTGGCTTAGCGAAGGCCTTGCACTGTATTCAACAGCGCATCGTGCCGGCCACCATTGGGATAAATAATGTTAATCCTGCGATTCATTGTGAAGAATGGAATCTTGCCGTGGTCACTGAACATCAGCCCTTAAAAGCCAGTGGTGAATTAACAATTGGCATTAATTCCTTTGGCTTTGGTGGCGCTAATGCCCATGTGATTTTGCAAAGCCCGCCGCCGCCGCAGCCGCCCCTTGCCCCAGCCGCCTTAGCGCCCTCACCGACCATAACAGTTCCGTTGCGCGTCTCGATAAAAGATAGCGAAAACGTATCTGCTTCGCTCACTGTACTGGCTGAGTTTTTGTCTAGCTTACCTGAAGAGCAATTTTATGATGTAGCGTACAGCTCTATTTTTCATCGCGAACATCATCTCAATAATGCCTTAATTTTTAGTGCTTCTGCGTCTGATGCATGCTCGCAATTAACAGACATGGCGACGCTAACCGCTGCACAGCTGAGCACTAATAGCTCAGAAAAATGTTATTTTGGTCACCGCATTGAACAGGCAAACGGCCCCGTGTTTGTGTATTCAGGCAATGGTTGTCAATGGCACGAAATGGGCAAGGCCTTATTCGCCCAATCAGCACTTTTCCGTAGCACACTTAAAGACCTAGACCAGCTCTTTAGTCACTATGCGGACTTCTCTTTAGTTGCAGAATTAACAGGAGAAAACGGCAATCGTTACCACTTAACTCAATACGCACAACCAGCATTGTTTGCCTTGCAAGTAGGTATTACTCAGGTTCTTAATGCGCACGGCATACACCCCGTTGCGGTACTGGGTCATAGTGTGGGTGAGGTAGCGGCCGCGTGGGCAGCAGGTGCCTTAAGCTTGGCCGACGCGGTGAAAGTTATTTTTTATCGTAGCTATCATCAAGCAAGCACTCAAGGACTGGGCGGCATGACTGCTGTGACGATGTCAGCAGAAGACTTACACCTGTTACTCGCCGAGCTAGCCTTATCACAGGTTTATCTAGCTGGCATTAACAGTCCACGTGGCGTAACGCTGGCAGGTGCCGAAGCCGAGCTTAGCCTCGTGGAGCAGGCCTTAACCGCACGTAATATTAGTTTTAGACGTTTGGAGTTAGATTATCCCTTTCATAGCCCTGCCATGGATGCGCTGCAATACGGAATTTGTCGCGATTTAAAAGACCTTACCGTAATGCGCCCAACGCTACCCATGTTCTCTACTGTCACAGGTGCTCAGCTTGATAAACACGCTGTCGATGCCCATTACTGGTGGCAAAATATTCGCCAACCCGTTCAGTTTAATGCCGCGCTCTCTACCATGCTGGCAACAGGCATTAATATTGCCATTGAAATCGGTGCGCACCCAGTTTTACAACGTTATCTTAACGACAGCTTTAAAGCCGCTAATGTGCAAGGCTTAGTTTTGCCTACTTTAACAAAACAGCACAGTGGCACAGCCAGTCTGCAACGCACCATAGCCTTAACATTATTATCTGGCGCGTCCTCGTCGTATCAAGCATGGTTTGCAACGCCTGGAAAATTCATCCCCTTACCTAATTATGTCTGGCAAAAAACGCCAGTCTGGCATCCCATTACGATTGAATCACACGGCTTATTGGCGCGTAAACTATGTCATCCCTTGCTAGGCTATCCCTTAGCTCAGCATCAGCATATTTGGGAAAATCAGCTTGACACTCAGCGCACCCCTTTTTTAGCTGACCATAATGTCGGGGGCGCCGTTGTTTTTCCTGGTGCTGGTTTTGTCGAGCTTGCCTTAGCCGCAGCGCAGCAAATGTACCCTAGCATGTTTGTTGAAATAGAAGATTTAGACATTCGCGCGCCCCTGCTTTTAAGCCATGAGCACAGCAAAGTCATCCGTTTTACCGTGACTGCACACGATGGTCGTTTTACACTGCAAAGCCGTGAATTAGCAGTCTCTTCTGAATGGTTAGTCCATTGTGTGGGGCGTTTGTTAACGCATGCCAGTAATCGCACGCTCAACGCACAAGAACCCTTAGACATTGCGTCATATACACCGTCATCCCGTGCCGTTCAGTTTACTCGCGACACGCATCAACACCTGACCACGCACGTAGGCTTAGCCTACGGCGAAGCGTTTCAAGCTATTGAGTACGGCTGGTGCGATGAACAGGAGGCAGTTGGAAGACTATTCGTCCCGGAAAAAATTCAGACAAATTTAACCGAGTTTAGCTTACACCCTGCCTTATTAGACTGCGCCTTTCAACTTATCTTTCAGGTGCTTAAAGACCAAATACAACACTATGAAGGGCTGGCTTTTGTGCCAATCAGAGTTGGTGCTATTTATTTTTTCGCCACCTCAACACCGCCCGTTTTTGCCAAAGCACGCTTACGCAATCGTGCGCCACACTCGCTTCATGCAGAATTTATTTTATATGATGCCCAAGGCGCAGTGCTTGCCGTATTAAAAGAAGTAAGATTCCGCGCCGTGAGATTACATCGTCCACACAGCCAATCCTTAACCTATCTGGATTATCATCTTACCGCACGCCCCTTACGCCAATTAAGCACAGCAATTGAATTATTGCCCACCGCAATAGTGCACGCAGCACTGACACACGCACAACAACAAACTGAACGCTATCAACAGGTTATTAAGCCATTACTTGATGAAATGAGCCTCATACCGGTGCTAAACACACTTACTCGTGTCGCTGATGAACACGGTTTCTTGGCGGAAAGCGTGCTTGCACAACGCTTTGCACACGCCCCGTCAAATCGTAAGATTTTTCACTGCTTGATACATATCGCGACACACTATGGCTTGCTGTCTACCGTGTCAGCAACGGCTTTACAGCAGGAGCCAGGCTGGCAATTAACGCTCGATAAACGCCAAGCACCACACGCGCTAACCGCCATTTGGCTGTATTTAATTCACCACGACCCCGAGTTCTTTTTGCTCACTCACTGGATGGGTCGAATTGGTCTGCATTGTCCACAATTATGGTATGACCCCTTAAGTAATGACACGCTAGGCATTACCCCAAACTTACCCGTGCACTTAAGTCATTTTGTGTTTGCTCATACGGTGAAAAAAAGTGTCGCCGATGCGATGCTTAGCCAATATCAGCATATAGTGCAAAATTTATTACCTGGCGAACGCTTTAAACTTTTAGAAATTGCCGCCTATCAACCTGAGTTTGGCAGTGTACTCTGTCCACAATTTGATTTTAATTTAGGCGATTATAGCTTTGCGAGTCTTAACGAACAGGCCTTAAGTGCCGCACAGTCACTGCACGACCATTATCCGTTAATGACGCTCATTGATTTAACCGACGCAACGGCCCTTAGCCTATTAAAGCAGCAGCCCGCAAGCTGTGCCATTGTCCATTTAGCCATGCTAAATATTGCCGAGTTACAGACTGTCTTAACACAGCTATCAACATGGCTGCTGCCCAATGCACAAGTCATCTTTATTGGTCTGTATCCTAGTGCCTGGTTAAGTGTCGTGCAGGCAAGCTTACCTGACACCTGGATTATGCACGGCGACCACGTCCTTGGCTCAATGCAACTCACGCCCGACATGGTTGGGGAAAAATTACAGGCCTTAGCCTTTAATCAGGTTATCACGAAGGATATTGGTGCCGACGCGGGCTGCTATGTTATGACGGCAACAACGCCAATCGCACGGCACGCACTCAACAGTACCGAAATATCGTCACCACGATGGCTAATTATTTATGATGAACACGACGCACCAGAACACCAGCTTGCCCAATCGCTCACTGAACGGTTACAAGCACAACAACATGAAGTAATCACACTTGCGTTCACAATCTCAGCTAAGCAGCAAATAGCTCAGCAGATAACTCATGCGCACGACACCGGACATGCTTTTACAGATATTGTTCACCTTGCTGGCTGGGCAAGCAATAGCTTATCTTCCCAAGTGAGTCGCTGCACCTTAACCGTTGATATCCTTAATGCCTTAGCACTTAGCAACAGCACAACAACCCTGTGGTTATTAACGCATCAGGTTGCCGCAATGTGGACTGCTGATCAATCTCAGACAATTTTATTTAATGGCAAAATGAGCCATGACGCGGCGTTATGGGGATTTGCACGCAGTGTATTAAATGAAACCATGCCCAGCTACCGGGTGCGCTTAGTTGATCTTGCTACTGAAGAACACACCAGCTCAGTAACCTCAGCACTGCTTGATGAGCTTATTTATGAATTCATCAATACAGATGCCGAACAAGAAGTCATCTTTGATGCCACGGGCAAACGCTTTGTGCCACGCTTACGGCAACGCGACAGCGTAACTGTTGCACAACCCACTGCGTTATTAGCACAACACGCTGTGCAATTAGGCTTTACGCTGCCTGGACAACTTAAAAATTTACTTTGGAGTCCGTCTGTCAACGCTTCTGTATTTGCAGATAATGCAATCGAAGTAGCCGTTAAGGCAACGGGGTTAAATTTTCGTGATGTCATGTACACCTTAGGATTATTACCTGATGAAGCGGTAGAAAATGGCTTCGTTGGCGCAAGTTTAGGCTTAGAGTTTGCTGGCATTATTATTCGTAAAGGCGCCGCAGTAAGTAATTTTAACATTGGTGATGCTGTGGTTGGCTTGGGACCTGCCAGTTTTAGTAATGTTGTTGTCACGCAAGTCAATGCCGTTGCCTTACTGCCAAACGCAATGAGTTTCGCTGCCGCGGCCACAATTCCAAGTGCCTTTTTCACCGTTATGTATGCCTTCAAACAGCTGGCACATTTAACTGCTGGCGAAAAAGTGTTAATTCATGGTGCCGCTGGCGGCGTTGGCATTGCCGCGATTCAACTGGCTCACTACTTTGGCGCAGAAGTGTATGCCACGGTTGGCTCTGAGGAAAAACGTGATTTTTTAACACTCATGGGCGTTAAGCATATTTATGATTCACGTTCATTAAGCTTTGCTGAGGCTATTTTGGCTGATACCCAGCAACAAGGTGTCGATGTCATTTTAAATTCTTTATCTGGCGAAGCCATTAATCGTAATTTTCGTGTATTAAAACCTTTTGGACGCTTTTTAGAATTAGGTAAACGTGATTTTTATGAAAACACCACATTAGGATTAAGACCTTTTCGTAATAATATCAGTTACTTTGGTATTGATGCAGATCAATTAATGCGCACTCACCCAGAATTAACGCAGCGCATTTTTGCAGACGTAATGGACTTATTTCATCAAGGTAAACTGCATCCTTTGCCTTATACTATTTTCGATGCTAATCATATTGTTGATGCCTTTCGTTTTATGCAACAAGCAAAACAAATTGGCAAAATTGTCGTTACTTACAACAATGGTATCTATCTCCCTCCATCTCCCGTAACTAAAAAATCCAGCTTAGTGTTATCACCTAAGGCAAGTTATTTAGTCACCGGGGGCTTAGGTGGTTTTGGTCTACGCACCGCATATTGGTTAGTAGAAAAAGGCGCTAAGCACTTGATTTTAATAAGTCGACGTGGTGCACAAACCGAAGAAGCATTGACCGCATTGGCAAGCTTTGCCAAGCAAGGCGTGCAGGTTACCGCCCGTGCCTGTGACATTACCGACAAATCTACTTTGGCTGCCTTACTAAGCGACTGTGCAC
Source organism: uncultured Methylococcaceae bacterium (assembly GCA_903944165.1). Taxonomy (GTDB): domain Bacteria; phylum Pseudomonadota; class Gammaproteobacteria; order Methylococcales; family Methylomonadaceae; genus Methylovulum. The sequence goes on along the minus strand of CAJAQT010000225.1, from coordinate 29,646 downwards.
TACACCTACCGCCCTTAAAAGGTATTTTTCATGCCGCCGCAGTCATTGAAGATGGCTGGGCGCAGAATCTTACAGAAGCACAGATTCAACGCGTCATGGAGCCTAAAATACATGGAGCGCAGCATTTACATGACTTAACCGCACCGCTCAATGTAGATTATTTTGTTGTGTATTCATCAGTAACCACCTTATTTGGTAATCCTGGTCAAGCCCATTATGTCGCCGCAAATTTATGGATGGATGCGTTAGTTGCATATCGTCAACAACAAGGCTTAGCCGCCAGTTGTATCGCCTTAGGTGCAATAGATGACGCGGGCTATTTAACGCGCAATGAAAAAATAAAAGAAGCCTTGCAAAATAGATTAGGTGGACGCGCGTTGTCGTCAGCCACGGCATTAGCGATTGTTGAGCAACTGTTAACTGATCCAGCTGCGCCTTATTCAGTAGGCGTAATGGAATTTGAATGGCGCGCCTTAGCCGCTTTTTTACCCGCAGCGGACTCACCCAAATTTAGAGAATTGGCATTGCAGTCTCCGTATACCGAAGATACCGAAGAACAACGTGAAGATGTTCAGCGACTGTTAAAAGAGTTATCGGGCGAAGCCTTACATAACGCGTTCATTGATATGTTAAAAGAAGAGCTCAGTCGCGTGTTACTTATTAATAAAGATAAAATTGATGAGAACCTTTCCATGTACGCTATCGGCTTAGATTCACTCATGGCCTCTGAATTATTGATGGCCATTGATGCTAGATTTGCCGTGCATATTCCCGTCATGTCATTAAGTGAACTGTCCACCTTAAACAAACTTGCCGAATATTTGCTGACAAAATTGCAGGGTCAACAGGACAATGAACCTGACACCTCAACGCTTTCAAAAAACATCACGCATTTATCAAAGCAACATGGCACAGCCGTCACAAAAGAAGAATTACAAGCCTTGGTAAAATCTGTTGAGACAGAAAGTAATCGTAGGATTATTCACTAGCTATCAGATAAAGTTAATCATCATGAATCAGTCAGAGACGTATATCCAAACTATCTTGGCACGTCAAAAAAACCAACCCACCTCGATAACAAGCATTAATCCGTTAACACAGGCACACCAAGACGACTTCGATAAGGCGTGTCGCTTTGATCAATTTGCCGGCTACCAACAGCTGCAAATTATCTCCAAAGGGGGCGAACAATTTGGTATTAGCAGTCCATTCTTTCGCGTCCATGAAGGTATTGCAGGTGCCACCACACAGATTGCTGGTCGTGAATATATTAACTATGCTAGTTATAATTACTTAGCCTTATCAGGTGATGAGCGAGTAAGCTTGGCGGCAAAACAAGCGATAGATCAGTATGGCACATCGGTGTCAGCCAGCCGCTTAGTGTCGGGCGAACGTCCGTTGCACCGACAATTAGAAACCGCTATTGCTGAACTATACGGCGTTGATGATGCCGTGGTTATGGTTAGCGGTCATGCCACGAATGTAACCACCATTGGCTATCTGTTTGGTCCCCAGGATTTAATTTTGCATGATGAATTTATTCATAACAGCAGCTTAATTGGTGCGCAACTGTCTGGCGCAAAACGCTTAGCGTTTCCTCATAATGATTTTGCTGCCTTAGAGACCTTATTAACTGAGCAACGCTGCCATTATCAACGCGTACTCATCATCATTGAAGGGCTTTACAGCATGGATGGTGATTACCCCAATTTACCTGAATTTATTCGCGTTAAACAACAGCATCGTGCTTTTTTAATGGTAGATGAAGCACATTCTTTTGGCGTTATGGGGGACACCGGCTTAGGTATTCGTGAACATTTTCATATTGACGGTTCTGCGGTTGATATTTGGATGGGCACCTTAAGTAAATCATTGGCAGGCTGTGGTGGCTTTATTGCTGGTGAATCAGCACTGATTGAACATTTAAAATGTTTAGCTCCTGGTTTTTTATACAGCGTTGGCATGCCCGCACAAGTTGCGGCGCCCGCCCTTGCCGCATTAACACTATTACAGCAAGAACCTGAACGAGTACATGCTTTACAAGCACGTTCCGCCTATTTCTTAAGCCAAGCACACGCGCTTGGTATCGATACTGGCTTAAGCCAAGGTATTGCGATTATTGCCGCGATTTCTGGCAGCTCAATCGGTGCCGCACGCTTATCTCAAGCCTTGTTTGCTAAAGGTATTAATGTTCAGCCTATTTTGTACCCTGCCGTTGCCGAAAAAAGTGCGCGCTTACGGTTTTTTATTTCTTGTGAACATAGCTTGCAACAAATTGATGCTACCTTACGCGCTTACTGCGATGCTGTGCAGACGCTTTAACAACAATCCGTATACTTTCTTGATTTGTTCTATGATGATCATGTTTAATTCTCTCTGTATTAGGAGTCTTTTTTGACAACTAAAACACGTGTTTTTTTGTTCTTACAAGGGCCTTGTTCACCTTTTTTTGCAGAATTAGCAAGCCATTTACGTGCGCTAGGACACCGTGTTTTTAAAGTAAACTTCACCAGTGGTGACTACCTTTATTGGCGCTCAAGCCAAGGATTTCAGTATCGTGCACGCCTAGCAGAATTACCTGCATTTCTTGAACATCTCTGGCTTACCCTAGGTATTACCGATCAAGTTTTATTTGGTGATTGCCGCCCCGTGCATCAGCCTGCAATAACACACGGACAACAGCTGGGTATTCGAAATTATGTCTTTGAAGAAGGCTATTTTCGACCGTTTTGGATTACCTTAGAACGCGAAGGCGTTAATAGTCATTCACGTCTCCCTAAAGATGCTCAGTGGTACAAAGACGTGGGCACAGCGTTACCCGAACTTGAGCCACCGCATGCTTTTCAATCCCCCTTTAGTGTCCGCGCCACCCATGACGTTCTGTATAATGTCGCTAACTTAAGCAATCCCTTGTTTTTTAGAGATTACCGAAGCCACGCGCCAGTTCCTGCGATGCTTGAATATGCAGGCTATCTTCAACGCTTTGCAATAAATGCCTTGATAAAAAAACACGACAATGTGCGCTTAACTGAATTAATCCGTAATAAAACCAGCTTTTATTTTTTACCACTACAATTAAGCAGCGACACTCAAATCACTCAACATTCTTCGTACAGCAGCATGATTGAGGTGCTTGAAGAGGTGATGGCTTCTTTTAGTTGTCATGCGGCAACGCATTCTTGGCTGGTGATAAAAATTCATCCACTGGATGCAGGCTTAATTAATTACGACAAAGTAATTAAGCACTTAGCCTTACGTTATGCCATTACTGAGCGTGTTCTGTATTTGCAGGTGGCTGATTTACAGCAACTCTTAGCAAAGGCTACTGGCACCGTGACGGTAAACAGTACCGTAGGCGGCTTAGCCTTAAGCTATCACTGCCCTACGATTACTCTGGCTGATCCTATCTATAATTTACCAGGGCTTACTTTTCAAGGAAAATTAGACGATTTCTGGCCGCATGCTGAACCACCTGACGCCTTATTGTTTAAGCTGTACAGTAAAACCATTATTCATACCACCCAAATTAATGGTGGCTTTTATTGTCACGCGGGCATTCGCTTAGCTATTAAGCATTCAGAACGTTTTTTTGCGATCGATCGCTCGCCATTAGAGCTTTTATTATGAGCCTCCCGCCCCCCCAAACAATCTTAATTACTGGTGCAAGTGGTGAGTTAGGTCAAGCACTTGCTTTATATTATGCCGCGCCCGATATTCATTTGTTATTACAAGGACGGCAGCAAGACAAGCTAGAAGACTTGGCAACTCGCTGTCGTTTACGCGAGGCAAAAGTCACCGTGGTTATTTTAGAGTTAACCGATATTGCTGCATTACAGCACTGGGTTAACCATAGCTTATCCCTAAATATTCCCGACTTAGTCATTGCTAATGCTGGCATGAATATTAATCATGGTACAGCTCAGCGCGGCGAACAATGGGCTGAGATAGACGCGTTACTCGATGTCAACATTAAAGCAACGTTTGCGCTGGTAAATGCCCTCGTGCCTTTGTTTCGTGCGCGTGGCCAGGGGCAATTGGCCTTAATCAGCTCCTTAGCCGCATATTATGGTCTACCCGTCACCCCAAGTTATTGCGCAAGCAAGGCCGCTATTAAAGTGTATGGTGAAGCAATGCGGGGCTGGTTGGCCGAGGATGGTATACAAATTAATGTGGTGATGCCCGGTTATATTGACTCGTCTATGGCAGCAGCCATGCCAGGGCCAAAGCCCTTCATGATCTCTGCTGACACTGCTGCGCAAAGAATCGCACAGGGTTTAGCAAAAAATCATGCCAGAATTACATTTCCATTTCCCCTAACGCTAGGGACATGGTGGTTAATGGTTTTGCCAGCAAGTTGGTCACAGCTTATTTTAAAAACATTACATTATGGTGGTTGAAATGAACGCATTATGGCTACTTCTGACACCATTAATGGTGGGGCTGATAGGATCTTTTTTAATGGAGCTTAACCTTAAACCTGTCCCCATCGCTTGCTATAAAAGACCACGAATAACTCTGCACTTACATGTTTACACATGGTTGCTAATGTTTGCTTTGGTGTTATTAATCGTGCGTCGGCCGTGGTTTGCAGTGTTTATTTTATGGGCATTTCATTACTTAATTGTGCTGGTTAATCATGCCAAATACAGCAGTTTGCGCGAACCTTTTTTGGTTCAGGACTTTGATTATTTTACTGATGCAATCAAACATCCACGCTTGTATTTACCGTTTTTTGGGCTAGGGCGCACCGTCGCCGTAAGTCTAGGCTTTGTTACGGCGGTAGTGCTAGGCTTACGTCTGGAAAATGCCTTAGACATGAGCCTTTGGCTGACTACGCTTGGCGTATTATTACCACTAACGCTATTAGGTCTACTTTGGGCAAATCAGCATTTGCCTACCATCTGCTTGGCTCCTGAAGCAGACTTGATAGCATTAGGACAATTTAGTTTTTTTTGGACGTATTTTAGTGCCGAACGCCTTACCAACATTAATGTGCATAACACCGCATTTATCCCACCCACCACAGTTCAAAATCCTGCTGTTGCCGCCAATATTGTTGTGGTACAAAGTGAATCATTTTTTGATCCAAGAAGCTTATCCACGGCAATTAACTCCGACGTTTTAGCGCATTTCGATGTTCTAAAGAAGCACGCTTATGCACAGGGACGTTTACGCGTACCCGCGTGGGGCGCCAATACGGTACGGACAGAATGTGGTTTTTTAACGGGCTTAACGCCACAGCAATTAGGTATTCATCAATTTAACCCTTACCGTTGTTTGGCGAAAACAAGCCTACCCAATCTGGTGTCTTATCTTAAACACTTGGGGTATCGAACAGCCTGCATTCATCCTTATCCCAGCCATTTTTATTTACGGGATCAAGTTTATCCGCGCTTTGGATTTGATCACTTCTTTGATATTAAAGAATTTACTGAACAACAAAAAGACGGGCAATACATTGGTGATTTAGCCGTCACCGATAAAGTTATTGCGCTATTAAATACAAAAACTCCCGATGAACCCCCCCCCGCACCCTGGTTTATCTTTGTTATTACTATGGAAAATCATGGCCCGTTGCATCTTGAAAAAATAAGCGCTGCGCAGGCGGCTGAATTTTATACGGCACCTACTGACACAGGCTTAGAGGATTTAAGCGTCTATTTACGGCATTTAAAAAATGCCGATACCATGCTTAAATTACTGCAAGAAAGCTTGCAAAGCTTAGCCGACACAGCTGAGCATCCCCGTGCGGGGCTGTTATGTTGGTACGGTGATCATGTGCCCATTATGGAATCTGTGTATCAACAACTCAGCGAACCAGATGGCTTAACAGATTACCTGATTTGGCCAACACGGTCGCCGCAGACTCTGTTAACTCCTGTTACCGAGCAAACCTTAGATATAAGCACATTAGCGACGACCCTACTTAAGGCGTCAATACCCGACTAATGGCTGAGTTGTTTCGTTTATTCTTCATGAGAAAATTGTAATGAAAATTTGTTTAATTGTTGTTTTTAGTTGTTTGTCCTGTGCACATGTTCATGATGCGTTTGCCACCGCCTATAATTTGCCCCCCATTAAAGGTGATAATGTCATCACTCAATATGAAGATGACGTGCCGTTAACGCGTGCTGACCAAGACGAAACCCTACTGGATGTGGCACGACGTTTTTTATTGGGGCAAATGGAAATTGTACGTTTAAATGCTGACGTAGATCGCTGGCATATAAAAAAAGGCGAGGTCATTCGCTTAGCGAATAAACGAATATTACCCGACACACCTCACGAAGGCATTACCCTTAATATTTCTGAATACCGCATGTACTATTACCCTGCAAATCAACCTGGGGTAGTGATGTCTTATGCTCATGGCGTCGGTCGACAAGATTGGAAAACGCCACTAGGAAAAACCACTGTAGGCAGAAAAGTAAAAGATCCAGCGTGGCATCCACCCGAATCGATTCGTCGTGAACATGCTGCCAACGGCGACCCCTTGCCTGAAATCGTACCGCCCGGCCCACATAATCCATTGGGTGCTCATGCGCTGTATTTAAATTTGCCTGGTGAATACCGTATTCATGGCACCGACATTGATAAAATTTTTGGTATCGGCATGCAAATAACCCATGGCTGTGTGCGCATGTATCCAGAAGATATCGAAGAACTGTATCAAACCGTTAACGTTGGCACATCTGTTTATATAGTCAAACAACCGATTAAAGTAGGCTGGCTGGATAATGTGTTATATATCGAAGCACATCCAGACTTAGAAGGAGAAGAAATGTCAAAAGATGCACGGTATGCACTGGCATTAAACTTAATAAAAAAAGCTATTGGTTCCTCTGACACGTCAACTGAACCCTTGCCAGAGTTTGATCAAAAATCATTAAATGATGCCTTAACTAAATTAGATGGCGATCCTGCTCCTATTTATGAGCGCTTGCCACCCATCGACCAAGAGACCAATAATTTTCTTCCCGTGCTTGCTTCACCAACGCCACCCAAAGCGACAGAGCCTAAAACTAAAGCACAAAAAGCCAACCACGCCCTTGCCAATGGCACACATAAAGCCGCCAGTAAAGGGGATAAAGCCTCAGTAAAGACCAAAACAAAAAAGGCAACGCAGAAAAAAATCACCACGGCGGCGGCCACCGTAAAAAAAACCACCGCAGTCACCGCAAAAAAAGCCACACCCAAAGCGGTGTCAAGCAAGCATGAAGGCTCGCCAGGCGGATATTTTCATGGTCAATAACGCTGCGTTATTAAAACAGCCGCATAAGTCATCACCCGCACCGATGTTCTTACGCAATCCTTTTTACTTTTGGCATACATTAAGCATTTGAACGCTCAACATTCAACAATTTCAATTATTGCACCGGCGCGATTGCACATGGGTTTTTTTGACTTAAGTGGCTCATTAGGTCGTCATTTTGGCAGTATTGGTATCGCTTTAAATGAAATCAGCACGCAAATCCTTGTTTCACCGGCAACAGCATGCACGATTCGCGGCCCTTCTACTGATCGCGCAAGACAGTGTTTACAGCAATTATGCACCGCGCTAGACGTTTCAGACCAACTTGATATCACCATCGAACAAGCCATTCCCGAGCATGTTGGGCTGGGTTCTGGAACACAAATGTCCCTAGCTATAGGCTCTGCCTTGAATGCTATTTACGATTTAGGCTTAACTGTGCGCGATATTGCTGCCATTACTGAACGCGGCTTGCGCTCTGGTATCGGCATTGGTATTTTTGAACAAGGCGGCCTTGTTGTGGACGGTGGACGAGGTGAAAAAACCATTACGCCACCCTTATTGGTACATATGCCCATCCCAGCTGATTGGTATTTTATTTTAGTATTTGATCAACGTGGTCAAGGTTTACATGGTTTACAAGAAATTGAAGCCTTTAAACAACTGCCTGCATTCCCTCAACAAGAGGCCGCACGCTTGTGCTATTTACTGTTAATGCAAGGCTTACCTGCTCTAGCAGAACAAAATCTTGCTGACTTTGGTGATGTTATTACGCAATTACAAAATTCAGTAGGCGGACATTTTGCGGCCGCACAAGGGGGCGTGTTTACCAGCAAAGAAGTCGCATTGGCAATGCACTGGTTAAGCACTCAAGGCGCAGTCGCTATTGGTCAAACCTCATGGGGACCAACGGGCTTTTGTCTGGTTCAAGGTCAACAGAGAGCAGAAGAATTAGTCACTGAACTACCTAAATATTTGGCAAAACAACCATTGATTCATAGCGAACAACTACGTTACCTAGTCGCAACCGCAAGAAATAGTGGTGGCGCAATTAGCTTTCGCTAATCAATAATGCTCTCCATGACAACGCTACCCTACAACCTATGCAACGCCACGGTTACTTAACATGAATCAAAAAAAGCGTATAGAAATTTTTGCTACGCTTGCTGAAGCACATCCAGATCCAACCACAGAACTACGTTATACCTCTGTTTTTGAATTATTAATTGCCGTAGTACTTTCTGCGCAAGCAACGGATAAAAGCGTCAATAAAGCGACCCTCTCGTTATTTGCTCTCGCCAACACCCCGCAAGCAATGGTGCTATTAAGTTTAGAAACCTTAAAAGAGCAGATTAAAACGATTGGTCTATACAACACAAAAGCTAAAAACATCCATTTATTATGTCAACAATTACTTGCTTTACATCAAGGCGAAGTGCCAAACACCCGAGCAGCCTTGGAAGCCTTACCAGGTGTAGGTAGAAAAACAGCAAATGTGCTGTTAAATACCGCCTTTGGTTACCCAACAATCGCGGTAGATACACATATTTTTAGAGTGGCCAATCGCACTAAATTAGCGGTAGGAAAACAGGTATTGGCAGTAGAAAAGTTATTGGATAAAACAACGCCAACACGCTATAAAAAAGATGCTCATCATTTATTAATTTTGCATGGTCGTTATACCTGTTTAGCGCGCACGCCCAAATGCAGACAGTGCATTATTAAAGACTGGTGTGAGTATCCTGATAAATTACTGCCATAGTGACTAAAAAAAGTCTTTTTAGTTCAATTCATATAATAAAGTGCATAAACTCTGCACCTAACAGCCTAGCAATACGCCACGTTAAATTGAATCTTGACAATCGGCTTCAGTGCTTAAAAATGGGCTAAATCAACATCACTTCCACACCCTTATTTTTTTGTTGTGTAGAAGCTGTCTTTGGTTATATCGTTATTGAAATATTGCTAGCCAGTCACGAACTATTCAGTCACCCAAAGTGAGTCTAAAAAATGCGCAATATGGTGAATTTCTTCCATCGATACGGAATGTTCAATTAAATAATCATGCCAGCTTACTGTATATCCCAAGTCATCTAAGCTGTCATACACGGCTTTAGCCCATTCAATAGCAACGACACCATCGAGAATACCGTGCCCCATAAAAATAGGCGTCGCTGCATTGGCTGCGGTGCCTTCGTTTTTTAAGTTTTCCACGCCCGGCAAATACGCTGATAAGGCAATAATTCCACCTAATGGCTTGGGATATCTTAAGCCTGTGTACAAGGCCATAACGCCCCCTTGAGAAAAACCAGCGAGCACAATATGTTCTGCGGCGATACCTTTATCTAACTCCTGTTGAATAAGCTGCTCAATTAACAGCGATGATTTATTGATGCCTTGAAAATCAACGGGACTGTCTGTTTCTAAGCCCAAAATATCATACCAAGCAGGCATGACTGAACCACCATTAATAGAAACCGCCTGCTCATGCGCATGAGGAAAAATAAAATGTGTTTGATCTACGCAAGAGAAGTGTAAATCAGGCACAATACCTTCAAAATCATGACCATCTGCACCCAAGCCATGCAGCCATATTATAGAATATTGATGCATTGACGTTGGCAACGCACTGATATAAGTAAGCTCAGTAGACATAACTATTTCCAAAATAAATGAATAAAATAACGCATAATCCAGCAATATATTTTCAATACCCGTGGTATTTTTCTAAAAAATACACATGATACCGTCACGCAGGGATTGTAGTGTGTGTAGAGTGATCTGCACAATGCTGCGGTTTTATGCGAGGCCTTCTTCTCAAGCAAACGTCACCACTTAATCCAATTATAATTACACTCCTTTTTTAACGTCTACACGAGGATACACATGAAAAAATGTCAGTTTTGTGGTCATCAAAACCCTCTTCAAGAAGCACGCTGTCCAGAATGTGGGCAGTATTATTCTAAAATTATTGAATCCATTGAGCACATCGCTGCCGAAGAAGCCTTTAATACGTGGCATGCACGGGCGCAACGCATTATGCACGCTCGCAACAAAAAGCATGCATTCCAAGAAGAATGGCGATATTTTTTTAATGCCTTAACGACACAGGCAAAATTAACACTGCTAACCATTCTGTTATTTGTTTTTGCGCTTATGGTGATTGTGGTGTAATGCCTACAATTCAACCCGCACCGATTGCCTCAAAGGCTGCCTGATAATTGGGTTCATGAGTTAATTCATGCACCCATTCCGCATAGATTAATTGGTTATTTTCGTTAATAACAAGCACTGCACGCGCAGTTAACCCACGCAATACACCATCATTTAATTTAACACCGTAAGCATAAGAAAATTCTGAACGAAAACAAGATAACGCAATGATATGAGTTAACTTTTCTGTTTCGCAAAATCGACATTGCGCAAAAGGTAAATCTGCCGAAATAAGCAATACTGCAACATCAGGTAATCGTCCAGCACGATGATCAAACTGTCGCGCTGATGCTGCACACACCGGTGCATCTAAGCTTGGCACAATAACCAAGACTTTCTTTTTACCTGCAAAGGTCTGTAAAGAAACATCATGTAAAGACTTATCTGCCAAGACAAAATCAGGCACTAACGCGCCTACCTCAGGTAAGTTACCTATGCTCTGGAGTGGCTCGCCATGAAAAGTCCAGTTGCTCATTATTATTGTGATTTCTTTTTTACACGTTTTAGTAATCGTTCACGTTTTTTTACTTGCCAATCGGTTAATTTATTTTTCTTACCTTGAAAAGGATTAACTGAAGATTTAAATTCTAACCGAATAGGCGTGCCAGATAATTTTAAACGATCACGGAAATAATTGACCAAGTAACGTTTGTACGACACCGGCAACACATCTGTTTGTACACCATGAATAATGACAATAGGTGGATTACGTCCACCTTGGTGTGCATACTTTAATTTGATACGTCTGTTATTTACCAATGGCGGTTGATGCGCATCGGTAGCTTCTTTCAGAATTCGTGTTAAAACAGGTGTTGACATATCAATCATTGCACTTTCGTACAAGGTATTCACCACATCAAACATCTTACCTACGCCACTACCATGTAATGCTGAGATTGGGTATTTTTCTGCAAATTCTAAAAAAGACAATTTGACATCTAATTGTCGTTTAATAGTATTTTTTTGATCGTCACTTAAGCCGTCCCATTTATTTAAACCAATCACTAGCGCACGACCTGCCTCCATAACCAAGCCTAATAAATGAGCATCTTGATCAGTAATCCCCTCGCTGGCATCGATTAAATAAATAACCACATGCGCTTTTTCAATGGCTTGCAGAGATTTAATGACGCTGAACTTTTCAATGGTTTCAGCAATTCTTGAGCGTCTGCGCATACCAGCGGTATCAATCAAGGTAAATTGCTTGCCATTACGTTCAAATGGAATATAGATGCTATCGCGCGTGGTGCCAGGTTGGTCGAACACAATAACGCGCTCTTCACCCAACAACCGATTAACCAAAGTTGATTTACCTACATTGGGCCGCCCCACTACGGCAATACCAATGCCTTTACGCTCGCCTTCATCATCAAGTAAGTTCGCTGCAGACGGTAATACCTGAAGAACACGTTCTAATAACTCAGGCACACCGCGTCCATGACTGGCCGCCAATTGCACGGGCTCATCTAATCCTAAGGCATAAAAATCAATCGCGGCCATCGCCGCGTCAATACCGTCAACTTTATTTGTGACTAAAATGACTGGCTTGGCTAACTTTCTCAACTCATTGGCGATGACTTTATCAGACGCACTTAAACCTTCTCGCGCATCCACCATAAAAACCACAACATCCGCTTCTTGCAAGGCAATTTCTACTTGTTTTTTGGAAATGCTTTCAATTCCCGCAGAAGCATCCGCAATACCGCCGGTATCGACAACTAAACACGGCCGAATACCATGCTTGACACGACCATATTGGCGATCTCGGGTGAGCCCTGGAAAATCGGCGACTAACGCCTCACGAGTCCGTGTTAAATAATTAAATAAAGTGGATTTACCCACATTTGGGCGCCCTACTAAGGCTATCACTGGTAACATTAATGAACCCGCACAGCGGCTAAGGTGCCGTCCGTTGCATAAACAAAAAGAATATCGCCAACAATTACTGGTTTTGCTGTAATTGCCCCCCCTGCCACATGACGCCGTGCTAAAGACCGACCATCAAGTGCGCTTAAACAATGCACATAACCTTCAAAATCACCCACTACGACGTAATTTTCAAACACCGCTGGTGGTGATAACTGGCGTTGATGATAATCTTGTTGCTTCCACAACGATAAACCACTGCGCTGGTCAAGTTGCCAAACATGACTCTCGACATCCGTTAAATACAGATACCGCCAATCATTACTTAATCCTGAATGCGAAGAAATACTTTCATTACGCCAAATAACTTCACCATCGATAGCTGAGGTGGCACTCACGCCACCTTGAAAACTGGCGTTATAAATCACACCCGCAGCTTCCAGAGGATTTACATCTAAATCCACTAAACGCTCTACCTCTGAACGGCCTTTTGGAATGGCAACACTGGTTTCCCAAATAAATTTGCCATCCTTCATGCGTAAGGCCATTAATTTGCCATTATCGTAACCACCAATAATATTCTCCTCAAATAATACGGGAGTGCCCGTGCCTCGTATACTTAACGCTGGCACCGGGACTTCATAACTCCATAATTTAGCACCTGTTTTTTCATTTAATGCCACGACATTGCCATCACTACTGCGAATAATGACAATACCATTGGCAACGACAGGGACAGATAAAACCTCACTTGATACTTTAGCGCGCCATAACTCAGCACCGGTTTCACTCTGTAAGGCAACTACCTCTGCATCACTGGTTCCTATGATTAATGTGCCCTGACCTACGCCCGGGCCACCTGAAAAAGGCAGGTCGGTATTACGCTCCCAAAGCTTATTACCATTAGCTAATGCTCTTGCAACAATTAATCCTTTTCTATCCGCCGCAAAAATAGTTTCACTGCCCATAGCTGGCACCAAATTAACTGACTGTTGATTTGTTCCAACGCCAACTGATGCTTCCCAAATTACGTCAATCGTTTTTTCTGGCGGGTATTCGATTAACGCTTTCGGTGGATCAGTAACTTCATCTCCCCCAAAATATTCGGTTAATCCTGAAAACGATTCTCCTACGCTATCAAAAACTGCACAGCCACTTAAACAGAGAACATATAAAAGTATGACTAAACGCATTATTGTTTACTTTCCATTTTTTTAGTGGACACCGTAAGATCATCTATTTTCATCGCTAACAACGGCGATTGCAGACCATTTCGTAAAGCACTTTCATACGAGGTACGCGCTAAATCTAAACGGTCTAAAGCGACATATAAATCCCCCACCAACTCATCATAATGCCCAGAAAAACCGGCAGTCGTAGCAGGATCAATGGCATTAATATAGGCTAAGCCTTGTTCATATTCTTTATTTGCAAGCATTAATCGAACTCGTCTTATTTTTGCTATATTACTTAGTGCTAAATCAGAAGAGCTTGCCACCGAATCGAGTAAGACTCGGGCTTTAGCTTGATCACCTTGTTGCACCGCGTTGTTAGCTTCAAATAACGCGGCATACTGATTATAATCTGTTGAGCCATAAGCTTTTCGTATCTGCTCAGAGGCGTCAGTTAGTTGCGCTTTATTGCCCACCTCATTGGCGGAAAGTAATTTGCTATATATCGCAGATGCTTGCATTGCCTGCTCTTTTTTATAACTTTGCCAGTAATTCCACCCCAAAATAATCGCCACACCCAAGCCAACACCAATAAATGTGGCATGTGAATTTTCTTTCCACCACGCTTTTAGGGCAGCAACTTGTTCTTCTTCTGTTTCGTAAATTTCCACTGTAGTTCTCTTCTAGCTTAATAGATAAAACTATCCAGCCCTTAACGGGCGCTGGATACTAAAAAATCTTCAATGATCTGCACAACATCAGTTTGCGACACAGTCGTCTGTTGCGCTTGATTATCTCGTAAATACTTAATACTAACCGCCTTATTAAGCACCTCATCATCACCTAAAATTAACGCGATAGTTGCACCACTTTTATCTGCTTTTTTAAACTGACTTTTAAAACTTCCGCCTTCCATATTGACGTGAACACTCAACTCAGGAAGTGCATCGCGTAATTGTTCAGCCAAACGCAAGCCTGCCTGAGCCGCATCCTCACCGACACGAATTAAATACACATCGACTCGCTTCGTCATAGGGGCTTCGTTTTGACATTCCATTAATGCCAATAAGCGCTCAATCCCCATAGCAAAGCCTGCCGCATGATTGGCTTTGCCGCCTAACTGTTCAACCAAGCTGTCATAACGTCCACCAGCACAAACCGTACCTTGCGAGCCAAGTGATTCGGTTACCCATTCAAATACTGTGTTACTGTAATAATCAAGCCCACGAACTAAACGTTGATTAATGCAATAACTAATACCTAAATCATCCAGACACGCTGTTAGGGCAGTAAAATGCGCCAAACTTTCTTCGCCTAAATACGCCATAAGCTCGGGCGCATTATTGACTAAACTGTGCATGGCAGGATTTTTGGTATCTAAAATTCGTAAGGGATTGGTGTGTAATCTACGCTGACTATCTTCATCAAGTTGCTCGTGATGAGCAGAAAAATAAGCAACTAAATGCTCTCGATAACGAGCTCGCTCTGCAAGTGTTCCTAATGAATTCAATTGCAATTGCAGATGGTCGCGCACCCCTAGTTGCTTCCATAAACGATCCATTAAGATAATTAATTCGGCATCGATTTCAGGCCCCGCCATGCCATACGTTTCAACACCCAATTGTATAAATTGACGATAACGCCCTTTTTGTGGACGCTCATGACGATACATGGGGCCGTAATACCATAATCGATGACTCTGACCATTTAATAATCCATGTTCTAAACATGCACGCACACAGCCAGCGGTTCCTTCTGGACGTAAGCTTAAGGAATCACCATTTCTATCTTCAAACGTGTACATCTCTTTTTCTACAATATCGGTGACTTCGCCTATTGAGCGCTTAAATAATTCTGTTTTTTCAACAATTGGCAAACGGATTTCACTGTATCCATAGGCATTTAATACTTTGCGAATAACATTTTCTACATGTTGCCAGAGGGGAGTTTGTTCAGGAAGAACATCATGCATACCACGAATTGCTTGAATCAAATTTGCCATAGTGAGTTTTTGTTAATGCGCTAATGACTTAGCTTCTTTGGAAAGAGGAAAGGTGTTGATTAATAAATCGCGATATTCTTGTGCCAATGCTTGATTGCCTAAGGCGCGCTCAGTCATCATGCCAAACCATAATGATTCTGACGTATGCGCAGCACTATTTAAATAACGTTGCAAATAGCCTTTTGCAGGCCAATATTCAGCATTGTTATAACTCATTTTTTGCATCGCTAACAACGCAGGCGCATAGCGGCCATTTGCCAATAATGCCTGTTTGAAATACGCTTTTGCTTGCTGTACTTGCCCAGAGTTTACGGCACATAAACCGGCATTGGTTAAGGCTAACCAAGAGCGGTCATTTAACAAATTTTTAATAGCACGTTCCAATAAGATGACCCCTGCCTGGGTTTCTTGATGTTCGCACAAAAAACGACCGTAATTATTCTGCACACTCAAGTCTTCAGGTGCAATGCTTAACGCCGCCGCGTAATGGTCTTTGGCTTGTGGATATTTTTCAATCTTTTCATATAAAAAGGCCAAGGCATTATGGGCATTAATATTAACTGGATTTTCTTGTAAGGCATGCTCTAAATTTGCCTTAGCTACATCTAAACGATTCATATTTAAATAACGCACACCCAGCTGTACGTAAATCTCAGCACGATCCACTGATGATGATTTTTCATCAAGGCCTGCACACGCGGTTGAAATAATAATTAGACAGACCTGAAGACCTTGTAAACACCGTTTAAATACGTGCGCTTTATCTGTATGCATTGCTTACTCTGAACTCTGCGTCGCTAATTTAAGATGCCGTCGACTCTTATCATTTACTTGTCCCACTAACTGACCACACGCCGCATCAATATCATCACCTCGTGTCTTTCTTACCGTGGTAACAATACCGCCATCATTTAATAGAGTTTTGAACGCATGAATACGATTATTGCTTGAACAGCGATAAGATGAATTTGGAAAGGGATTAAACGGAATTAAATTTATTTTTGCTGGCACTGTTTTTAACAACTGCAATAAGCCCAAAGCGTCTTCATTTGAATCATTAATACCATCCAACATAACATATTCAAAGGTAACTGTT
Source organism: uncultured Methylococcaceae bacterium (assembly GCA_903944165.1). Taxonomy (GTDB): domain Bacteria; phylum Pseudomonadota; class Gammaproteobacteria; order Methylococcales; family Methylomonadaceae; genus Methylovulum. The sequence continues at coordinate 13,045 of CAJAQT010000225.1, read as the reverse complement.
CGGCGAGGTGCTAACTTAGCATTTTCTCGACAAACGGCCATTAATTCTTGTAACGGATATTTTTTGTTAATGGGTACCAACTCATTTCTTAATTCATCAGTCACTGCATGTAAAGAAACTGCCAGGCTTGCATCGCATAATTCATTCAAGCGATACATTGCAGGCACGACACCAGATGTGCTTATCGTTACCCGACGTTTTGATAAGCCATACGCAAAGTCGTCCATCATTAAATTGACCGCAGCCACAACATTATCAAAATTAAGCAAGGGTTCTCCCATGCCCATCATGACAACATTGGTTACTTTTGTTTCACGCCCTAAGCGATGTTGCGCCATGTACAACTGCCCAATGATTTCAGCCGTTGTTAAATTACGATTAAAGCCTTGTTGGGCTGTTGAGCAAAACGTACACGCTAACGCGCAACCAATTTGTGAGGACACGCATAAAGTACCACGTCCTTCTTCTGGAATAAAAACCGTTTCAACTCGATTACCACACTGCGTTTGCACTACCCATTTATACACGCCATCAGCAGCCTTTTTTTCGACCACGATTTCAGGTGCGACAATACAGCAATGCTCAGTTAAATAGGCTCGCAACGCTTTGCTAAAATTGCTCATCAAGATGAAATCAGTGATCCCTTCTTGATATATCCATTTTAGTAATTGTGTGGCACGAAATGATTTTTCACCCAATTTGACAAAAAAAGCCTCAAGACCTTTTCTGTCAAAATCGAGTAAATTAATTTTTTTTAAATTAACGAGTTCTTGCACAGATTTCATTAGCAGAGAAAAAGAACGCGATCTCTCTTTCGGCAGTAGCCACTGCATCAGAACCATGCACTGCATTTTCATCAATGCTCGTAGCAAAATCAGCGCGAATTGTGCCAGGTGCGGCTTCTTTTGGATTAGTTGCGCCCATTATTTCACGGTGTTTTGCAACGGCATTTTCACCTTCCAATACTTGCATAATAACTGGACCTGAAATCATGAAAGCAACCAAATCATTAAAAAACCCACGCTCACTATGCTCTGCATAAAAGCCTTCAGCTTGCTCTTTGGTTAAATGCAGCATTTTTGCAGCAACAATTGTTAAGTCGTTTTTTTCAAAACGACTGTAAATTTCACCAATACTATTTTTTGCAACAGCGTCAGGTTTAATAATTGAAAAGGTACGTTCGATTGCCATTATTTTACTACTCCTATCATTATGTGGATTGTTAAAAATTGATTATAGCCTAAACACTTTGCGTGTTTGACTGAGGATTTTCATTAAAAAAACTGTGTTTATCACGTTAGAAAGACTTTAGCGTACTACAAGAATTGTAGCGTAGCCATAACCTGTTCAGTTCAGTGCGTTGTTAAGGTAAGTTATCAAAATGCTCACCCTCTTTAACTACAGGAACTAAATCGGCAGGGCAGACACCAAACATCAACGCCACAGGACTTGCAATAAAAATTGACGAATAGGTACCAAAAAACACGCCAAACAAAAGCACAACGGCGAAACCATGAATCACCTCGCCACCCAAAAAGAATAAGGAGGCCAACACCAAAATGACAGTTAAAGACGTCATAATAGTTCGACTCAAGGTGACATTAACTGAAATGTTCATCATTTCTTCAGTGCTTTTATTGCGCATAGTTAAAAAACTTTCACGAATACGATCATACACCACGATGGTATCGTTTAATGAATACCCAATTAACGCCAATACGGCAGCTAATACTGTTAAATCAAACTCCATGCCTAAGAGCGAAAACACGCCCAAAGTCACAATAACATCATGGAAGGTTGCGATAACTGCTCCTAAGGAAAACTTCCATTCGAATCGCCAGGCAACATAGATAAGAATACCAATGGTAGAGTAGAGTAACGCCAAAAAACCATCTTGCGCTAAATCATCACCAATCTGAGGGCCAACAAACTCAACGCGTCGAAGACTAGCAGGTTCTGCTGTAGTCTTATTAATCGCCTCCAGCACTTTTGAACTTAAATCGACACTGCTCACACCTTCTTGCAGTTTCAGACGAATTAATACATCTTTGGCAGTGCCAAAATTCTGTACAGTAGCGTCAGCAAACCCAGCGCCGTCTAAAGTGCTGCGCAGCACAGTGATATCTGCTGGTTGTTGATACCCCACTTCGATTAAGGTTCCTCCAGTAAAATCAATGCCCATTTGCAAGCCATTTACGCCTAATGAAACGAGAGAAGCTACAGACAAAATACTCGAAAAGATCAACGCAATATTGCGGTTACCTATAAAATTTATAGTGGTTAATTTCATAATTAAATATTAAGTAATTTATGCAAAGGACAAAAATAAAACAAATACAACCAAATCCAGTAAATCTAAAAATAACGGCTATTGATTAAAAAATGGGCGGCAATACTTCCGATGTAACCTAAGACAATAACAGGTGTCCATTTTAAATGGCTCACAAAAGTGTAAATACCCTTAGTTTGTCCCATTAAACCAACACCTGCAGCAGACCCGACTGACAACATGCTACCTCCCACACCGGCTGTTAAAGTAACTAATAGCCATTGACCTTGGGAAATATCAGGATTCATCGTTAAAACTGCCAACATAATTGTACCGTTATCTATAAATGCTGAAACAATACCAACCAAAATATTAGCTATCGTAGGATCCATTTCGCCATAAAGATGGGTTGATGCGACACTTAAATAACCAATAAAACTCAAGCCACCCACGGCAACCATAACACCATAAAAGAACAATAGGGTATCCCACTCCAAATTAGCAACTTTAGTAAAAACATCAAAAGGTTGGTCGGTTGTAATATCTTTTTTTAATCTCGCGGCAGGATTATTCATATATTTCATAGGTGCAAAATAATCAATTTTGGCGCTTATCTTGTCAACGTTAATCTTTTCAGTTGCTAACGCTAAAGACTTGCTGGGCGTTTTTTGCATGTAATAACTATAAAATTTAAGGTAAGTCAACCCCAGCATCATGCCAGCAGCTGGCGGCAAGCCAAGAAAATTCTCAAAACACGTGGCGGTGATAATAGTTAAGGCAAACAACACGATAATAACCATACCGCCACGCTTCATAGGCTGGGATTCTTGAACAGGCTCAGGTGTTTCTTTAGGTATAAAAAAGTGCATGATAGCTGCGGGTAACGCTAAATTAATAATGGCCGGAATCAATAAGGAAAAGAAGTCTTTAAAAGGCACCACGCCTTTTTGCCAAACCAATAGCGTTGTAATGTCACCAAAAGGACTAAATGACCCGCCAGCATTAGAAGCAATAACGATGTTGATACAAGACAACGTAACAAAACGTGGGCTATTTTTGCCCATCGCTAAAATTACCGAACCCATGAGCAATGCAGTTGTTAAATTATTGCATACTGAAGAAATAAAGAATGCTTGAAAGCCTGTAATCCAAAACAATTGACGATAAGAAAAATCTTTACTTAATAACCAAACACGCAATCGCTCAAAAACCCTCCTATCCTCCATTGCATTAAGATAAGTCATTGATACCATTATAAACAAAAACAACTCAGCATAGGCTTCTAGGCTTGAACGAAACGCTAAGCCAGCCTGTTCACTCATACCATCATTAACATAAACAATCGCAATGCAAATCCAAATTACACTGGCAGCAAAGACCATTGGTTTAGATTTTCTTAGATCGGTAAGCTCTTCAGTCATTGCTAACAGATAGGCGACGGCAAATAAGATCAATGCCAGATACCCGACCCAGTGTTGGGTTAAATCGATAGGCTTCGTTACACTTACTGTATCATTTGCTTCGGCAAAACAAGGCAAGCTAAATAAGAGCAGTAATTGAAAAATAAATAACACAGAAAATCTAGTCATTAAGCAGTCTCAAATCAATTATTAACATAATTTGCGTTATCCGTTAAATCGACAGCTTTTCAACCCGTCGATCACCGTATATCCAGTTTATAACCATACGAGTTCCTGTAATTGCTGTAAACATTGAGGATAAGATACCAATGATTAACGTTACGGCAAATCCTTTTACTGAGCCCGTACCAAAGGCAAACAGTACGATGGCGACCACTAAGTTAGTCACATGAGAATCTAATATCGTTGCAAAGGCTTTTTCATAACCAATAAAAATACTGGTTTGAGGTGTATTTCCTTCTCTAATTTCTTCTTTAATACGCTCAAAAATCAAGACATTGGCATCAACCGACATGCCCACGGTTAAAATAATTCCCGCAATACCTGGCAGCGTTAAGGTTGCTTGCAACATAGACAATATCGCGACAACAATCACAACGTTAAATGCCAACGCAAAGTTTGCAATCATGCCAAACAAACGGTAATACACCGCCATAAATAAGACAACCAAGATAAAACCCACAATAAACGATAAGAAACCTTTGTCGATATTATCTTGCCCTAAGCTTGGCCCTACGGTTCTTTCTTCAACAATATCAACAGGTGCAGCTAATGCACCCGCTCTTAATAAGAGCGATAAATTGCGTGCTTCTTGTGGACTATCTAAACCCGTTGTTTGGAAACGTTTACTAAATACACCTTGAATGGTGGCAACGCTAATGACTTTTTCAACTTTTTCTTTATGACGAACTTTTTCACCATTAACGATACGGGTATCTACTTTATATTCAATAAACACAACCGCCATTGGTTTGCCTACATTCTGCTGTGTAAACTTACCCATTTTGGTTGCTCCGACACCATTTAGGGTTATAAATACTGCGGCGCGTCCGTCTTGATCCATCCCCGAGTCTGCATCAACAATTTGATCACCAGTGACGATGATTTGTCGATTTAGCAATAGCGGCTGGGCATTTTTATCATAATACAAGCGACTACCAATAGGTGGATGACCTTCTAAGGCCTTTTGAACATCATGCTCAACATCCACTAAACGGTATTCCAAGGTTGCCGTTGTACCTAAGATTTCTTTAGCTCGCGTGGTGTCTTGAACACCTGGCAATTGCACAACAATACGATTATCACCTTGTTGCTGAATAACGGGTTCAGCCACGCCTAACTCATTGACACGGTTACGCAAGGTTGTCATGTTTTGGGCAACAGCAAATTTTTTAATATCTTTTTGATCGCGCTCAGAAATTTTTAACCACAGTTCATCATTAGCTTGCTTACTTTCAGTAATATCTAAGCCTCTAAACTCTTTATTTAAAATACTAATAAAACTGGGCAATTCTTCTGCCACCTTCAGCTTAACCTTAATGAAACCATTATCTTTTGCTACTGATAAATAACGAATCTTTTCTCGTCTTAGTGCTAAACGTACATCATCTATGTAACGCTCTTCCGCCTGTTTTACGGCAGCATCCATATCAACTTCTAACAAAAAATGCACTCCACCTCGTAAATCTAAACCTAAATACATGGCTTGCGCACCAATTGCTTGCAACCAGCTCGGCGTATTAGGCGCTAAATTTAAGGCGACGGTAAACGCATTGCCTAATTGGTCGCGCAAGCCATCGGCAATTTTCAACTGATCATCAGTACTGGACAGCCTTGCCAAAACACGACCATCTTTATATTCAAACTGTTTCGTGGAAACTCCCAAAGCGGTAATAGCCGATTCTATCTCAGAGGCTTTTTGCTGCGAAATACGCTCAGGTGTGGTTGATGAAATTTGTACAGACGGATCTTCACCGTATAAGTTTGGCAAAGCGTAAATCAAAGAGATCAAAAAAGTGATCAGAACTAAACTATTTTTCCAAAGTGGGAAATGATTTTGCATGAGTTATACCAACAATATTGAACTGCGTTTATCAATCTATTGCGTTAAAAAACTATCAAGACTTCGTGAGTGTTACCGTTTTTTTGGTAACTGCTTTATACGTTCCTTTTGGCATGATAGTTTCTACACTTTGTCGCTGCACCTGAATAAACGTGTTATCACAAATTTCAATTTTTAAAAAATTATCATCCATATCAATAACCTTTCCAAGAACACCTCCAGAAGTCACCACCTCAACCCCTTTCGTCATGGCAGCAATCATTTCCTTTTTTTCTTTTGCACGTTTTGATTGTGGGCGTAAAAATAAAAAGTAAAAGAAAACTAAAATCCCCAAAGGAAACAGCATTCCTTCAATACCAGGTTGTACTGCGGGCGCAGCGGCTAATGCATCAGAAATAAAAAAACTCATTATTGTCCTCAATAAGTTGTCAGCAAAAAATAAAAGTGCGCCATTATGCCATAGACCTCCCGTCTTTTCCTGTACTTGAAAAAATTACTTTTACTTTGCTGCTTTATCTTGCTTAGTTGTTAAGCGCAGCACGCTCTACAATCAACGCATTTAACGTTAGTTATGACCGTGTGCGAACCAGTACCACGCTCTTCACGCTCTTATTGATGAACTAGAAAACTGATGCCAGCTTACATGAGCAGAAGCAAGCAATATCGATGTAAAAAATTCGCTATCATCTAGGCTTTTTGTTAAATTCTATCCAAAATAACCTCGGCCTTGATGTCTACGCATAAACACCACAATAAAACAAAAAAGCCTTGCCGTTAAGCGTTACGACATAAAGTACAGCACTGCGCATTATGATTTATCTCAACCAATCACGTTTTTACCAAGGAAATTATTATGAACTACCTATCACTTACTAGCCTTTCTTTAAGCACCTTATTATTAACTGCCTGCGCTAGTCAAACTGGCTGGCAACCCACTATTGATACCTATAACAATCCTAATGCTTATCGTTTAAATCAAGATATGGCAGAATGCCAAGAATTAGCCAAGCAAGCCTCTGGCGGCACCGTCAAAGAAACACTTGTTGGTGCTGGCGTTGGTGGGCTTATGGGCGCAGCAGCCGGAGCAGTGGGCGGCGCTATTGCTGGCAATGCTGGCACAGGTGCAGCCATTGGTGCTGCCATTGGTGGATTAGGTGGCGCAGCTAAACAAGGATTGACTGCGGAAGACAAATATAAACATGCCTATAATAATTGTATGAGCGGACGTGGACATCGCGTTATTCGCTAATAATACGATTGTTTAAGCCCTCGATTACCACGCGTGCACTTGGCAAAGATGCTCTCACTAAGTCATTGCGTTAAGCGTTAACCACGCCCCTGTGCACCCATTCATCATTCATCAATGGATGCTTTATCTTAACGACACGCTCGCGTGTCGTTAACTTTCCCATAAGACAAATCACACACTGAATAGCCCAGTTAAGCGTAGCTAGCAGCCCACTAATTTTACAAATTCTTCTTACAAAACCATTTTTAACATGAAATTTAATTTACTCAGCACCGATGGCTACGCCCGCCGCGGCAAACTTACTTTTGCCCGTGGTGAAGTAGAAACTCCCATATTTATGCCCGTTGGCACGTATGGCGCAGTCAAAGCACTCACCCCTGAAGACTTAACTGCGGTGGGTGCGCAAATTATTTTAGGTAATACCTTTCACTTAATGTTGCGCCCAACCACTGCCGTTATTAATGCGCATGGTGATTTGCATGACTTCATGCAGTGGCACAAGCCAATTTTAACTGACTCTGGCGGCTTTCAAGTCTTTAGTCTTGGCGCTTTACGAAAAATCACTGAACAAGGCGTGACGTTTCAATCACCCATCAATGGCGCAAAAATTTTCATGGGGCCAGAAGAATCAATGCGTGTTCAACGTGAATTAGGTTCTGATATCGTGATGATTTTTGATGAATGCACACCTTATCCTGCAACAACTGAGGAGGCCGCGCAGTCGATGCGACTGTCATTACGTTGGGCAGAACGCAGCAAACGCGCGCATGCGGATAACCCCAATGCATTATTTGGCATTGTTCAAGGCGGCATGTACCCACAGTTACGCCTAGAATCGATTCAAGGCTTAGTTGATATTGGCTTTGATGGCTATGCCATTGGCGGACTATCGGTAGGCGAACCTAAAGAAGAAATGATGGCAACCCTTGATGCGATACATACACACTTGCCCGTTAATACGCCCCGCTATTTAATGGGGGTGGGGACACCAGAAGACTTAGTAGAAGCTGTCTTACGTGGCATTGATATGTTTGATTGCGTCATGCCCACGCGCAATGCAAGAAATGGGCATTTGTTTACTCGATTTGGTGTGATTAAAATTCGTAATAGCCAATATGAATTTGATAATCGCCCATTAGATGAAGAATGCGGCTGCTATACCTGTCAACATTATTCCCGCGCCTATTTACGTCATTTAGATAAATGCCAAGAAATACTTGGCTGTCGACTTAATACAATTCATAACTTATTTTATTACCTAAGCTTAATGAAAGGCTTGCGTGAAGCGATTGAAACTAAGCGACTCAATACTTTTGTTAAAGACTTTTATAACTCACGAATAAATAAATAAAAATTAAATAAATAATTACCAAATCAAAAAAGTGAATAATAAAAAATTAAATTAATCTATAATAAGAAGAATTAATTTCGTTTTAAAAATCAATTATAACGATTAATAAAAACTTAAATAATTAAATCTATTTCCTTATTAATTTATTAGCGCACCCTTATGTCAACGTCAAATAAAAATAACCTCGCAGCATTATTAATAGTTAATCTAAGTATATTGCCGATAAGCTTATCCTCTAATACCGCCGTCGCTGGTCTTACTCAAAACATTGAAGAAGCCCTTAATTTTCATAATAAAAAAAATGATTACGGCGTAATTAAATTCGATATTATGTATCGTTATGAAAATGTAAATCAGGATGCTGGAACGCAACAAACAGCCAATGCCAATACTGCAAGCTTACGCTTAGGTTATCTCACCCCGCTTTATCATAATTTCCAAGCTTATGCTGAATATGAAGGTAATTTAGCAATGCAAGATGACTACAATAATGGGCTTCCTAATGGCAATGCTAACTATTCTAAAATACCCGACCCCACTCGTAATGAACTCAACCAGTTTTGGTTTACTTACACAGGACTTACCGATAATACTTTAAAATTTGGTAGACAACACATCAAATTAGATGATGAACGATATATTGGAAACGCACCTTGGCGACAAATGAGAATCTCTTATGACGGAGTCATGATTACTAATAAAAACAAGATTCTTCCAAATTTAACCACTAACTTTGGTTATATAGCTAATGCCCAAATGGCAAATAGCTTAACGGACAATATGGAATCTCCATTGCTTAACTTTAATTATAAAATGGGTAACTATGGCAACGTGGTTACGTATGGTTATTGGCTAGATTACACTGAACAAGCAAATTATGAAAAATCCAATCAAAACTATGGTGTTCGCGTAGCCTGCTGCACAAAACCCCTTGATTCCATAAAACTTAATGATAATTTTGGACTTGTTTATACCGCCGAATACAGTCATCAAAGTAATTATGGCCACGGCTTAACAGCTTATGACGTTGATCGATACAACGTTATGGGTGGCTTTAGTGCATATAATCTGATTTTTGAGGGTGCTATGGAGCAGCTTGGCGGCACCGGAACAAACAAAACCTTTGACTTCCCTTTATCGTCGCTACATGCGTTTCAAGGCTGGGCAGACCTGTTTTTACAAACACCAAGCAATGGTATCCGTGATATTTTTGGATCCGTCTTAGTGCCATTTCAACAGGGTGATCTCGTTTTTTCAGGCATTTATCACACTTACTCAGACGACACTGGACGCTTCAATTATGGTGATGAATGGGATATGCAAGTTGTTAAAAAGTTTGGTAAACATTATTCCTTGTTGACAAAATATGCTTACTACGGGAAAGGCGATAATAATCTTCTAGGTGGCTTTCAAAGCACGGACACACAAAAAATATGGGTTCAAGGCAATATAAACTTCTAAACGTTTCAGACACTTAACAATCATTACAAAAAAACAAAGGAGCGCCGCCTCCTTTGTTTACCCAAGCTTTTCATCGTCATTAAGACAACTGCTATACCTTACGCAGCGCAACTAATACCTTATTCGCTTCGCGCACCCCGGATAAAAACGCCCCATGAACCGTAGCAGGATGATCAGAAGACGTTGCCTCGCCAGCAAAAAATAATCGTTGTCCAACAGCTTTCGCAAGCTCTTGATAATCGCCGACACTAGCACCTGTTGCAATGTAAGAATACGAACCTAAGGCAAAAGGATCGCTAGCCCAACGGGTCGTTATGTGTGCCGTAGGGCTTGGTATGTTATCGCCATAAATTTGAGACAACAGCGGCATGGCATCGTCAATAATTTCACGATTACTCATCTCCTCAATGGCTAAGCCCTGACGACCCGCATTAAATCCTAATAACAGTGGTTGACGTGTGTAGTAATAAAAGTTTAACCATTCTGCCCAGCGTCCCTTAACAGCTGAAATTGAATTTATAATTTGCGTGCGCCCATCTTGTTGCCAAAAATAGTCAGGAAAACGAAAGTAAGTCTTATTTAAAACGCCCATCCCTAAACGAGCCACTGCCTGCTGCTTGGTTTTAGGTAAAGAAGGGAAAAATTCTACCGAATTGGCTTTTAATACACCTAATGGAAGGGTAACAATTACTGCACTGGCTTCAAATACAGCTTGATTAGTCGTGATTTCTACGCCACTTATACGACTATAATCAACTGTTTGCACCACCTGATTGGTTAAAATACTTGATCCCAAGCCTGAACTTTTTACCAACCCCTCAACAATTTGATAATAACCGTTAGGAAATAAATTATCACTGCCTCTAAAAGAAGTCTCCACGTCCCAATTAAATAAAGATAACTGGTTTAAATCCGCAGCATATTCATGTTCAACTTCAGTATTCAAGGCAAAATACAGCTCCGATAACGCCACCGCATCAAGTTGCATCTTATTTACTACGGAATCAAATGCCTGTTGCCAAGAAATATCAGGTAAATGTTGTGCCTTACGTAGTCTTTTAACCTCCATGAGTAAGCTGTAAAGAGTATCGTAACGCTTATAAAGCCGTTGATCTTCACTGTCACTTAGAGGCTTTCCATTAGTGCGATATAGTTGACTAGCATTATAATTAGTGGGCGAGGTCTTAATATGAAACTGATCCGCTAACTGCTTAATCGGATTTTTATTGATACCATGAATCCATGAGGCGCCTAAATCTAGCGGCAAATCTAAAGAATTATCCGTCCAAATTCGCCCTCCAATACGCTCACGTGCCTCTAATACGATGACGCTTAAGCCCTTGTCTTTAAGGTTTTTTGCCGCGGACAAGCCAGCAATACCCGCACCAATAATAATGACATCTGCATGCTGCTGTTGTGGAGTCGCCGTTAAACTCCATGCTTTATCTAAATAACCAAGTATTAAAAGCTGAAGTGACTGCTTGATAAATTCACGTCTTCTCATTTTTTATATGCTCCATTAATAGTTGTAAACTCATTCTTTTATCTATTCATTACGTAACATGAGTCATTTATTAACAGTTCCAGCCAATAAGCAATAGGTTCGGCTTGTAAATAATCGTAAATCGTTAACTCGCTCCGATCAAGATATTGTGCGGTGCGTTTAGTAAAATTATTAGTTAAAATTAACTCAGGATTAAATAAGTACACTCCGCGTTTAAGTCGATAAAATAATTTTTTACTGTACTTGTTTGGGCTAGCGCGTTCATGTGAAGAAAGGATGCTGCTTAAATAAGCTCTCGTTCTTCGCCGTTCAGACAGAATGTTTGTCGGAATGTGTTTGATTGCATCAATAAAACTTTGTGTTGAAAAGCCTTTAATGCTATCAGCCCCGCTAATTCCATGATTGGTATATTCATCCTTAATGTAGTGATTCCACCCATCTTTACCACCATTATTAACACCATCATAATCAGAAATTGCATGTATATCTGAAGGCTTTACTTGATAAAACATGGCGATCATTAAATTCATGACGAAAAACTCCATTTGATGACTGTCCAGTTTAAGTAACTTATTATCAAGCTTGAAATTAATGCTGTCTGGTACCAGTGCATCGTAAATATAGGGTAATTTCTTTTTAGCATAGACTTCGTTTCTTGTTGCTTGAGATAAAGCTATTTGAAAGGCCGTTAGCCCATGTGCATCAACCGCTGTTTTATCTGCCCCCAGCTCACATAAGGTGTTAATAATGTCGACATTTCCTATCCATGCCGCAGCCATTAACGGAGTATGGTTGAATGGATTACGAAATTCTAAGCCGTATTGAGCAATTTTTTTCAAAATCTGATCAGGTTTTTTAAACGTATACTCTTGATAATGTTTTTGTGTTAATAGCTCGATACCTTTGACAGGATTATTGGCAGGCTTAAAGTCGCCATCCATTTTTAAGAGATACAACATGTCTAGGTCGTCATAAATCAAGGAATATTCAAACAGCATGAATTTTTCTTGTTTGCCACATTCAGAAATATGCCCAAACTTTGAAGGTATTGCTTCGTCACCAGAGGTATGTAAGATGTCATCAAAACAGCTCATCACCTCCCAAGTGGGCGTTGTTTGTTGCAAAATCTCTTCGCGAATGCGCTCAGCTTGTTCTTGCTTACCTTGCAACTCTAATTTACGTGCTTCTTGACGCCATGCATCTAAACTGGAATTTTGGTCAGTTAATTCCAATGAATCAGAAGCTTGACGCAAATTTAACAAGCTTAAAAAATCGTGCTGTGGAGTGTTTTCAATCCAATACAAATTTTTAATGGCGCGTGTTAAAGCGACATAAAGAGAATTGATATAAAACTTATACACTTCCCCCGATTTATCAGCGCGATTTTTATGACGAGAATATGTTAATTCTTGTTCTAGCTCGGCGGTCGTCACGCCTTTGGCAATTTCACGATAACGCGCGTCCTCTTGGCTAATAAAATTGTAGAGCACAATATTTTCATATTCTAAGCCTTTGGCTTCTTGAATCGTGAAAATAAGGGGGGTATTGAAATATTGTCGCGCGTGTATTTTTTGATCATCATTCATCACGATGACAGCAAATAAGGTTGAGGTTTTGGTTTTACTATTTAATTCTTCACGAATATTCGCCTCGTCTTTCAACAATAAAACTTCACCTTTATTATGCGCATTGCTGGTGATTAAATAATGGCTTTCTTTGTCAATTGAG
>CAJAQT010000224.1 GCA_903944165.1 uncultured Methylococcaceae bacterium | reverse complement strand
CCGCTCTCGGTTCGATTTGGGTGGAATATCTGCTTTTTTTCCCTGCTCTTTCAACCACTTCCGCAACTCGTTTGTGTCGTAGGCTTTGTCTGCCAAAACGGCTGAGGTTTTAACGTTTTCCAACAAAGGTATCGCTTGCTTGCATTCTGCCTCCTGACCTCCTGTTAGGAGAAATTTAACCGGCATGCCCAGTGCGTCACAAAGTGCGTGAATCTTACTGCCAAACCCACCTTTAGAACGTCCCAGCGCTTCATTATCGGCTGTACTGTTTGCCGCACCAGCCGCGCAGGCATGCGCCCTAATGACTGAGCCGTCTATAGAAACATCCTGTAAATCAGCATCTTCTAAAAAAAGCCTAGCAGTTTCTCCCATGTACCATTGGCGCACCAGCGTGAAAAACGCTTGAAGATGCTGTTCCACTTGCCAAATGTAGCCGGCAAAACTCGCCACTGCGAACCCGATCGCACTATCCATAATACGGCACTTAAAAATCGCCTGTAATTGGCGGCTAATCCAATATGAATGTACTGTAATTTCTTTAAGTGTGTCAATATACCAACCCACTCCTTATCGCTTAATTCTATCCGGTTCATACAATGAAAATTGATCTATTCTACCTCATTGGTAAAACGTCAACAGAACCTAGCACAAACTGTTGGGTAAAACTTGACTCTTATTTCCCATGAAAGACGAATACGATTTTTCAAAAGCCGAGCAAGGCGAATTTTATGTCCCGATCAACGAGGTCAGTATGTTAAAAAGTTACGAAGCGACACTGAATCATGGTCAAATTCAATGGCTGGGCGAACCGCCGTCCATCGAATCCGCCCGCATCATCGTTACCATTCTCGATGAACCTCAAGTTAATACTAAGCGCCGCCCGCCAGCCTCAATTGCCGGAAAAGGCAAAACGGTAGGCGACATTGTCAGTCCGATTGCCGATACCGAGGACTGGGAATGCCTGAAATAATTGTTTTGGACACCCATATTTGGTTTTGGTGGATTACCGAGGAGCATCATCGTTTTCCAACCGCATGGCTAACGCTCATTGAAAATGCCGCTCAAGTTACCGTATCGCCAGTTTCCTGTGTTGAAATTGCGTTGGCGCATCAACGCGGCAAATTGCACCTACCTTGCGAAGTCAGAGATTGGCTTCAGCAAGCACTGACACCTGCTGGCGTTGAATTATTACCCCTGACAGCCACCATTGCCGCACGTGCTGTAGCGTTGTCGCCAATACATAAAGACCCTTTTGACCGACTGATTATCGCCACTGCTCTGGAACATCGGGCACAGCTTGCCAGTATCGATGGGGTATTTCCCAATTACCTAGAACTTAAATCCTGTCTCTTGCAATCTTAATTACCGGAAATTATCAATATCTTTGGCATCACCTTCTTTTACTTTATCGGGGTTAAGATGAACAGCTTCGACTCTTTGCCAATTCCGAGTGTTTCCGCTCCAGCGTTGTGGATTTTTAGCATAGGCAGCCTCGTAGACAGCTTTACGATTAT
>CAJAQT010000223.1 GCA_903944165.1 uncultured Methylococcaceae bacterium | reverse complement strand
TTGCTGAAGTAGCCCATCTAAGCAGTGCGCAATACGATTCGTATTTAAAAAGTGTCTTGTCCTACAACGAAGCCAAAGCCGTAACCGAGACGGCATTTTATGAGGGGGAAAAACAAGGACGAGAGCAGGGTAAGCTTGAAGGTAAGATTGAAAGCAAGCGTGAAATAGCAAAAACAATGCTTGCCGAAGGATTTGAACCCAGCATCATCGCAAAAATCACCTTGCTAAGCGTCGATGAAATTAAGCGCTTATATTGAAAATGGCAATACCTAAGTAGTAACTTTTTTTCTTACCTTTAGCGTATTAAATGCGTCTTACCGTGTTGATAAGAATTGCTATAGATAGTGCCTTGACCGTCTGTGGCAGATAAAAATATGGTATTGTTTAATTCTCTTGATTTAACTTATTTTTTCTCATGTTGACTTCTCATTCATCTTTTAAATATATCGTTGCGTTAAGTGCCGGTGCGTTATTTGCTCTTGGCTTTGCGCCGATGAACTTTTCGTATTTAACTATAGTAGCGTTAAGCCTTTTATTTTACCTTTGGCATCATGCTACACCGCTGCGTGCTTTTGGTTGCGGTTATATGTTTGGTTTGGGCGCGTTTGGCTTAGGTGTGTCATGGGTTTACATCAGTATTCATGAGTTTGGTGGCGTTGATCGCTACAGTGCTAGTGCAATCACCGTGTTATTTGTGGCGTTTTGGGCATTATTTCCAGCCTTACTTGGCTTAATCAGTGTGCGCTTAAAAGTTCATCGGCATGTGCTGGTGCTTGCAGGGTTGTGGGTTACTGTTGATTATTTTCGTGGGGTGTTGTTACTTAATGGCTTTCCTTGGTTATTAGGTGCATATTCACAATTATCAACGCCATTAGCAGGGTATATTCCTGTTGTAGGGGCGTATGGCACCAGTTACTTATTGGTTATCACGGCTGCATTAGTAACATTAGTCGCGACTAATTCACGCTGGCGGTGGCAAGCAGCAGTTGTCGTGTTCGTCATTTGGGGCATGGGTGAAGGGTTAACAAGCATCAATTGGACTTCGCCACGAGGCGAGGCTTTTCAAGTGTCTTTAATTCAGGGCAATATCGCTCAGGATCAAAAATGGTTAGCAAAATCCAAGTTAAATACTATGTTGCTTTATCGGCAATTAACGGAAGCGCATTGGGATTCTGATGTCATTATCTGGCCAGAAACGGCAATTCCTGCCTTTTATAATGAGGTGGAAGCTATTTTTATCGAGCCATTACAGAGTGCAGCTCATGACAATGGTGTAGATATTATTATGGGTTTGCCTTTGGCTGATCTTGAGAAAAAAGAAATTTATAACGCAGTGATTGCCTTAGGCGAGAAGCAAGCGATTTATCGAAAAGATCATTTACTGCCTTTTGGGGAATACATGCCTTGGCAGCCAGTGTCAGGGTTTATTCTTAAACAATTGCAGATTGGTTTAGGTGATTTTACGCCAGGAGGTAAGCAACAAGCATTATTAACCGCAGCAGGGTATCCGTTTATCACGTCAATTTGTTATGAAGATGCTTTTGGTGATGCAGGCAGAGATTTTTTAGCAGACGCGGCCTTTTTAGTTAATGTGAGCAATGATGCGTGGTTTGGAAATTCATTCGAGCCACATCAGCATCTGCAAATAGCGGCAATGCGGGCGCTAGAGTCAGGGCGTTATATGGCGCGTGCAACCAATACTGGCGTCACTGCGTTTATTGATCCTAAAGGCACAATTATTAAACAAGCTCCTTTGTTTACCACCACAGTGCTCTCCGAAAAAATCATTCCAATGCAAGGTTTAACGCCCTATGCTCGCTTAGGTGATCAATTGATTATGTGTGCAATTCTGTTAATTACTTTGCTAGCTTGGCTGCTGATTACCTTAACAAATCGTAAGATGCATGTAACGGTTTAATAATTATAGATAGAGAGCCCAAAGAAGCCTTTATATTTTAGCTCTGTCATCGTTAACGATGGAATTTTTTATTTGCTGAGTTCTGTCTTAAAATTACTTGGTCTAGTGAAGATCTTTTGAACAATACCGAAACGGTGCCTAAATGAATATGCACTTATTATATAAATTTAGGCGTTTTTATCTTGCACTATCCAGTTCCTGTAAGAACAACACGGCCTCATAATGGTTAATGGCCTCCAGGTGTTCACGCATTGATTTTCCACCCACAGTAAGGCCTTTATTAATGATTAGGTCAGTTTCCCGCAGGGTCAGCGTACTGCCTTCAATGCGGTTTGATTCGTAGGTGTATTCAATATCAAGTGCTTGTAAAATGGCTGAGTGCTGTAGCGGAGGGATTTGATCCAATTGAGCTTTAAGCGCATCAATATTATGGAGTAAAGTTTCTAGCGCGGTCATAGCGTTTCCATCTCTTGTTGTGACGTGGCTTCTGTTGGTTGTTCTTGCCTGTGAATGAATAGTGTGACTCATGCTCTTATGTCCTGTTTAGCAGTTTGATAGTGTTCTTGTAAATAAGTCCTTACATGGAAGAATGGCCAATTACGAATGGGTATATGATCTCACTGTACTTATAATAAAGTGGGCAGCCAAACATTAAGAAGAAAATTTGCCATAGCGCACTAATAACAGTGGCATCACTAATAAATTGAGTACAGTTGAGGTAAATAAACCACCAATAATAATGGTCGCCATTGGCCCCATAATTTCCTGGCCAGGGTTGTCGCTGTTAAATGCAATGGGAAACATTGCTAAGCCCGTCACTAAGGCGGTCATTAAAATGGAGGGTAACCGTTCTTGCGCCCCCAGATAGGCTGTGGTAATCGTCCACGGCAACTGTTGTTGATGGACTAAATGACGATAATGAGAAATAAGCATAATGCTATTTCTTACCGTAATACCAAACAAGGTAATAAAACCTACCACTGATCCTACGGATAAACTGGCGTGGGTAATCACCACGGCAATAATTCCACCCAATAATGCAAAGGGTAAGTTGGCAAGGGTTAACAGGGTATGTCTAAATGATTCCAAAGCGATATAAATGAGCACTAAGACACCCAGCGTAGCGACGAGTGCGTGGATAATTAATTCTGTTCGTGCGTGTGCTTGTTCAATCGCAGCGCCAGTAAACTCAAGGTAATTAGGCGTATTGGGCAGGTGCTTATCATGTAAAGTTTGTTTGATTTCTGCCATGAAATCATCAGCATCACGATTTATAATGTGGCTAGTAATGGTTTGTTTTCTTTGGGTATTTTGATGAAGAATATTATAGCGACTAGTGCGCAGTTGAATATCAGCGAGGTCTTTTAATGAAATGAGCAGCCCTGTTTGGGTTTTTAACGGTAACTCACCAAGAGTATCAAGTGTCGATGACCATTCAGGTGTGAGTGTGACAGTAACAGGATAGCGCTGTGTGCCAGCAAAGACTTTACCAATGGGTAGGGTTTCATACGCACTATGGATGACTTCATTGATTTGCGCGGGCGATACACCAAACAATTGCATCTGGATGGGATTAAGAGCAATGGTTAATTGTGGCGCCTCTGCAACAGAACGAACTTGCACGTTATTCGCGCCTTTTATCTGCTGCATAAGCGTGGCAATTTTTTGCGCTTGTTCATCTAACACATTTAAATCATCACCATAAATATTAATCACGACGGGGGCTGTATAGCCTGCAATAGTTTCATCAATGCGTTCGGTAAGAAAGGTATTGGCTTCAAAGGCTATGCCAGGAAAGCTGTGCAAAATAGTCCGTAATTGCTGTAAACATTGTTGTTGCTGGTCACCTGACAGCGGCCGTAAGCGAACTTCATATTCACTGTAATGGCTGCCATAAGTATCCGCACCGCGTTCCGCACGTCCTGCCCATTGTGAAACAGACTCTACATCAGTAAGGGCTAAAAATGCTTTCGTTAATTGTGTGCCCAAGCGTAACGATTCAGTTAAGGATGTGCCAGGTAAACTGGTGGTGTGAATAATATAATGACCTTCGCGTAATTCAGGTAAAAATTCACTTTTTAAGTGTGTTAAGACACTGCCACCCATCACGCACAAGCCCAGCACAGTAAGCACGACAACGCGAAAGTGTTGATGACAGAAGCTGAGTGTAGCGAAATAACAGGGCTGTATTTTTTGTAGTAAAGGCGATGAGCCAGACTGCGTGGGCAGATGTTTAAACAATAGCATGCACAGGGCAGGTGTTAAGGTTAACGCGACTATTAAAGACGCTAAAATAGCGAGAATATAGGCATAACCAAGTGGCGCAAATAAACGTCCCGCCACGCCTGCTAAGCTTAGCAAGGGCACAAAAACCAAGGCGACAATAAAACTGGCGTACACCACCGAACTTCTTACTTCAAATGAAGCGTTATAAATCACTTCGTTAAGCGTGGTAAGGTTTGGCGTAATAGGACGTTCTTGTAAGCGTCGATAAATATTCTCGGTGTCAATAATGGCATCATCAACCACTTCACCTAAAGCAATCGCTAAGCCACCTAAAACCATAATATTTAAATGTACGCCTGTTTCTAGTAACACGACAACGGCGGTTACCAAAGAAATAGGAATTGCAACTGTAGCAATGATGGCGACGCGAATGTTATACAGAAATAAATACAGAATAAGCATGACACAGGCGCAGCCTACCAGTAAGTGTTTGGATAAACTTTGCCAAGAATGCTCAATATAATCAGCGGGACGAAATAAGTGTGGATAAAAGTGAATGTCTTGAGTGTTTAGTAACGGTGCTAGGGTGTGCAGTGCGGCTTCAATATGTTTGGACACGGTTAAAGTATTGGCCCCAAATTGCCCAATCACCATTAACACAATGCCCTCTTTACCATTGATTTGTGCCGCGCCAATGCGTGGTTGGCTGGCAAACTTTACGTCAGCAAGCTCGTTTAAGCTGACACTGCGTGCTTGTTCGGTGGCGGTGACGGGAAGTGGAATGAGGGTTTTGCTGAAGGTTTCTGGCGTTAATGCATAACCACTGACAGCTAATGAAAAACGTTGATTATCATTTTCAATAAAGCCGCTACCTTGCTGCATAATCGCTTGGCGGGACGCAGCGATCACTTCCTGAATACTAAGATTAAACTTTTTTAATAACACCGGATTAAGCTGAATTTGTAACTGTTTAAGCTGACCACCAAAGACATTAACATCGGCAACCCCTGCTACGGCTAATAAATGTGGCGTGATGATCGTATCAACCAAACTACGTAAATCCATTAAATTAAGCGTATCCGATTGTAACCCTAAGGTCATCACTGTAGAGGATGAGGAGGTTAGTGGTAGGGTGAGCGGTATTATGCCCACAGGAAGTTGATTACCTAGTGACTGCAAACGCTCATTAACGACCTGACGATTGCGAAAATGCTCGCTACTATCCGCAAAGGTAGCCGTAATAATCGATAAACCTTGGATAGATTCTGAGCGTACAGAAATTAAGTCAGGTAAGCCATTGACCGACATTTCAATGGGTTTCGTAATAAAATTTTCAACCTGTTCTGTAGAAAATCCAGGGGATTCAGTTTGAATAATCACTCGTTTTGGAGCAAATTCAGGAAAAATATCCAGCCCAGTCGTGCTAAAGCGATAGCCGCCATACGCTAAAATAAGCCCCGCTAACAGAATAATTAAGCCATGGTATCGAATCGAAAAGCGAATAAGCAATGCCAGCATGTTGTCAGTATCAGTGGTGTGAAAAATATAATGCTATTGCATTCTGTAGGTACGACAGATTTGTATAGTTATTGAACTTATTCATACGCATTGCTAAGCAACAAAAAAACAGTCTTAGCATGATATGATAAGCGCTCATTTTATCTTAACGCCAGGGAATATAATGCACGAACTTACCCAACAAGAACTTTATTTGGCACTTCAGTATGCTAAAAGTATTGATGAAGAAAGCGGTAAACGCTTAATGATTAAATTTGAAATTGATCAGCCTATGCTTTTTCAAACAGTTTTTAATACTTTTTCAGCCATCATTGGTGAACGTCATCAAGACATAGCTCATGTGTTTTTAGATGATTGTTTTGAGATTTTTTGTGTTTATCAAAAAGTCTTTGGTGCTATGCCAAACTATCATATCAATCCAACTTTTATGGAAAGACAAGCCATGTTGCTTGATAAAGAATTAAAACCCATGATGGAAGGTCGAAATATTAGCGAACAGCGTAGTCAAAAAATGCGCACTGAATTTTTTACCGCCAAAGAAGGAGAGATACTTCAAACGGGTTTAATTGGTTTTTATAATGAAACTATTGACGAATTTTTAACGCGTAATGAATGCGATCCTTCAACCATAGAGCTTACTAAAACCATGTTATTTGTGGTAATACGCTTATTGAATAATCTGTACACCGAAACACAAGCCGCCACCGTGCATTAACTAAACGTGTTTACATAACCTAGCTTTGTGACAAAAAAGCAGCTTTAGCCGCTTGTTCATAAGGCTTATTAACAATAAAAAAATACTCATGTCACACGCCCATCATGATAGATAGAAAATTATTAGACGCTCTTCATACCTACTTAACCGACGTTGTTGCTGAAGAAAAGCATTTCAGTATTGAAGAAATACGTGGCTTATTTTATGCCCAAATGATTACACCAGGAAAAATAAACGCCTTGCCCTGGGTGTCGGCTTTGTTTTATGGGGCGCAGCCAAATTTAACTCAGCAACAAATTACTACCTTAAATACGCATATTACTGCGGTGCAAACGGCTTACCATGACCTACTTGTTGCCAATCAATTAGCATTTCCTTTTGATTTTGAACAATTAGATGAAGACCTTGCAGAATTAGCTTATAGCTGGTGCTTAGGCTTTTATACAGGCTTGGCAATCAATGATATTTTTTGGTTTGGTAAAAAAGGCGAGCAATTAAAAGGACATGAAAAAGAACGAGAAGCCGTCAGAAATAGTGCGCATTTATTTTACGGTTTAGCTACTAAAGATTTTAGTGGCTTCGATAAGCAAAAAATAAAAGAAGTTAAAGCGATATTAATGGAACAAGGGCAAGAGCCAAGTAATGATCTTATTGCCATTGCTTTATTTCCAAATGTGCCCATCGCAGTGAAGTCCTTGCAGACCTATGGTATTTTAACTATGCACGCTGCTCAAGTGACTAAGCCAGTGACGACAGAAAAAAAATTAGGCAGAAATGAGCCTTGTTTTTGTGGCAGTGGCAAAAAATATAAAAAATGTTGTGGTTAATTAAGTAAATAACAAGAGTCTAATGAGCGAATAAAGCCATTGGACTCCTGTTGACATAAGTGTGCACTAGGCACTTAGTAAGCGACTCGTTTAAGGAATAATGACAGTTTCCGTGAATAGCTGAGTCGCGTCTTTACTTAAAATTAAGAGGAATCTGAACCCCAATATTGACCACTAGATCGTTCAATACGCCTTCATCACCTAGTTCAGCTGGCAAGGTATTTATCCGATAGCGCACATCACCACGGAGCGACAGCTCATTAATTAGTGAATATGTTAGCCCTGCACCTGCTTCAAAAATAAATGAAGACTGATTGATATGAAAATACTTTGATTGGATGTCGGTGATCATGCCACCCAACGAAGTGACCAGATACGGTGACAATTTATTTCGCTTGAAATAATACTGAAGATCAAGCGTCGCCCCCACTAAATCAGTTTCGCCGCCACCACAACAAGAAAATTTGTTGTTATAACTCTGCCAAAAACCACGCACTTCAAGGTTAAGGTGTTGATTGATTACTCGGCCAATGCCAAGACCCGTGCCCCAGCCACCATAGCCAGCAGAATCCCCCCCTAAATCAAGATAACTGCCAACTGGGGCAAGATAGTATTTTTGTGTGAGCTGCTCATCAGCATTAACAGGCGTGCTAAGGGTTGCCATGATGCTAAGTAGTAATGTTGCAGGGAGTGTAGATTTCATAAATAACATAGTGAGATAAATATTAAAGAATATAGTTGACGGAAGTGTATTGATCAAAAGCACTTAGTAAAGTAATGGCTAGCTCAAAATCAGCCTGACTATCACCATTAAAATCAATAGCTAATAAATTTCTGTCTGAGTTGAATAGTAGTTCACCAGCATGCCCTGAAAATTGGCTCACCCAACTAAACGTTGACACCTCTTGAGGAATGAAGGCATGTAAGGCAGAAAAGTCCAGTGTGTCTTCAGTGCTAAAATCGATAATTACATCATGTAAGCGCTCACCAACGGGACTATCGGTGGCAGTAAGAAATCTGAATGTATCTGCCCCTTTGCCGCCAGTGAGTTGATCTGCCCCAGCACCGCCGATTAAGGTGTCGTTTCCTTGTAATCCTGCTAAGGCATTAGCACCGCTATTTCCAGTGATTTGGTTATCACGACCATTACCTGTAGCGGATAAATTGGCAACACTTGGCACTGTGGTGGGTAGTTGTTGTAAGGCAGGTGTTTTTAACCACGCGGGTAGACAATCTAAATTAATGGGTTGA
>CAJAQT010000222.1 GCA_903944165.1 uncultured Methylococcaceae bacterium | reverse complement strand
TTCAATGGTAGAACTCCAGCCTTCCAAGCTGATTGCGTGGGTTCGATTCCCATCACCCGCTCCAATTTTGGCTCATATAGCTCAGTAGGTAGAGCACTTCCTTGGTAAGGAAGAGGTCACCGGTTCAAATCCGGTTATGAGCTCCAAAATACATTATAAATTAAACTGTAGAAACTTAAGCTTGACTAATGTTTGAATAGGTCAGTAGTTCAATTGGTAGAATAGCGGTCTCCAAAACCGCGGGTTGGGGGTTCGAGCCCCTCCTGGCCTGCCATTCAAATATACATTCTAAATATCCTTGATTCCTATCGCATGAATAATAAATTAGATTCCTCTGTATCAATTCTAGATGTTGTTAAGCAAGCTGCCTCTGTTTTTTTGGTGGTGCTGGGTATTTTCTTATTTTATTATTTCTCCGAATTCTTGTTAATTTATCGTGTCTTGATGCTAGTTGTGTTGATTGTTAGTGTTGTGGCAATTATGTTAACAACTGTTTTTGGTAAGGGTCTCTGGAAATTTTTTATAGACTCAAGAAATGAAGTAAGAAAAGTTGTGTGGCCTACAAAAGATGAGACAATTCGGACTACGCTTTTGGTTTTTGTGATGGTTTTTGTGGTTGGCTTGTCTCTTTGGTTGCTCGATGTATTTTTATTGTGGTGTGTTCGTCAAATAACAGGGCAGGTTGGTTAGAATGGCATTACGTTGGTATGTGGTTCATGCTTATTCGAACTTTGAAAATAAAGTAAAGCAAAGTTTAGAAGAAAGGATTCGCAGGGAAGATTTGTCACACTTATTTGGCAAAATACTTGTTCCAACTGAAGAGGTTGTTGAGATGAAGTTGGGTCAGCAAAGAAAAAGTGAAAGAAAATTTTTCCCAGGATACGTGCTGGTTCAAATGGAGTTGACCGATGAAACTTGGCATTTGGTTAAAGATATACCGAGAGTATTGGGTTTTATCGGTGGGACGCTAGAAAAGCCAGCTCCAATTTCTGAGCGTGAAGCGATGGCAATTTTAAGTCGTGTAGAAGAGGGTGTTAACAAGCCAAGGCCTAAGATTTTATTTGAAATTGGTGAGGTGTTGAGGGTTATTGATGGACCATTTAAAGATTTTAATGGTGTTGTTGAAGAAGTTAACTATGAGAAAAATAAGTTAAAGATTTCAGTTTTGATTTTTGGTAGGTCAACAAGTGTAGAGTTAAGTTTCTATCAGGTTGAAAAAAATTAGTGATGCATAGTATTTAAATTTATTGAATCTTTGTGTAGATAGTCAAGGGTTTTAACTGGGGAGCATTAATCTGCGCTAATACCCGCTGAGGAGAGAAAATGGCAAAAAAAATAACAGCATATATTAAGCTTCAGGTAAAAGCTGGTGAGGCAAATCCTAGTCCTCCAGTAGGCCCGGCTCTAGGGCAGCGAGGCGTTAATATTATGGAGTTTTGTAAGGCATTTAATGCTAAAACCCAAGATGTTGAAAAAGGGCTGCCATTACCTGTGGTTATAACTGTGTATGCAGACAAAAGCTTTACGTTTATAACAAAAACGCCTCCAGCTTCAATTTTATTAAAAAAAGCTGCAGGAATAAAGAGCGGAAGCAGTAATCCAAATACAAAAAAAATTGGAACTGTTACTCGTGAGCAATTAGAAGATATTGCTAAAGTCAAGATGGAAGACTTAAATGCCGCTGATTTAGCGGCTGCTGTTAAAACTATAGCGGGCAGTGCTCGTAGTATGGGCTTGAATATTGAGGGACTATAATGGCTAAGTTATCTAAAAAAGAAAAACTAATAAAATCAAAAGTTCAAAAAACAAAGCAATATTCGGTTCATGAGGCTGTTGAGTTATTAAGAGAATTTGCGTCAGAAAAATTTCAAGAATCAATTGATGTAAGTGTTAATTTAGGTGTGGATCCAAGGAAGTCGGATCAAAATGTGCGTGGGGCTACGGTATTGCCAAACGGAACGGGTAAAAATGTAAGGGTTGCTGTTTTTGCTCAAGGGCCTAACGCAGATGCAGCTAAAGAAGCTGGTGCTGATATTGTTGGCATGGATGATTTGGCCGAAATGGTTAAAAAAGGTCAAATGGATTTTGATGTTGTAATAGCATCTCCTGATGCAATGCGAGTTGTTGGTCAGTTGGGGCAGATTTTGGGGCCCAGAGGTCTGATGCCAAATCCAAAGGTAGGCACGGTGACGCCTGATGTTGCTGGTGCGGTTAGAAACGCCAAATCTGGGCAGGTTAGATATAGAACGGATAAGGCAGGAATTATTCATTGTACACTTGGTAAGGTCGCTTTTGAGTCGGTAGCAATTCAAGGTAATCTGGAGGCCTTAATTGTAGATTTAAAAAGATTAAAGCCTACGTCGTCAAAAGGCATTTATATTAAAAAAATTACACTTTCATCAACTATGGGGCCTGGGTTATGGCTAGATGCAAGTAGCATAATTAGTTGATAAGGTAGCAGCTTTGGGTTGTTGTAATTACAGCAGCCGTCAAAGACCGCAGGAGTATTTTAAATAATAATTTTGTTTTATATTATTGTTACTAATTAAAGTTTAACAATAAAGCGTAATTAATAAATAAATACTTAATATCCTGCGTAGACGAGTGCTAAAACCAAAAGGTTTTAGAGCCAGTTGCCTCATATATTTGGGGTGTTAGATTAAATTTGTATTTGGAGAATTGTTGTGGCACTAAATTTAGATGGAAAAAAATCTGTCGTTAAAGAAGTTGCTGCAATTGCTGCTAAAGCTCATTCTGCAATCGCGGCTGAATATCGTGGGTTAACAGTCACTGAGTTAACTAAGTTAAGAAAAACAGCTAGAGAAACAGGTGTTTATGTTCGGGTTGTTAAGAATACTTTAGCAAAAAAAGCAGTAATAGGTACAGAGTTTGAATGCATGCAAAGTGGACTAATCGGTCCTTTGCTAATGGCTTTTTCAATGGAAGACCCAGGTGCAGCCGCAAGACTTATTGGTAATTTTTCAAAAGATTATGATAAGTTGAAGCCAAAAGTAATTGCGTTGGGAGGAAGGTTATTTGATCCATCAGAGTTAAGTAAATTAGCTGATTTACCAACAAAAAATCAGGCTATTGCAATGCTGATGGGCGTAATGAAAGCTCCAATTGAGAAGTTTGTACGTACAGTTGCTGAGCCGCATTCAAAAATGGTTAGAACAGTTGCCGCAATTAGAGATCAAAAGCAAGCAGCTTAATTATTACATAAATTAAACATTTATAGAGGTTAAAAATGGCAATATCACAAGAAGAGATGCTTGAAGCTATATCAAACATGACTGTTATGGAAATTGTTGATCTAATTACAGCAATGGAAGAAAAATTTGGTGTTTCAGCTGCTGCGGTAGCGGTAGCGGCGCCAGCAGCAGGGGGCGCAGTTGCTCCAGTAGTAGAGGAGCAAACTGAATTTGACGTTATTTTAACGGGTTTTGGTGAAAATAAAGTTTCAGTTATTAAAACAGTTAGAACAATCACTGGTCTTGGTTTAAAAGAAGCAAAAGATGCTGTTGAGGGCGTTCCAACAACTTTGAAAGAAGGTATTGCAAAAGCTGAAGCTGAAACAATCAAAACACAATTATTAGAAGCTGGTGCGACAGTAGATATTAAATAATAGTAAATAATTACTGTTTTATCAAAGTAAGGCTGATGGAATAATCCATCAGCCTTTTGTTGTTTGCACAAAAACCTACAGAAGTCACAATCAATGAAGAAAAAGTTTGGAAGCGATATGTCCTACTCTTTTACCGAAAAAAAACGTATTAGAAATAACTTTGGAAAAAGCAACGAAGTGCTAGATGTGCCATATCTTTTAGCAACTCAACTCAATTCATACGCCAATTTTTTACAATCTGGGGTAATGTCTGAAAATAGGCAAAATATTGGATTGCATGCAGCTTTTTCTAGTGTCTTTCCAATTGAAAGTCATTCTGCATACGCCGAATTAAAATATGTGAATTACAGATTGGGAGAGCCGGTTTTTGATGTTCGTGAATGTCAACAACGAGGTGCAACATTTGCAGCGCCATTAAGAGTATTAGTTAGGCTCTTTATTTATGATAAAGAATTTCCAGCAAGTGCAAAAGTTCTTAAAGGTGAGGTTAAGGAGCAAGAAGTCTATATGGGCGAATTGCCCTTAATGACTGATAATGGAACCTTTGTAATTAATGGGACAGAGCGCGTAATTGTATCGCAATTACATCGTTCTCCTGGTGTGTTTTTTGATCATGATAAGGGGAAAACACATTCATCAGGAAAGTTATTATTTAATGCGCGAGTAATTCCTTATCGAGGTTCATGGCTAGATTTTGAGTTTGATCATAAAGATTGTGTTTATGTAAGAATAGATAGGCGAAGAAAAATACCTGCGACTATTTTATTAAGAGCGCTTGGGTATAATAATGAACAAATTATTAATATTTTTTTTGAGAAAAATGAGTTTTCATTAAACGATGGAAATTGTTCTTTTCATATTATCCCCGAAAGAATGCGCGGTGAAATTGCAGCTTTTAATATCAGTAATGAGGGAAAGGTAATCGTTGAAGAAGGACGGCGTATAACTCAAAAGCATATTAGGGATATAGGCAAGTCAGGGGTAAGTCAAGTTATAGTTCCTAAGGAATATCTAATAGGCAAAATTCTTGCTGATAATATAGTGAACCCAGAAACGGGTGAAGTTATTGCAAATGTAAATGATATTATTACTGATGTACTATTTGATCAATGTGTTGACTTGCAGATTAATAAGATTTTTACTCTTTTTGTTAATGATTTAGATCGTGGGGCTTACATTAGTATCGCAATGCGGCAAGATGTTACTACGAATCAATTAGAAGCGCTTGTTGAAATTTATCGCATGATGAGGCCAGGAGAGCCGCCAACTAAAGAATCAGCTGAAAATCTTTTTCAGAATTTATTCTTTACAGATGAGAGATATGATCTCTCAATAGTTGGAAGAATGAAGTTTAATAGACGATTAGGAAGAATTGAAACAGAAGGTAGTGGAACGTTAACAAGAGAAGACATAATAGATGTTCTAAAAGAGTTAATCAGCATCAGGAATGGTAATGGTAATGTTGATGATATTGATCATTTAGGCAATAGACGTGTTCGCTCAGTTGGCGAAATGATTGAAAATCAATTTCGTGTTGGACTTGTTAGGGTCGAAAGAGCTGTCAAAGAAAGATTAACTTTAGCTGATTCAGATGGCTTGATGCCTCAAGAAATCATAAATGCAAAGCCAGTGTCGGCAGCAGTTAAAGAGTTTTTTAGTTCAAGTCAGCTATCACAGTTTATGGATCAAAATAATCCATTATCGCAAGTTACTCATAAAAGAAGGGTTTCTGCATTAGGTCCAGGCGGGTTAGCAAGAGAAAGAGCAGGATTTGAAGTGCGAGATGTTCATGCAACACATTATGGTCGAGTCTGTCCAATTGAAACACCTGAAGGTCCAAATATTGGCTTGATAAACTCCTTATCTGTGTATGCTAGAACGAATAATTATGGATTTTTAGAGACACCTTATAGAAAGGTTATTAATGGCTTTGTAACTGATCAAGTTGATTATTTATCGGCAATTGAGGAGGGTGAGTTTGTCATTGCTCAGGCGAGTGTTGCCGTAGACGAGCATGGTAAGTTAGTTGATGGGTTGGTTTCGTGTCGTTATAAAGATGAATTTGCCTTGGCAATGTCTGATACGGTTCAATATATGGATGTTTCATCAAAACAAATTGTTTCAGTTGCCGCATCAATTATACCGTTTTTGGAGCATGACGATGCAAATAGAGCATTAATGGGCTCGAATATGCAGCGCCAAGCAGTGCCAACATTGAGAGCTGAAAAGCCTCTTGTAGGAACTGGAATGGAAAGAACGGTAGCAAAAGATTCTGGGGTAACTGTTGTAGCTATGCGTGGTGGTAAAGTTGAAGAGGTTGATGCGGCAAGAATAGTCGTGCGAGTGAACGATACAGAGACAACAACTGGCTCATCAGGTGTAGATATTTATAACTTAATCAAATACACGCGTTCAAATCAAAATACCTGCATTAATCAAAAACCCTTAGTAAAGCCCGGAGACTACGTTGTTGCGGGAGATATTATGGCAGATGGTCCATCTACGGATATGGGAGAGCTAGCGTTAGGTCAAAATATGTTAGTAGCATTTATGCCTTGGAATGGTTATAACTTCGAGGATTCCATATTAGTATCTGAACGCGTTGTTAAAGAGGATCGATTTACAACAATTCATATAGAAGAGAAGACCTGTGTGGCTCGCGATACTAAGCATAGCCCAGAAGAAATTACGGCTGACATACCCAATGTAAGTGAAGAGGCATTAGCTAAGTTAGATGAATCTGGCATTGTTTATGTTGGAGCAGAGGTTAAAGGTGGTGATATTTTAGTTGGTAAGGTAACTCCAAAAGGTGAAACGCAGTTAACACCAGAAGAAAAGTTATTAAGAGCAATTTTTGGTGAAAAAGCAGCTGACGTCAAAGATACGTCATTACGCGTGCCAGGAAGTATTGAAGGTACAGTGATAGACGTTCAGGTTTTTACACGGGATGGGGTTAAAAAAGACAAAAGAGCATTAGATATTGAGCTAGAACAAATAAGAAAATATAGAAAAGATTTAGATGATCAATTAAAAATTCTTGAGCATGATATTTTTATGCGTGTGGCTAAAATGATAATGAACAAGCCTATTTTATCAGGCCCAGGTCAAATCGACTCAAGTGCAGAAGTTACTCAGGCATATTTAGATAGCATCAAGTGTTTGGAATGGTTGAAGATAAAATTGAAAGATGAGGATTTAAATTATCAATTGGAATTAGTTACAGCTCAAATAGAGAATCAAAGAAAAGATTTTGATGAAAAATTTGAAATAAAACGTAAAAAAATAACTATGGGTGATGATTTGGCTCCTGGTGTTCTAAAAATGGTTAAAGTTTATTTAGCTGTTAAAAGAAGAATTCAGCCGGGTGATAAAATGGCAGGGCGTCATGGAAATAAAGGGGTAATTTCAATGATTAGACCCATAGAAGATATGCCTTATACAGCCGATGGAAATCCAGTAGATATCGTTTTGAATCCTTTAGGCGTTCCGTCAAGAATGAATGTAGGGCAGGTGCTAGAAACGCATCTAGGATGGGCTGCAAAAGGTCTTGGGATAAAAATAGGAAAAATGCTCGAAGCCAAAGCGAAAATTCAAGAAATTCGAGATTATCTTGACAAGATATACAATAGTAGTGGGCGTAAAGAAGATTTAAATTCTTTTTCAGATAAAGAGATATTGGAGCTGGCTGCAAATTTAATAGGTGGAGTGCCAATGGCTTCTCCAGTATTTGATGGCGCAAGTGAAGAAGATATTAGGACTATGCTCAGATTAGCTGATTTACCAGAGCATGGGCAGACAGTTTTATATGATGGTTTAACAGGCGAGCCATTTGAGCGTGAAGTAACTGTAGGGTATATGTATATGCTTAAATTAAATCATCTAGTAGATGACAAAATGCATGCGCGATCAACAGGTCCATATAGTTTGGTAACACAGCAACCTTTAGGTGGAAAAGCTCAGTTTGGCGGACAACGCTTTGGCGAAATGGAGGTCTGGGCGTTGGAGGCTTATGGGGCTGCTTATACACTTCAAGAAATGTTAACTGTGAAGTCAGATGACGTAGCGGGAAGAACACGAATGTATAAAAATATTGTTGATGGTGATCATAAAATGGAGGCAGGTATGCCAGAATCCTTTAATGTTTTGATAAAAGAAATTCGTTCATTAGCAGTGAATATAGAATTAAAGCGCGAATAAATCTAGATTAATAACATTTATAAACAATAAGTTCCATGCGAATGTAAGAGGAAAGGCTTTTGAAAGATTTGATGAATTTTCTAAAAAGGCAAGGTCGTTCAGATGACTTTGATGGCATAAGTATAGGTCTTGCTTCACCTGATATGATCCGCTCATGGTCATACGGTGAAGTCAAAAAACCTGAGACGATCAACTACCGTACTTTTAAGCCGGAAAGGGATGGTTTGTTTTGTGCAAAGATTTTTGGGCCAGTAAGCGATTACGAGTGCCTCTGTGGAAAGTACAAAAGATTAAAGCATCGGGGGGTCATTTGTGAAAAATGTGGTGTGGAAGTTACTCTCTCTAAAGTAAGGCGCGAGCGAATGGGGCATATTGATTTAGCAAGCCCCGTTGCTCACATTTGGTTTTTAAAATCATTACCATCTAGAATCGCCTTACTGTTAGATATGACATTACGCGAAATCGAAAGAGTTCTTTATTTTGAATCATTTGTGATTTTAGATCCTGGTATGACGCCATTAGAAAAAGGGCATTTATTAACTGATGATGAGTATTTAGAGGCAGTTGATGCTTATGGTGATGATTTCATAGCTAAAATGGGAGCTGAGGCTATTTATGATTTATTAAAGTCAATAAATTTAAAAGAACAGGTTGATATTTTAAGAGAAGAAATAAACTCAACTAGTTCAGAGACAAAAATTAAAAAGTTCGCTAAACGTTTAAAGGTAATGGATGCTTTGTTAAGTTCAAAAAATCGTCCTGAATGGATGATTTTACAAGTATTGCCTGTATTGCCTCCTGAATTACGTCCGCTGGTACCATTGGATGGTGGACGATTTGCAACATCTGATTTAAACGACCTATATCGTCGAGTTATAAATCGAAATAATCGCTTAAATCGATTACTTGATTTAAATGCACCAGACATCATTGTGCGTAATGAAAAGCGAATGCTGCAAGAGTCTGTGGATGCTTTGCTAGACAATGGTAGAAGAGGAAGAGCGATAACGGGAACTAATAGAAGACCTTTGAAGTCCTTAGCAGATATGATCAAAGGTAAGCAAGGACGATTTAGGCAAAACCTTTTAGGTAAGCGAGTTGATTATTCAGGACGATCAGTAATTGTTGTAGGCCCATCGTTAAGGTTACATCAGTGTGGGTTGCCGAAAAAAATGGCATTAGAATTATTTAAACCATTTATTTTTAGTAAGTTACAGTTTAGAGGTCTCGCGACAACGATTAAAGCAGCTAAGAAAATGGTTGAGCGTGAAGGTACCGAAGTTTGGGATATTTTAGAGGAGGTTATACGTGAGCATCCCATATTATTAAATCGTGCACCTACGCTACATAGATTAGGGATTCAAGCATTTGAACCAATTTTAATTGAAGGTAAGGCAATACAGTTACATCCATTAGTCTGTAGTGCATTTAATGCAGATTTTGATGGAGATCAAATGGCTGTTCATATTCCTTTATCTATTGAGGCTCAATTAGAAGCAAGAACTTTAATGATGGCGACTAATAATATTTTATCGCCAGCAAATGGAGAGCCAGTAATAAATCCATCACAAGATGTTGTATTGGGATTATATTACATGAGTAGGGAAAAAATTAACGCCAAAGGAAGTGTTAATGAAAATGCTAATGAAAGCATCCATGAGAGTGATGGCACGGGCATGATTGGAAGGTATGGGTCAGTAGCTGAGGTTCATAAAGCGTTGGCTGACAAATCAGTAGAAATTCAATCAAAGATAGAGTTAAGAATTACAGAAATGGTTGATGACGGACTGGGTAAATTAATTCCCAAAACACATCGAGTAATTACAACGGTGGGTAGAGCGTTAATATGGGAGGTGGTTCCTGACAGAATGCCTTTTGAAAGAGTTAATTGCGATATGACTAAAAAAAATATATCACGTTTAATTAATTATAGTTATCGTCATTTAGGGAACAAAGATACCGTTGTTCTGGCTGATCAGATTATGTATTTGGGATTTAGATACGCCACAATTTCAGGTGTATCTTTTGGTATTGAGGATATGGCTATACCAGCAAAGAAAATAGACATAATTTCTGCTGCTGAAGGAGAGGTTAAAGAAATTCAGAGTCAATATGCGTCTGGATTAGTTACTGATGGTGAGCGCTACAATAAAGTAGTTGATATTTGGTCACATGCTAATGATCAAGTTGCTAAGGTAATGATGGATGGTTTAGGTGAAGAGGAGGTAATGGATAAAGACGGTACGCTTGTTAAGCAGAAATCTTTTAATTCAATTTTCATGATGGCAGAATCTGGGGCGCGTGGATCAGCCGCTCAAATTAGGCAATTAGCTGGAATGAGAGGGTTAATGGCGAAGCCAGATGGTTCAATCATTGAGACACCTATCACGGCTAATTTTAGAGAAGGTCTTGATGTCTTACAATACTTTATTTCTACACATGGTGCCCGAAAAGGACTTGCGGATACGGCATTAAAAACGGCAAATTCAGGTTATTTAACACGAAGGTTAGTTGATGTCGCTCAAGATTTAGTAATCACTGGAGATGATTGTGGAACAACAAGTGGCTTAGTAATGACTCCAATTATTGAGGGAGGTGATGTTGTTGAACCATTATCAGAAAGAGTGTTGGGGCGTGTAGCAGCAAGCGATATTTATGATCCAGCAGGTGAGAATTTAATTGTTAAGGCTGGTACGCTTTTAGATGAGCATTGGGTGTCGGTCTTAGATGAAAACAGTGTAGATCAAATTGTAGTAAGATCGATTATAACTTGTGAAAATAGACATGGTGTTTGTGTTCTTTGTTATGGACGAGATTTAGGGCGCGGTCATATTGTAAATATTGGTGAGGCTGTAGGAGTTATTGCTGCTCAGTCAATTGGTGAGCCAGGAACACAGCTTACAATGAGAACATTCCATATTGGTGGAGCCGCTTCGCGCTCAGCAGCTATTAGTAACGTACAAGTTAAATCATCTGGATTAATTAGATTGAGTAATTTGAAGTCTGTTACCAATCGTGAGGGGTATCTTGTAGCTGTATCAAGGTCAGGCGAAGTGGGTGTGGTTGATGAATATGGTCGTGAAAGAGAGCGTTATAAAATACCGTATGGTGCTGTTTTGTCGGTTCAAGAAGGTGGAAAGGTTAATGCTGGGGATATTATAGTCACATGGGATCCATTTACACATCCTGTAATCACAGAAGTTGATGGGGTTGTAGAATTAGTTCATTTTGTTGACGGCATTACAGTCCAAAAACAATCTGATGAAGTGACTGGCTTAAGTTCTTTGGTTGTAATTGATCCTAAGCAACGTGGTTCTGCAGGTAAAGAGTTAAGGCCGATGGTAAGATTATTAACACAATCTGGTGATGGAATTTATTTGCCGGGTACTGAGATACCTGCGCAGTATTTTCTACCTGCGGGGGCAATTGCAGGGATTAAGGATGGTGGTGAGGTAAAGGTTGGAGATGTTCTTGCAAGAATTCCACAAGAATCAAGTAAAACAAGAGATATTACGGGAGGTCTACCTCGTGTAGCAGATTTATTTGAAGCAAGAAAAACAAAAGATCCTGCAATTCTTGCAGAAATGAGTGGGACAATTTCTTTTGGTAAGGAAACTAAAGGCAAGCAGCGTGTAATTATTACTGATAATCAAGGTGGGCAAATTGAGACATTAATACCAAAATGGCGTCATGTGACGGTCTTTGAAGGTGAGTATGTTGAAAAAGGCGAGACCATTGCAGAAGGTGAGCTTACTCCACACGATATCTTGCGATTGCGTGGAATCGAGGAGTTAGCCAATTATTTAGTAAAAGAAATTCAAGATGTTTATCGATTACAGGGAGTTAAAATCAATGATAAACATATTGAGGCAATTATTAGGCAAATGTTACGCAAAGTTGAAATTACAGCTGGCGGTGATACAGCGTTTTTAAAAGGTGAGCAAATAGAAAGAGCGGCTATGAGGGAAGAAAATGATAAGATGGTGGCTGAAGGGAAGATTCCCGCTAGTTATGAGTCAATATTATTAGGCATTACAAAAGCATCCTTGGCAACAGAGTCATTTATTTCTGCAGCGTCATTTCAGGAAACTACTCGTGTATTGACAGATGCAGCTGTCAGAGGCTTAAGTGATAGTTTATTAGGATTGAAAGAGAATGTTATTGTCGGTAGATTAATACCTGCAGGTACTGGGTTAGCGTATCATGAGAATAGAAAGAAAAAATTTGATAGCGATTGTGTTGAAGATAAGGTGCAAAACTTACTTGATACCGAAGAAGCTCTCAAGCAAGCACTTAATATATAATTTATCCTTGATTTAGAATATTTCAATATGTATAATTATCGGCTTACATTTAAATAATGTTTTAAATAATTATTGGCAATAATCCTTTATGGATGTGGGGTAGTAATGGTTACAGTTAATCAGTTGGTGAGAAAACCAAGGGTTAAAAGAACGGAAAAAAGTAATGTGCCTGCGCTTGAAGCTTGTCCTCAGCGACGGGGTGTTTGTACTCGCGTTTATACGACAACACCAAAAAAGCCAAACTCAGCCTTAAGAAAAGTCGCTAGAGTTAGGTTGACAAATGGCTCGGAGGTTAGTAGCTATATTGGTGGTGAAGGTCATAACTTGCAAGAGCATTCTGTGGTCTTGATTCGCGGTGGGCGGGTAAAAGACTTGCCAGGGGTTAGGTATCATGTTGTTCGTGGTAGCTTAGATGCTTCTGGTGTGAATAATAGAAAGTGTGGTCGTTCTAAGTATGGAACTAAAAAGCCTAAAAATTAAGTTATAGTTGGTGATAAATGTCAAGAAGAAGAGTAGCAGCTAAAAGAGAAATTATACCTGATCCTAGATTTGGTAGTGTAATGCTAACTAAATTCATGAATATGATTATGGAGAGCGGCAAAAAATCTATTGCAGAAGGAATTATTTATGGGGCGTTAGAGGTTATTTCAAATAAAGGTCATGATGTGCCGTTGGATGTTTTAACTAAGGCTTTGGAGAATATACAGCCGAGGGTTGAGGTTAAGTCTAGGCGCGTGGGCGGCGCAACATATCAAGTCCCTGTTGAAGTTAGACCTTCAAGAAGATCAGCTTTAGCAATGCGATGGATGATAGATGCTTCGAGAAAAAGGAATGAAAGGACTATGTCGGGCAAGTTAGCTGGTGAGTTAATGGATGCGTATGATAATAAAGGTGCTGCAGCTAAAAAACGTGAAGATACTCATAGAATGGCAGAGGCAAATAAAGCATTCTCTCATTATAGGTTTTAATTTTTAGGTTGAGATAAGTGGGTAGGGCAACTGATATAAAATTTTATCGTAATATGGGTATTATGGCTCATATTGATGCGGGAAAGACCACAACTACTGAGCGTATTTTATTTTATACAGGTGTGTCGCATAGGATTGGTGAGGTGCATGATGGCTCTGCTGTTATGGATTGGATGGAGCAAGAGCAGGAAAGAGGTATTACTATAACCTCGGCCGCAACTACTTGTTTTTGGTCTGGGATGCTGAACAAGTTGGGTTCGCATAGAATCAATATTATTGATACGCCAGGTCATGTTGATTTTACGATTGAGGTTGAGCGATCTTTGCGTGTTTTGGATGGGGCTTGTGCTGTTTTTTGTGCTGTGGGTGGTGTTGAGCCTCAGTCGGAAACTGTTTGGGCTCAAGCAGATAAGCATAAAGTGCCTAGAATTATTTATATAAATAAGATGGATAGAGTAGGTGCTAACTTTGTTCGTGTTGTTGATGATATAAGAATAAAGTTTGGTGCTAATGCTGTTCCTTTGCAGATTCCAATAGGCTCTGAAGGTGGCTTTGTTGGTGTGGTTGATTTAATTGAATTTCATGCTATTTTTTGGGATGCTGATGGGTTTGGTGTTGGCTTTAGAGTTGATGCAATCCCAAGTGATTTGTTGGCTGAGTGTTCTCGGCTGCGTGATCATATTGTTGAGTTGTCCGCTGAAGCATGCGATGAGTATTTAGATTTATATGTACAAGGTTTATTGTTAACAAATGAGCAGGTTGTCGATGGTATTCGAAGGCGAACTTTAAAAAATGAGATTTTTCCTGTTTTTTGTGGATCTGCTTTTAAAAATAAGGGAGTACAAGCATTATTAGATGGAATTGTTAACTACCTTCCTTCTCCTGTTGATAGATCGCCATTATTAATCAGTGTTGAAAATAGTAGTGATTGTATTTCCGTGGCGTGCGATTCTTTGCCTTTTGTAGCTTTAGTTTTTAAAATTGCATCAGATCCGTTTATGGGTGTTATATCCTATATAAGAATTTATTCAGGTACGTTAGTTTCTGGTGCTGTTGTTAAAAACTCTACAAAAAATAAAAAAGAAAGAATCAGTAAGATTGTTCAGATGCATTCAAATTCTAGGGAAGAGGTGAGTGCTGTTTATGCGGGTGATATTTGTGCCGTCATTGGTTTGAAAAATGTTTCAACAGGTGACACGTTGTGTGATTTAGATTCATTAGTTGAGTTGGAGAAAATTGATTTTCCTGTTTCGGTTATTTCAATAGCAATAGAGGCAAGAAGCAAATCTGATCAAGAGAAGTTGATGGAGATATTAACAAGATTAGAAATAGAGGATCCTAGTTTTAATGTTGGTATTGATAATGAATCTGGTCAGTTGATAATATCAGGGATGGGAGAGCTTCATCTCGAAATAATTGTAGAAAGAATTAGAAGAGAATTTAGTATTGATTTGTCTGTCGGTAAGCCGCGAGTTGCTTATAGAGAGTCAATAAAAAAAGAAATTATTAGGGAAGAGGTTGTAGAAAGATCGCTTAATGGTAAAGCTCAATATGCCCATGTTATATTTAAAGTGGAGCCAAATAATCTAGGTGCTGGTAATCAGTTTATATGTGATTTAAAGTCAGATAAAATTAAAAAAGAATTTATAAGTGCTGTGGAAGAAAGTGTTCTTGAGCAATTTAAATGTGGCGTACTTATAGGTTATCAAATTATTGATACAAAAGTATCATTAATAGGCGGTTCATATCATGAAGTAGATTCAAATGAAATGGCGTTTAAGTTTGCTAGTTCAAGATGCTTTAGGGAGGCATTGGTTTGTGCTGCCCCATATCTCTTAGAGCCAATTATGAAGGTTGATGTTAGGTTGCCTGAAGAATTCATGGGTTTGATTGTTGGAGATATTAATAGGCGTAGAGGTGTAGTAAAAAATTTAGAAGATATAGCTTATGGAAAATTAATCAGTTGCGATGTTCCTCTTTCTGAAATGTTTGGTTATTCTACTGATTTACGATCAATAAGTCAGGGGCGTGCTTCTTATAGTATGATCTTTGAAAAATACGGTGAGGTTCCTGCGTTTACAATGGAATCTATTATTAAAAAATCTTAGTAAATAAAAAGGTAATAAATAATGGCTAAAGAAAAATTTTCACGTAATAAGCCTCATGTAAACGTTGGCACAATTGGGCATGTTGATCATGGTAAAACAACGTTAACGGCTGCTTTAACTAAGGTTATGGCTGAATTGCAGGGTGGAGAAGTAAAAGCGTTTGATCAAATTGATAATGCTCCTGAAGAGAGGGCAAGAGGGATTACAATTGCTACTTCGCATGTTGAGTATGAGTCGTCAGTTAGACATTATGCTCATGTTGATTGTCCTGGGCATGCTGATTATGTAAAAAACATGATCACTGGTGCAGCGCAAATGGATGGTGCTATTTTAGTTTGTTCAGCTGCAGACGGCCCAATGCCACAAACTCGCGAGCATATTCTTTTATCAAGGCAGGTTGGTGTTCCATATATAGTCGTATTTTTAAATAAGGCAGATATGGTTGATGACGAAGAGTTAATTGAATTAGTTGAAATGGAGATTCGTGAATTATTGGATTTATATGAATTTCCTGGCGATGATACTCCAATTATTAAAGGTTCGGCTTTATTGGCGTTAAATGGTGATACAAGTGATATTGGCGTACCTTCCGTTGTTAGGTTGGTGGAAGCATTGGATGAGTATATACCGCTGCCTGAAAGAGCAGTTGATGGTGCCTTTTTGATGCCAATTGAGGATGTATTCTCTATTTCAGGTCGTGGCACAGTTGTTACTGGAAGAATTGAGCGTGGTGTTATTAAGGTAGGTCAAGAAGTTGAAATAGTTGGAATTAGGCCTACTGTTACAACAACTGTAACTGGTGTAGAAATGTTTCGTAAGTTGCTTGATCAGGGTGAGGCTGGTGATAATGTAGGTTTATTATTGCGAGGTACTAAGCGTGATGATGTTGAGCGTGGTCAAGTTCTGGCTCATAAAGGGACTATTAAGCCTCATGCTCATTTTAATGCTGAAATCTACGTGTTATCAAAAGAAGAGGGTGGGAGGCATACCCCGTTTTTTGATGGTTATCGCCCACAATTTTATTTTAGAACTACAGATGTAACAGGTGCGGTAAAGTTGCCAGATGGTGTGGAGATGGTTATGCCGGGTGATAATATTTCAGTAACAGTTAAATTAATTTCACCAATTGCAATGGAGGATGGTTTACGTTTTGCAATACGTGAAGGTGGTCGTACGGTTGGTGCTGGTGTAGTTGCTTCAATAATTGAGTGATATAAATATGTCAAATCAAACAATAAGAATACGTCTTAAATCATTTGATCATCGCTTAATTGATCAATCAGCAGGCGAGATTGTTGAGACAGCCAAGAGGACTGGTGCTCATGTGAAAGGACCTATCCCATTGCCAACAAAGAAAGAAAGATTTACTGTGCTTATTTCACCTCATGTGAATAAGGATGCTAGA
This sequence comes from uncultured Methylococcaceae bacterium, assembly GCA_903944165.1. GTDB lineage: Bacteria > Pseudomonadota > Gammaproteobacteria > Methylococcales > Methylomonadaceae > Methylovulum. The sequence goes on along the minus strand of CAJAQT010000222.1, from coordinate 14,022 downwards.
GATCAGTACGAATTAAGAACTTATAAAAGGTTGTTGGACATAGTTGAGCCTACAGATAAAACAGTAGATGCTTTAATGAAACTAGATCTTGCGGCTGGTGTTGATGTACAGATCAAGTTAAATTAAATAATAAAGGCTCAATAAGTATGTCAATAGGTTTGGTTGGACAAAAATGTGGTATGACAAGAATATTTGATGATAACGGTGTTTCAGTTCCCGTAACTGTAATTAAAGTTGAAGCAAATAGAATTGTGCAAATTAAAAATAAAGCAATTGATGGTTATAATTCAATTCAAGTAACGACTGGCTTAAAGAGGGTAGGTAGTATTAATAAGCCAATGCTTGGTCATTTTGCGTCTGCAAATGTAGAAGCAGGTCGTGGTTTGTGGGAGTTTAGAATTAGCGATCAAGAGTTAAATCAATTTAAGGTTGGTGAATCTGTATCAATGGGTATTTTTACAGAGGGTCAAGTAGTTGATGTTCGTTCTAAAACGATTGGTAAAGGATTTGCAGGTGGTATAAAACGACATCACTTTCATATGCAAGACGCGACTCATGGTAATTCTAGGTCACATAGGGTTCTTGGATCTATTGGAATGTGTCAGACTCCTGGAAGAGTATTTAAAGGAAAAAAAATGGAAGGGCATTTGGGAAATGCAAATAGAACAATTCAAAATTTAGTAATTAAATCGATAGATCAGGATAAAAATATAATTTTGGTTAAGGGTTCTGTGCCAGGTTCAAAAGGAAGTGATGTTGTTATAACACCAGCTGTTAAAAAAAAATTGAAGGCAAGTAAATGAGTGTTAGTTTAATAAATTTTGACAATGAAGAACTAAGTAAAAGTAAATTGCTAAATACTACGCTTTTTGATTGTGACTATAATGGTGATTTAGTTCATCAGTTAGTTGTTAAATATTTAGCAAATGGAAAAACTGGTACTAAAGCACAAAAGACAAGGTCGGAGGTAAGTGGAGGTGGTATGAAGCCTTGGCGTCAAAAAGGAACAGGAAGGGCTAGGTCTGGTTCTTCAAGAAGTCCTATTTGGCGAGGGGGTGGTGTTAATTTTGCAGCTAAACCTGGTGTCTATACGCAAAAACTTAATAAAAAAATGTATAAACTAGCTATTAGAACAATTTTTTCTGAGTTGATTCGTCAAAATAGAATCTTGTGTGCAGCTGATATTTGTTTGGAAACAAATAAAACAAAAGATTTATTAAAAAATCTAGGTGATGCCGCAAAGAAAAAACTATTAATAATAGTAGATAAGATCGATATGAATTTAGCTTTAGCATCAAGAAACTTAATAACACTTGAGGTGATCGAGGCTACTAATTTAAACCCTGTTTATTTGGTTTCGTATGAAAATATTGTTGTAACCGATAGTGCTTTGGATAAACTAAAGGATATTTTATTATGATTTTAAATGAATATAAATTAGCGAACATTATTGATAAACCAATTATTTCTGAAAAAAGTTCAAAGTTAGCTGATTTTCAAAATACCTTCGTATTTAAAGTTAATATAGATGCTAATAAGATTGAAGTTAAACATGCCGTGGAAATAATGTTTGGTGTAAAAGTCGCTTCGGTTAATATCCTAAATATAGATGGAAAAAGTAAGCGTTTTGGTCGTTCTTTAGGAAAAAGATCTGATTGGAAAAAAGCTTATGTTAAGCTTAAAGATGGAAGTGAGATTGATTTCTCTGTAGCGTGATAAAAATAATTAAATCGGATATAAAATGTCAATTGTAAAATCAAAGCCTACATCACCCGGTAAAAGATTTGTTATAAGTATCAAATCTGATGATTTGTATAAAGGCCGTCCTTTCGCACCATTATTAGAAAAAAATAGTAAGACTGGAGGTAGAAATAACCAAGGTCGTATTACTACGCGCCATATCGGAGGCGGACATAAAAAACAATATCGAATTATAGATTTTAAAAGAAATAAAAGCGATATTGCTGGTAAGATAGAGCGTTTAGAGTACGATCCAAATAGAACTGCAAACATTGCATTAGTTCTTTATGAAGATGGTGAGAGACGTTATATAGTAGCTCCAAAAGGTTTAGAGGTTGGTCAGCGCATTATTTCATCAGACAGTGTTCCTGTTAAGTTAGGTAATTGTATGCCTTTAAGAAATATTCCTTTAGGTACCACATTACATTGTGTTGAATTAAAGCCAGGTAAAGGTGCGCAGATAGCTAGAAGTGCAGGAACATCTGTACAGCTCTTGGCTAAAGAAGGTGCTCATGCAACAATTAGAATGCGGTCTGGTGAAATTAGAAAAATTTTATCAGATTGTAAGGCTGTAATTGGTGAGGTTTCTAATTCTGAACATAATTTGATTTCTCTAGGTAAAGCTGGCGCTAAGCGGTGGCGTGGTGTAAGGCCTACAGTTCGTGGTGTTGTTATGAATCCAGTCGATCATCCTCATGGTGGTGGAGAAGGTAGGACTTCTGGTGGTCGTCACCCAGTAACTCCTTGGGGTAAGCCGACTAAAGGATATAAAACAAGAAAAAACAAAAGAACTGATAATATGATAGTTCGAAAAAGAAACCAAAAATAGTAAGGATTAAAGATGCCTCGTTCTATAAAAAAAGGTCCATTTATTGATCATCATTTACTAAAAAAAATTGATGATGCACGAGTTAGTAATACGAAAAAACCTATTAAAACTTGGTCAAGAAGATCTATGATAATTCCTGACATGTTAGGTCTTACAATTGCTATCCATAATGGCCATTTACACATTCCTGTACTTATTTCAGAGAATATGATTGGTCATAAATTAGGAGAGTTTTCCCCTACACGGACTTATAAAGGTCATGTCATTGATAAAAAATCTAAATAGGAATGATATGGAAACTATTGCAAGATTAAAAAATGCGCCATTATCAGCACAAAAAGCTAGGTTAGTAAGTGATCAAATACGTGGTGTTGAGGTTAATAAAGCCCTAGATATTTTAAAATTTAGTTCAAAATCTGCAGCTAAAATTATAGTTAAAATTTTAGAATCAGCCATTGCTAATGCCGAAAATAATGACGGTTTCGATGTTGATGAGCTAAAGATTTCTACAATTTTTGTTGATGAAGGTGCTACTCTAAAGCGTTTTAAGGCTAGAGCGAAAGGCCGGGCAAATCATATTTTAAAAAGAACGTGTCACATCACGTTAAAAGTATCTGAGATAAATAGAGGCTAATAATGGGACAAAAAGTTCATCCAATTGGAATACGTTTAGGAATTACAAAAGATTGGAACTCAAGGTGGTATGCTAATTCAAAAGATTTTCCATTGTATTTACATCAAGACTTAAAGGTTAGAGAGTTTATAAAAAAGAAGCTTTCGCAGGCATCTGTGAGTCATATCCAAATTAATAGGCCAGCAAATAATGCTCATATAACAATACATACCGCAAGGCCAGGCATTGTTATTGGTAAAAAAGGTGAGGATATTGAGTTATTAAAAAATGAGCTTTCAAAGTTATTAGGTATTTCTGTCCAGTTAAATGTAGAAGAGATACGTAAGCCTGAATTAGATGCGTATTTAGTTGCTGAAAGTATTGCTCAGCAATTAGAAAAACGTATTATGTATCGTAGAGCAATGAAAAGAGCTGTAACTAATACTATGCGTCTTGGCGCTGAAGGTATAAAAGTTACCATCGGAGGCAGATTAAATGGTGCAGAAATAGCTAGAAGTGAATGGTATAGAGAGGGAAGGGTTCCCTTGCATACATTAAGAGCTGATATTGATTATGCAACTGCTGAAGCAAATACAACATATGGAATTATTGGAATCAAGGTGTGGATCTTCAAAGGCGAAGTATTCGAAGATAATTTCAGAAACAAAGCTTCAAATACTGAAGTGCAGTAATAATACGGTAATTAATTATGTTACAACCTAAAAGAACAAAATTTAGAAAACAGCATAAAGGAAGAAATAACGGAGTTGCTGTAAGAGGTTCCTCTGTTAGTTTTGGCGAATATGGACTTAAATCTATCAGTCGAGGTCGGCTTACGGCAAGGCAGATTGAATCAGCTAGAAGAACTATATCTCGTCATGTAAAAAGAGGAGGGAAAATTTGGATTAGGATATTTCCTGATAAACCAATAACTAAAAAGCCATTAGAAGTAAGGATGGGTAAGGGTAAAGGTAGTGTCGAATTGTGGGTGGCTCAGATACGACCAGGTACTATGTTATACGAAATACAAGGAGTGACCGAAGAGTTGGCTCGTGAGGCATTTTGTTTAGCCGCTGCAAAACTACCTTTAAAAACTCTCTTTACTAAAAGGACAATAATGTGATGAAAACTTCAGATTTACATGCAAAAACTCATGAAGAATTAAAGTCATTACTAATAGATTTATCAAAAGAAAGCTTTAATTTGAAAATGCAAAAAGCAACAAATCAATTGACTGCAACACATCAAATTAGAATTGTGAAAAAAAATATTGCTAGAGTCTTATTTGTTATTGGTGAGAAAGAAAGAGTAAATTATGTCTGAAAAATCAAGTGGTTCTAGGTGTGTGTTAGGAAAAGTAGTCAGTAATAAAATGGATAAATCCATTACTGTACTTGTAGAAAGAGTTGTAAAACATCCTGTATATGGAAAGTATATTAGAAGATCGACTAAAATGATGGCGCATGATGAGAATAATCAGTGCAATGAGGGAGATATTGTTACTATTGCTTCATGTAGACCTATGTCGAAATTTAAATCATTTGTTTTAGTAGAAATCATTGATTCTTCTCTAAAATAAAACTTCACCATATATGAGGATGTCAATATGATTCAAATGCAAACCAATTTAGATGTAGCCGATAACAGTGGTGCTAAGCGAGTTATGTGTATTAAAGTACTAGGTGGGTCTCACAGAAGATATGCCGGTATCGGTGATATTATTAAAGTAAGTATTAAAGATGCGATTCCACGAGGACGTGTCAAGAAAGGTGAGGTTTATAATGCTTTAGTAGTAAGAACTAAAAAAGGTGTAAGAAGACCTGATGGTTCTTTAATTAGGTTCGATGGTAATGCGGCAGTTATTTTAAATAATAATTTACAGCCATTAGGAACTCGAATTTTTGGACCTGTTACTCGTGAATTAAGAGGCGATAAATTCATGAAAATTATTTCATTAGCGCCTGAAGTTCTATAAAAGGTATTTATGAAAAAGATTAAAAAAGGTGATGATATAGTTGTTATCACGGGTAAAGATAAAGGAAAGAGCGGTCGTGTGCTTCAGGTTTTAAAAGATGATAAATTAATAATTGATGGTATTAATCAAGTAAAAAAATCTCAGAAACCAAATCCTAATACTGGTACTTCGGGCGGCTTTGTAGACAAATTTATGCCCATTCATGTTTCTAACGTTGCTCTTTATAATCCTGATATAAAAAAACATGATAAAGTTTTTATTAAGGTTTTAGATAATGGAAACAAAGTTCGTGTTTTTAAATCAACTGATCGGCATGTTGATTAAGGTTTAAGGTGTATAAAATGGCTAGATTAGAAAACTATTATAAACAAGAAATAATTCAAAATTTAATGGGGCAATTTGGTTACAAGTCAGTAATGCAAGTCCCAAAGCTTACAAAAATAACTTTAAATATGGGAGTTGGTGGTGCTGTAGCGGATAAAAAAATTCTACAATTTGCTCTCAGTGATATGGAAAAAATATCTGGTCAAAAGCCGATTATAACTTTAGCTAGAAAATCTATAGCAGGCTTTAAAATTAGAGATGATATGCCTATTGGCTGTAAAGTAACCTTAAGGAGTTCAAGAATGTATGAGTTCTTAGATAGGCTTATTAGTATTTCTATACCTAGGATTAGAGATTTTAGAGGATTAAGTCCAAAAAGTTTTGATGGTCGTGGTAATTACTCCTTAGGTATCAAAGAGCAAATAATATTTCCAGAAATTGATTATGATAAGGTTGACGTGCTTAGAGGTTTAGATATTACGATTACAACAAGTGCTTTAACTGACGAAGAAGGTTTAGCATTATTGAAGTTATATAAATTTCCATTCAAGCATTGAAGAGATAATCATGGCTAAAAAATCAATGATCGCGCGTGAAACTAAAAGAAAAATGTTAGCTGATAAATATAGAGTTAAAAGAGAAGAGCTAAAAAACATCGTTAGGATTTCTAGCTCTTATGAGGACAAAGAGGCTGCGCAATTTAAGTTGCAATCTCTCCCAAGAGATTCAAGCGTAACAAGAAAAAGAAATAGATGTAATATCACTGGAAGACCCCATGGATATTATAGAAAATTTGGGCTTAGTAGGAACATGCTAAGGGAAGCTATGATGCGTGGAGATATCCCTGGTCTTGTTAAAGCTAGTTGGTAAATTAGGAATAATTATGAGTATGAGTGATCCAATATCAGACATGTTAACCAGAATTAGAAATGGTCAGACTTCTGGTAAACGTTTTATTAAACAACCATCGTCTAAAATAAAAGTTTCTATTGCTAAAGTACTATTAGATGAAGGTTATATTGTAAATTATATTGTAGAAGAAGATGGTAATCATCTTGTTATGATGATTGAGTTAAAATATTACAAAGGCAAGCCTGTTATTGAAAATATCAAAAGAGTAAGTAGACCTGGGTTACGAATCTACAAAGCTAAAGATGAGTTACCAAAAGTTATTGGTGGATTAGGTGTTGCAATTATTTCTACATCATGTGGTTTAATGACTGATAAGTCTGCTAGAGAGCGAGGGTTCGGTGGTGAAGTATTATGCACAGTTTATTAATTAAGGATATATTATGTCAAGAATTGCTAAGTCATTAATTTCTATTAATAACGCTGTTAATATAGAATACATTGCTAATACGTTAAAAGTTTCTGGTGCAAAAGGTTTTTTAATTTATCATTTGCATTCATCATTAGATTTAGAAATAACTGAAGATTATATAAAAGTTTTATGGTCTGAAAATGATAAAAATGCTACTGCACAAGCAGGTACAGCAAGAGCCAATATTAGTAACCTTGTTCAAGGGGTATCTGTAGGATTTGAAAAAAAAATGAGTCTTGTTGGTGTTGGTTATAGAGCTCAAGCAAAAGATAAAATTTTAAGTCTCTCATTAGGTTTATCTCACCCTCTTGATTTTGTTGTGCCTGATGGCATTTTAATTGAAACACCAACACAAACTGACATAATTATAAAAGGTTATGATAAGCAAAAAGTTGGCCAAGTTGCTGCTAATATAAGATCGTTTAGACCGCCTGAGCCTTATAAAGGAAAAGGAATAAGATACTCTGATGAGAAAATTATCAGAAAAGAAGCTAAGAAAAAGTAGGATAATATGAAAAAAAGAGATATTCGTATAAAAAGGGCGCTAAAAATAAGATCAAAAATTAAAGATTTAAATATCACTAGGTTATCCATACATAAAACTTCCCAGCATATTTATGCACAAATTATTAGTAAAGATGGTTGTTCTACTCTAGTTCATGCATCTACTAATCAAGTTGAAATAAAATCCAGAGTTAAAAATACTGGAAATATTAGTGCCGCTATTGAAGTTGGTAAAGCAATAGCTACTTTGGCATTAAGTGTTGGTGTTACGCATGTTGCCTTCGATAGATCTGGTTTTAAATATCATGGTCGTGTTAAGGCCTTAGCTGATGCAGCAAGAGAAACTGGATTAATTTTTTAGGAATAATATATGTCAACTAATGCTAGTCAGATTAATGCGGATGGCTTACAAGAAAAACTTGTAAATGTAAGGCGTGTTGCAAAAGTAGTTAAAGGTGGGCGAGTTTTTGGTTTTACAGCATTAACTGTTGTTGGTGATGGTCAAGGTCGAGTTGGTTATGGTGTAAGTAAAGCAAGAGAGGTTCCTATTGCAATTCAAAAATCACTCGAGCAGGCAAAAAAAAATATGCAAAAAATCGCGCTAGCTGGTGATACATTGCAATATCCTGTAATGAATACAACTGGTGCTGCTAAAGTTTACATGCAGCCAGCGTCAGAGGGTACGGGGATTATTGCAGGTGGTGCTATGCGTGCTGTATTTGAGGTTGTTGGTGTTCACAATGTTCTCGCAAAATGTATTGGAACTAATAATCCAATTAATGTTGTTAGAGCAACTATTAACGGCTTAGCGAGCATGAAAAATAAAAATCAAATAGCAGCTAAGCGTGGCATTACCGTAGATAAACTTCCAGGTTAAAAATGAATCATCCAACAATAAAAATTAAATTAATTAAAAGTAAGTATGGACGATTACCAGTTCATCTTGAATGTTTAAAAGGATTAGGTTTAAAAAAATTAAATCAAAGTGTTGAATTAAGAAATACACCTGAAGTTAGGGGTATGGTTAATAAAATATCTTATATGTTACATTTTGAGGAGTTTTAAATGTTCCTGAATACAATCCGTCCAGCAGATGGAGCCAGAAAAAAATCGAAGCGTGTCGGTCGTGGGATTGGTTCTACTTTAGGCAAAACATGTGGCCGTGGTCATAAGGGTCAAAAAGCGAGAAGTGGTGGTTTTCATAAAGTTGGTTTTGAAGGTGGTCAAATGCCACTGCAGAGAAGACTACCTAAAATTGGTTTTGTTTCTGCAAAAAAGAAGTTTTATGAACAAATTACCTTGGGGCAGCTAAATGCTCTTGATTCTGAAAAAATCGATAAGGCAATATTAATTGCAAATAAGTTAGTATCTAAAAGAACTAAATACATAAAAGTAATAAAAAGCGGGTCTTTGGTTAAGCAAATAGTTCTGACAGGTTTGAATGTTACCTCTGGCGCAAAATTAGAGATTGAAAGACTTGGTGGTAGTGTAGAGGCTTAAGTGAACAAATTAAATAGTAAAACTTTTGACAAAACAGATAAGTTTTCTGAATTAAAGAGCAGGTTGTACTTTGTTATCCTAGCTTTAGTTGTTTACCGTATAGGTTCTCATATACCTGTCCCAGGTGTAGATCCTAAAGCTTTAACAGCAATGTTTGAAGAGCAAGGTGGCTCTATTTTGGACATGTTCAATATGTTTTCAGGCGGGGCTTTAATGCGTCTGAGCTTATTTGCACTCGGAATTATGCCTTATATTTCTGCATCTATTATAATGCAGTTAATGACTGTCGTTCTTCCGTCAATGGAGCAGTTAAAAAAAGAAGGTGAGTCTGGAAGAAGAAAAATTTCACAGTTTACTAGGTATGGGACTGTTGTTCTCGCTACATTTCAATCTATTGGTATTTCTTTGGCATTACAAAGTCAGACTGCAGGTGGTATGTCAGTTGTTCTGGAACCTGGTCTTTCTTTTGTATTTATTACAACTATTTCTCTTGTAACAGGAACAGTTTTTTTGATGTGGCTTGGTGAGCAAGTTACTGAAAGAGGCATAGGTAATGGTATATCCATGATAATCTTTGCTGGTATTGTTTCTGGCTTGCCTAAAGCTGTTGGTGGTACACTTGAGCTTGCTAGAACAGGTGAAATGAATAGCGGTTTTATTATATTGCTATTTTTGCTTTCAATTGCTGTCACTGCAATCGTTGTTTTTGTTGAAAGAGGTCAGAGAAAAATTTTATTAAATTATCCGAAACGTCAGGAAGGAAGAAAGTTGTATGCTGGTCAAACAAGTTTTTTACCTCTAAAAATTAATATGGCTGGTGTTATTCCCCCAATTTTTGCCTCAAGTATTATTTTATTTCCAGCTACTTTAGCGGGTTGGTTTTCCAATACTCCTGGTTTTGAATGGTTACAAGATGTTTCTACTGTATTATCTCCTGGGCAACCTATTTATGTTATTTTTTATGCGAGCGCAATAATTTTCTTCTGTTTCTTTTATACGGCTTTAGTTTTTAATTCTAAAGAAACATCTGAAAATCTAAAAAAATCAGGTGCTTTTCTTCCTGGAATTAGACCTGGAATACAAACAACACAATATATAGATAAAGTTATTACTAGGCTGACATTAATAGGTGCATTTTATATTACTATAGTTTGCTTATTGCCAGAGTTCTTAATAGTTTATTGGAATGTTCCTTTTTATTTTGGAGGAACTTCTTTACTTATTATAGTAGTTGTTGTGATGGATTTTATTTCGCAAATGCAAACTCATATTATGTCTAAACAGTACGAAGGGTTGCTAAAAAAGTCTAATTTAAAAAAATAGTTAAGGAATTTATAAATGAAAGTAAGAGCTTCAGTAAAAAAAATTTGTAGAAAATGTAAAGTTGTAAAAAGAAATGGTGTAGTACGCATTATTTGTGATGATGGAAGGCATAAGCAAAGACAAGGTTAATTTCTGATCATTATTTAATTTTATTAGTTTAGGTATATTAAATGGCGCGTATTGCAGGTATAAATGTTCCCGATAACAAACATGCAGAAATTGCATTAACATCGATATATGGAATAGGAAGAAAAACAGCAAATAATATTTGTTCTGAATCAGGTATTCTTCCAACACAAAAAATTAAAGATCTTAGTGAAGATCAAATAGAAATTATTAGAAATGTTATCTCTAAAATGACCGTTGAAGGTGATTTAAGAAGAGAGGTATCTATGAATATTAAAAGATTAATGGATCTCGGGTGTTATCGTGGTATCAGGCATAGACGAGGATTGCCTTTAAGAGGGCAGCGTACTAGAACTAACGCGAGGACAAGAAAAGGTCCTCGCAAAGCAATCAGAAAATAAGTTTGATGAGACCAATAAATGGCAAACGCTAATAATAGAACAAGAAAAAAAATTAGAAAAGAAGTTGTTGATGGCATAGTTCATGTTCATGCATCTTTCAATAATACAATAGTTACTATCACTGATAGAAAAGGAAATACTATTTCATGGGCAACTTCAGGAGGTTCTGGGTTTAGGGGGTCACGTAAAAGTACACCTTTTGCAGCTCAAGTCGCAGCTGAAAAAGCTGGATTAGTAGCTCAAGAATTCGGTATGAAAAATCTTGATGTTATGATTAAAGGTCCTGGTCCTGGTCGCGAATCTGCTGTCAGATCATTGAATAATATTGGATTCAAAATTACTAATATTTATGATGTTACACCCATTCCACATAATGGTTGTCGCCCACCTAAAAAACGTCGCGTATAGTAAACGGAGTCTATAAATGGCAAGATATCTCGGACCAACATGCAAACTTAGCCGAAGAGAAGGCACTGATTTATTTCTTAAAAGTAGAGGTAAATCTTTAGAAACAAAATGTAAGCTTGAACAAAGACCAGGTCAGCATGGCACAAAAAGAACAAGAAATTCTGATTACGCTATGCAGTTACGTGCTAAACAACGATTACGTAGAATATATGGTATTTTAGAGAAGCAATTTAGAAACTATTATAAAGCCGCTGATATGAAGAAAGGTGCTACGGGCGAAAACCTATTATCTCTTTTGGAATCTAGGCTGGATAATGTTGTCTATCGTATGGGATTTGCCTCAACTCGTGCTGAGGCAAGACAATTAGTTTCACATAAATTAATACTACTAAACAATAAATTAATTAATATACCTTCATATCAAGTTAAAGCGGAAGATATTATTGAAATTCGTGATAAAGCTAAAAAGCATCAAAGAATTTTAGATTCTTTAGCTGTTGTAGATCAATTTGGTTACCCTAATTGGGTAGATGTTGATAACAAAGCATTAAAAGGTAGGTTTATTTCTGTCCCTGAACGCAGTGAGCTTGGTTCAGACATAAATGAGCAATTAGTTGTAGAGTTATATTCAAAATAATTTTGATGTTAGGAATTTTAATGCAGAGTTCTATTTCTGGTTTATTGAAGCCACGTTTAGTAGAGGTGGTTTGTAAAACTCCCTATCATTCCCGAATTGTGATTGAACCTCTTGAAAGAGGGTTTGGTCATTCCCTTGGAAATGCACTCAGACGTGTTTTATTATCAACTATTTCAGGTTGTGCCGTAACTGATGTTGAGATTGTCGGTGTTCAACATGAATTTACCACTCTTGATGGTGTTCATGAGGATGTAATTGACATACTACTTAATTTAAAGAAATTAGCTGTTATACTTTATAACAGAGATGAGGTTGACTTAATTCTGACAAAACAAGGCATTGGCCCTGTTTTAGCAAGTGATATAAAATTAAATTCTGATGTTGAAATTGTAAATCCTGATTTAGTTATTGCTAATCTTACTCAGTCGGGTAAATTAGATATGAAGATTAAAATTCGTAGAGGTCGTGGCTATGAATCAGTTCAATCTAGAAAAACTACGCATGACTTCAAGCCTCTTGTTGGTTTACTTCATATTGATGCTTCCTATTCTCCTATTGTTAAAGTAGCTTACCATGTTGAAAGTACGCGTGTAGAGCAGCGAACTAATCTTGATAAATTAATTATTGAATTAGAAACGAATGGTACAGTTGATCCTGAAGAAACAATTAAAGCAGCAGCTACAATATTGCATGATCAACTTTCAGTATTTGTAGATTTTGAGAAAGTTAAAGAAAAGCCAGAAGAAGAGTTCATAGAAGTTCATGATGCCTTTGAGCCTGTTCTTTTGAGGCCAGTTGATGATCTGGAATTAACTGTTAGATCCGCTAATTGTCTAAAAGCAGAAAATATTTTTTATATTGGTGATTTGATTCAGAGAACTGAGGTTGAGCTTTTGAAAACACCTAATTTAGGTAAAAAGTCACTTACTGAAATTAAAGATATTTTGGCGTTAAAAGGTCTTTCCTTAGGTATGCGTTTGGAAAATTGGCCTCCAGAAAATTTATCAGATCAACATCACCAAATTAATTAAAAGGTTAATCATTTATGAGACATCGTAAGTCTGGAAGAAAATTTAATATTAACAGTAGTCATAGAAAAGCTCTTTTTTCCAATTTAGCTAACTCACTTTTTAAAGAAGAGACTATAAGAACTACATTACCAAAAGCTAAAGAATTAAGATCTTTTGCTGAGCCACTAATTACACTTTCTAAACAAGATAATGTAGCTAAGAGACGTATCGCTTTTTCTCGGTTAAAAGATCGTGAAATTGTTACTAAACTTTTTAATGATTTAGGACCTCACTATTTTGATCGTAATGGTGGTTATTTGCGAATTGTTAAATGTGGATTTAGAACAGGTGATAATGCACCGATGGCTATAATTCAATTAGTAGATAGAGATTTTTAGCGCTTGAGGAGCACTATAGTTTTTTTAATTTTAAAATTATTTCTGTTCCTATGCAAAATAAAATTTCTATGTGAAATAAAGTGTAAGCGCTTAGTAAAGCGATCATTTCTCTTAAACCAGTAAAACTCAATTTTTTATCATTTCAAGGCAATAACGCTTCATTTTTTCAACCTTATCGGCATATGGCAAGCTCGTGAGTGAGTGAGTAAGTTAAATAGGCGTAGAAATCTAAGTGATTGCCTTTTGCTGTTTTAATTAGGGTGTAATGAAAGATGCGTGCTTGATTACCTTTGGGTGTGTCAGAAACAATCAGGCCTTGCCATTGATTACGAAAGGACAGATAGCGTTTTCGGCGGGAATATTACTGATGATCAATGCTCTGTTCGAGTAATAGATCATCAGCTTATCCATGTGATTGCTTAAATACGTTATCGCCTTGCCCGTTAAGCTATCTTTCAGTGCTTTGTGCCTGTCAAAAGTCCCGCATCATTACAGTCATCTTTAATAAATAATTCAGGGTCATTTTATGGCCATTTCTGAATAGATTATATAGGGGGGGGTGATGAATAGCTCGCTGAGGAATATGATGATTCCTGAATCCATATAATAGACATCTTTCCTAAATAATCTAAATAGCGACTCCCTTAAGAAAACACGGCTTATCGCCCCCTTAGTATCGCTCCGCTCCATACACCTATCTTGCAGCACCAAATTTTGGCATTCTCATATTTTTGCAACTGGACGTTGAACCCACTAAATTCTTTGTTCACCACCACATTCGTCCACAATACGCCTGCCGTTTCTGTGAATCCATTACTGCGGCACCGATTCCGCCTGCTATCATCGATGGTGGCATGGCAGCGGTAGGTTTGCTGACATGGATACTGATCAGTAAATACCAAGATCATCTGCC
>CAJAQT010000221.1 GCA_903944165.1 uncultured Methylococcaceae bacterium | reverse complement strand
CTTCGTAAATCGGTAATCCATAAAGAATATCAACACCTGTTTTTTGCTTACAGGCAGGACAACTATATTTTTTAGGCCTCACTGCACCGCCTCCAACATCATCACCGTTTCATCACCGCTGATATTTCGCACTTTCAAACGTTTTACTTGTTTTTCACTAAAAACTTTTCCATCCCAAAACGTTTTCGTTTTCACGCCATCTTTCATTACAAATCCGAGTTTATCAATTTTAATTTCAGTCGAACTCTGCCACACACCACTGTCGTTTTCACAATCTAGCGCGATCATTTCAATCAATTCCAGCCCGTCATCACTCATCACAATCGGCGTTTTGGTACTGCTTTTTTGATTAAACGTTTCAATTTTTTGCAGCAATCTATCGCTGATAAATTCCATAATTTCGACTTCAAAACCATCTTCAACTTCGCTACATTTCACCTTCACGATGTCTTCAATCACCACGTCATGCAGCAAATTCTTTAAATCTTTCAATTCGACTTCAATGTTGGTGTTGTTATTGTTGTGAATGAATTTTTTGAGTGCTTGTTCGCCATCAATATCAATGTAATAGACAATCACTTTTTTTACATCGATGTCTAAATCAGGCAATTCTTGATTTAAAATTTGATTCATTTGTGGAATGTCTAACACCTTTTCTTGCGAATTCAACAAATTCGGTACATAAACAGGCATCGTGCCTAACTTGCTGTCAACAATTGAACCAAACCAAAACGCGCCAATCCCTTCCACGCCACGTTGCAAACTCGGAATCAATGTCGCTAATTTATCCATCGTTTGTTGTGGATTACGAAACAAACTCACGCCGTCTTGAATTTCTAACATCTGAAAACTCGCGCCCGCTTCTTTTAAACGGTCACGCACGGTTTGAATGCTGTTAATGCCCACATCACAATGAATAAATCGCCGTCCTAAATCATGCGCGACTTTTGCGGTTACGCCACTGCCACCAAAGAAATCGGCTATTATCATATTCTCGTTACTGCTGGCTTTGATGATGCGTTGTAAAAGGGCTTCGGGTTTTTGAGTTGAATAACCCACTACTTCGTTAGCATTACCAACTACCATAGGAATGTTCCAATAATCTTCTGGAATTTTACCGTCTTCATGAGTGATTCTTTCCGTGCTTTCTCCCGAATACTTACTGCCTCCTGAACCATATTTATTCCTTTCTTTTGTTTTTTCAGAGTATTCAATTCTTACATCGTTCATATTAGCAATGAAATTATCTCTATCCGCAGAATACCAAAAAATTGTGTCGTGAAGTTTAGTAAAATTTTTCTGACTGTTAATTGATGGTCTTGAATAGCACCAAATAATTTCATTGATAAAATTCCCTTCGCCAAAAACTTCATCCATTAAAATTTTCACATAATGCCCAATGTGCCAATCCAAATGCACATAAATACTGGCGGTGTCACTCATGACGCTTTTAATCGCCATTAAATTTTCATACATCCAATTCAAATAATCTTCTTTTTGCCACATATCGCCGTACATTTTTTCTTCAAAACTGCGTAATTCTTCGCTGTCCATTGTTTGTTCAGCGGCGGCGATTTTTTCGGCAAGTTTTGGATGTTTGCGAATATAAACTTTTTTCGCATAATCTGCGCCGCTGGCAAAAGGCGGGTCGATGTAAACCAAATCGACTTGAATATTTTGGGTTTTCAAATACGCGCACGCTGATAAACATTCGCCGCGCAACACTAAATTGTCAGACGGTTCGCCGATGATTTCTTGCGTTTCAACTTCGTAAAAAGGCATTCCGCGTTGAATGCGGTCAAACACTTGGTTGTTTTCGCGGTAACGCAAAACCCGTTGTGGTCGCGTGATGTTGTTTAAAATCGCTTGTCCTTCGACGGGATTTTTTGCGTGAGAAATGTATTTTATTGGCATGATTAGTTTTTCTGAATGTGCTTAATGGTTTTATCAAAGTCGTTTTCAAAATTTTGGTCTTGAATAACACGAAACTTATCAAATTCTTGTTCGGCTTTTAATTTTGCGCGTTCTTGGCTTATTCTGCCTTTGTCTTGCAGAATCGGATAATTAGATAACTCAAGAAAACTGTTTAAAAATTTACTCCAGTCTTCCATTTTCATCAGTATTTGACGCTGCGCTCTGTTTTCAGCCAAATCAAGATAGGCAGAAACTATTTGTTCTAATTCTCTGATATGACTTTCAGAAAGGTAATTTTTAGCAATTGAAACGTCAGATTTTAGAATCTTTCCATCAGGTGCATTTTTCCAAGTTTTTAATCCCATGTATAACCGCGTCGCATCGGATTCAGCGTAAATTATCTCAGCCGCAGTTTTTCCCGTGATTGCCCAATGCAGTTTGTTTTGAACACTGGCGAAAAACTCTTTTGTTAGCCCTGCACTTTTATCGTAATCAATTGAAAGCGTGTAAATATCGGTTATTTTTTGATAAAAACGTCGTTCACTGGCGCGAATCTCGCGTATTTTTTCAAGTAATTCGTCAAAATAATCTTTACCAAATAAATTGCCGCCTTGCTTTAATCTTTCGCTATCAAGCACAAATCCTTTGATAATGTATTCTTTCAGCGTTTTGGTTGCCCAAATTCTAAACTGTGTCGCTTGCGCAGAATTAACGCGATAACCCACCGAAATAATGGCATCAAGGTTGTAGAATTTCGTTTTATATTTTTTGCCATCTGCGGCAGTTACCGAGAATTCCTCGGTAACTGAATTTGCATCTAATTCATTGTCATTGAAGATATTTTTTAAATGCAATGAAATGTTATCAGTGCTACATCCAAACAACTCAGCCATTGCTTTTTGAGAAAGCCAAACTGTTTCGTTGCCGAGAATGACTTGGACATTTATTTTTGCTGTTTCGGAGTGATAGAGCAGAAAATTGATACTTTTTTCAGGTAATTCAGGTAAATCGTTCATATCACCTCAGTAAAAAATTGGTTAATTTTAGCGTTAAGTTTCGCGGTGTTGGCTTCAATTGTTTGGCTGTCTTCTAAATACAAGAAATCAAATCGCTTATAACCGTATTTTTCGTTGTTCACGCGCAAAAATTCGGCTTCCATGAAGGTTTTTCGCGGCTTGAATTTCTCTGCATAAACGCCGCCTTTGGTTTCGATAATTAACACTTTATGAATTTTGTTTGCATCATCGCGGCGAATCATCAAAAAATCGGGCGTGTAATGTCCGATGTTTTTCCAATACTTGCCGTTTTTGGTAAAACAATCGATGACAAATTCCGTTAAACCGCGTTCGCCGTTGTAATAAATTTCCAGCGCGTTGGCTTTATTTTGAAAATCCGTCAGAGATAAGGTTTTTTTGAACAACTCAAATTCAAAACCACTCGCGCCACTTGCACCAAAATCGTAGGGCAAATAATGAAAAGATTGGTCTTTTTGTTTCACAACCGCGCTGATTTCAAGACCTGTTTGAAACGCTTCAAATGTTGGTACAAAATGCCCTAAACCTTGAGCTTCCATTGATTGCTTCATCACGTCATAGCCACGTTGTTTTTCAGCTAAATCGATTTCAAGCGGTTTCTTGTTCGCATCGAACTCTAAAATTTTCGCGCTATCAACTTTATTCGGATAAAGCCCCGCGCCGCTTTCATTCACGGGTGTTAATTTTTCAACTAACAATAATTGTGCTGTTTGCGGGATGATTTCGGTTTCTGTTTGCAGTTCACGTTGACGGGCAAAACTCAAACGGATTTGGCTTTCAATGCTTGGTAAATCATATAAATCATTGAAAAAATGTTGCCCGTTTTTTTGATAGGTGACGCATTCAAATAATTTGTAAATGTCAGAATCGAAAGCCTTTAATTGCTCAAGGCTTAACGTTTTGAAACTGCCACGCATCGTGTCAAATAACCATTGTTTATACGAAGCGACTTGCTCGCCTTCTTCGTTAATAAAACGGGTTGAACCTTCACCAATACTGTCAAGGGTGTCTGTTGTGGTGCTGGCAATTCTTTTGTAATTGTCGATTTCAGCAAGTAACGTGCTTAATTTTTCTTGGGTGTTGGCATTGTCTTCAATGTCGGTTGCTTGATAAGTGACTTTGAGCTGGTGAAACTCAAGCGCGGGAAGTTGCAAGTGTTCTAACCGTGAAACGCACTCAATTTTAGCTGTCGTTTCGTCACCTTTTACCGCATTCAAATCGTCGATGGTGATGTGTTGCTCTTGCTGTAATTGTTTATTGAGCGTGTCAGCGTTGTCTTGATTTAGCCAAATTAACGCGGTTTCATGCTGTCCACTATCCACTTGACGCAAACAACGGCAAGCGGTTTGCAGCACCATATTTTGTGAGCTATCGCCTTTTTGCGACAAAATTACGCCTGTTAAACTTGGGCAATCCCAGCCTTCTTTGCCAATTTGCACCAGTAAAATGTAACGGTGTTTTGAGTGCGGCAAATCCAGCGAACGAAAGGCTAAGGCGTTTTCTTTGGCAATCGGATAGTTTTTATTACCGCCGTGAAATTCTAAAATCTCGTCACGCACACACGCCAATTCACTGGTCAAAAATGGCAAAATGTTTTCATATAAATCATCAATGCTGGTGCAATAAATAGCGAGTTTTGGAATTGTTCCGTTTGTATAAATTTTGTGACGATAAAGCGCGTCAAACTCTTGAACGCCATGTTTTATAATTTCAAGACGATTTAAATTTTTTCCCGTTTGGACTTTTGGTTTTTTCAAAAAGGTTTTAACCGCTTCAATCAATGGATAGTAATAAACGGTGTTGCTGATTTCAGTGAGTTTTAAACTCACAGACGCGATATTGATGGTATCGGCTTTTTGCAAATACGGCGTACCTGAAAAACCCAAAACGGTTGTGATGTTACCTTCAACGTGCCAATCGGTAACAACACGACGCAATTTAATATCATCGGTTGCGGCATGGTGAACTTCATCAATTAAAATCGAAAGGTTAGGAATTTCACCAATGAGATGCCGTAATTCGTTAGCAAAACGTGATTTTTCGTCGTCGGTTTTTTCAACAGTTGAAAGTGTAGGATTTAGCTCGACACGATCTAAAATCACTTTTTCAGCATTCACAACAAACACTTGACCAAACGGATTCGGCAAAACGTTATTGACCTTTTGGGCATTGGGATTATTGGCTCTGCCGCTATTTTTCGCTGATTTTGATTCGTCTAACACGTCAAATTTGAGCAGACTTTTTAAATGGCTTGCGGCGGGTTCTGGCAAAACCCAAGATGGTTCAAAATGTTTAATGGTTTTTAAACTTGGCACGATAGACGATTTCAAACCAGATGGAATCAACACTAAAAAATTATGCGCGAAATGTTTGTTATCGGGTTCACGTTCAGCAAAGTACAAATCCAAATACATAAACGCTGCCATCAAATAGGTTTTACCCGCACCCATTGGCAAACTGAGCAAATAATCAGGATAACTCACGTTATAAAATAGCGATTTGATTATTGCATCGAAATCTAACGTGCTTGGGTTTTCAATAATCGATGCCACTAATTTTTGCAAGTTAGCTTGTTGGGCAAATTGATATAACGCCAGTGCATTGGTATTGTGCAAGAAATAATCTCGCGCCTGTTGATTGATGTTAAGTGTGTTTAAATCGATGGCTTGATTAAAAAAACCTTCTGAAAAGTTCTGCCAAAGTGGTTTATTTTCGCCTGCAATTTTTAAAAAAAGATAGGTTTCAATGGCTTCAATTTGTGGCGTGCGGAGTTTATTGGTGTTTTTAATATATCCGATTAAACCTGTAATAGCGCAATCTGGCGAACGTAACCACTGGTTTTTTTTAGCGCTGATAATGTCATTTAACATTGTTTAAATTAAGCCTTGTTTTTTGATTATTTAGTAATGATTCACCCCCTTCTTTGAAAAAGGAGTTATCTAATAGGAACTAAATAAGTACATTATTTAATGAAAAAACCGTTTTTTGACGAAATTTTTCACGACTGTGCATATCTTAAACTATTTAGCTAAGCTCAAGCGTGTATCCTTGCTACACCACACCTATCATCGTAACTAACTGTACGCGCATTAAACTCCGCCATTCTCACTAAAAACTAAATCTTCTCACTTAGTGAACTTTTCAATATTTAGTCTGCCTTAGTGGGGAGTTAATAGCTTTGCAATATTTGATTACGCTTTATTGACGAGCGGAGACTCGACGCTCATCGTGCTGTTATCCCTTAATAACACTTTTTAGCTGGCCTTATCTCAACCGCTATTTACCAAAAAACTCCCACCATAGCTTCGCCTCACGTTTGCAGAAGTCTATGTTTAATTGGCTTGTTTGCACGTTTCTTCTTAACAACGATACATTTATGAATGACATAATGGCTAACACGTTACCCAAAACTGGTTTCGCTGGCTTAAAAGATAACTGGCGCAATGATTTATTAGCAGGTTTTTTAGTTTTTTTAATTGCTATGCCCTTATGTTTGGGGATTTCAATGGCATCGGGCTTTCCACCTTCCGCTGGCATTATTACCGCGATTATTGGCGGAATTATTGTGTCAAGGATAAGTGGCTCTTTTGTCACCATCAATGGCCCGGCGGCAGGCTTAATTGTTGTTGTTTTGGGCGCAGTACAGGCCTTGGGCGAAGGCGACGCAATGGCGGGTTATCGTTACACCTTAGCCGCGATTGTAGTCGCTAGTGTATTTCAGATAGTCCTAGGCTTTGTTAAAGCTGGACGCTTAAGCTCCTTCTTTCCAGCCTCAATAGTGCATGGCATGTTAGCCGCCATCGGTATCATTATTATGGCGAAACAAATTCATGTGGTAGTGGGTTATGCGCCTGCAAAAGGCAGTAGCTTGCTAAATACCATTGCTCAAATTCCAAACAGTATCATTAACTTAAACCCTGAAATTGCGATTATTGGGTTTACTGGTTTAGCCATTTTAATTATCTGGTCGATGCTTAAACATCCCGTATTAAAAATGATTCCAGCACCATTAATCGTGGTGTTAGTGGGTATTGGCTTAGGTCGATATTTTGATTTAGATCATGAACACATGTATTTATTTTTACCTGATGCACATTTTTTACCTCATCATGAAGCCACCATTGGCCCTGCATTTTTAGTGGCAATCTCTGAAGATTTCATGTCGAGCTTTTATTTCCCAGACTTTTCTAAAATCTTAACTATAGAATTTTGGGAAGCCGTGGTCAGTATTTGTTTGGTAGGCAGTTTAGAAAGTTTATTAAGTACCATGGCGGTTGATAAATTAGATCCATTTAAACGTCACTCTAATTTAGATAAAGATTTAACTGCGGTGGGGGCGGGTAACTTACTTTGCGGCTTAATTGGTGGTTTACCGATGATTGCTGAAATCGTCAGAAGCTCGGCCAATGTCAATAATGGCGCACGCACTAACTGGGCTAATTTCTTTCATGGCGTTTTATTATTAATCTTTGTCGCCTTATTTCCTCGCTTAATTCACAGCATTCCTTTGGCGGCCTTGGCTTCATTATTAGTCTTTACTGGCTTTCGCTTAGCCTCACCCAAAGAGTTTGGCAAAGTATTGGGCTTAGGCAAAGATCAATTATTATTATTTTTAATTACTATCGTTGGGGTAATTGCCACAGATTTATTACTTGGTGTGGTCATTGGGATTGTCACTAAATTTGCTTTACATAGTTTTCGTGGCGTTAAAATCACTAATTTATTTTCCATGATTTTTGAGCTTACCCCGCAACCAGACGATAGCATTTTAATTACTATTCATGGCGCAGCTATCTTTTCTAATATGTTGGCATTAAAAACTGCAATACAGGCTATCGACCCTAAAAAAACCATTATTTTTCAATTAAATGATACGTTTTTTATAGATCATACTGTAATGGAGTTTTTTCATGACTGCCAACACAATGCTGAAAAAAATGGCGGGCAATGTGACTTCGTTGGCTTGGAATATCACGAAGCCTTTGCTGATCACCCGTTAGCTGCGCGTCGTATAAAACCCCATTTAGCTTAACCCTTATTTGAGTCTAACACTATGACGGTTACACCAAACAAAGAGCAGCACGAAGCATCTCCTTTTGACTTGAATCATGCCTGCGCATTGGTTACCTGTAAAATCTGGCATAATTGCCGTCCTTCTTTAATACATAACACGCACTAACGCATGAAAACTACAGTGTTAACCGTGCTACACGGTTAACACTGAGGCAGTAAGACTTACGACACACGCTATTATTCAACTAAAAATTCGCGCATCATGCCCATATCTTCATGCTCAAGATTATGACAATGATACATAAACACGCCTTTATAATCTTGGAACGGTTTAATGATTTTTACCGTCTCACCAGGCATGACCAAGACGGTGTCTTTTAAACCATTATTGATAAATCCAGCGCTCACTGTTGCATAATGTGCGGCAGCATTATCTGCAATACTTCTACTTAAAATCTGAAAAGCTTGCCCATGCAGATGAATAGGGTGCGCCATGGCCATCATGCCACCACCCATCATGCCGCCTCTCATCATGCCCCCCATGCCACCACGCCTACCGCCTGAATGCCCGCCCATGCCATGTTCATGAAAAATTTCCATTAATTGCAGCGTATTTAATTTGATATGCTCAAAGGCTTGAAAATCATTATGTGCATACGGACGTCCATTTAACAACATGCTCATGTGCCCTTCAGAAATAGCAATAGGCACTGGTGTTGTAGGGTTGGCAGTATGTTCAGGATGATAACGCGCAAACGTACTTAATTGGCTTGGCAAACGTGGACTATCCGTTACTTTTTGGGTGATTTTCATCGTTACAATAGGATAATCACTGCCTACAGGTAAGAGATTTTGCTGATGCATACCGCCCATTCCACGTTGAGCCATCATGGGTAAGGCACCTGTAAAGGCTAAACTGCGCAACACTACTTGCGTACCCAGTGAACGCCCACTGAAATCAACCCACACATCTAAACGCTCCGCAGGCGCCAGCATGACGTAAGGTTTAGTTTCAGGCTGTTCTAACAAACCACCATCAACCCCTATAACCGTTAGTGGCGTGCCATCGTCCCAACCTAATTTATAAATACGTGCGTTAGACACATTGGCTATCCGTAATCTATAAGCACGCGTTGCCACGTTAAATTGGCACTCTACACGCCCATTAACTAAGATACGATCACCATAAAAGCCAAACATACGCTCATGCATTCCATGTCCGGTATACACAAACTGATTGTGTTCATCAAAACGTCGATCTTGAATAACTAATGGCAGTTCGTACTCACCAGACGGTAAACCTAAGGCATCTTCTTCGCCATCATGAACCAGCAACGCGCCCGCTAAGCCTTGATAAACCTGCAATCCAGTTGTTTCATGCGGATGAGGATGATATAAATTAAACCCTGCACGATTAACAACTTCAAACTCATAGACTAAGGTTTCCATTGGATTAATTGCATAGCTAGGATGACCATCCATCTCAGCTGGCACATGCAAACCATGCCAATGGGTTACCGTTGGCTCACCCAGTTCTAAGCGATTATGTAAATTAATACGCACCCGCTGACCTTTATATAGATTGATGATAGGCCCTAAATACGATCCTGGAATTTCAATTAAGGTATTTTTTGGCCCCTTAATGAGCACACCAATGTATTGCTGCACACGGGTAGTTTGACCCGGCAAAATAGCGATTTGATTAAGACGGCAAATAAGATCAAGCTCAATATCAGGCTTAAAATTAGGCGTGGCTTTATTAGGGGGTAATGTTGGTGATGCGGACATTCCTTGCATCGCATTAAGCCATGACGGTGCACTAGAAAAAGCGAG
>CAJAQT010000220.1 GCA_903944165.1 uncultured Methylococcaceae bacterium | reverse complement strand
ATTAGGCATGAACAGACTTGTCTTGGCATTATTACTGCTTTACTTAGCTGAATGCCCACTGGTGTCTGGTCACTTTATTCGTAATGGCTTGTAGGGATTGGCGTGTTATTGATTAACACTCTGAGTTGCTTAACTATTGCGCTTTATGACGTAACGAGCAAAGCAGTGGCTTGATTTTTAACTTTACACACTTTAGATGAAGAGCTTTTTATGATTAAAAAAACAACCGTAGCTGTTATTTTTTTGTGTAGCCTGTATGTCAATGCAAGGGCTAGTACCGATTTATCCACTGAACAGAAATTAGGCAACAGTTTGTTTATCGATCGCGACTTATCGTTAAATAGAAACCAGTCCTGTTCAACATGTCATAGTCTGCGTGGTGTTGAAGACAAGCCCGCAGCGTTTATTGATGCCAGCAATGTTAGTCAAGGCACAGCAGTTTCAGCAGGTTCACCGCGTAATGCGTTTGGCACGTTAAACACTCCCAGTATTGCGTATGCCGCATTTACACCATCGTTTGGGTGGGATGCGAGCAAGCAGCGTTATTCAGGTGGATTCTTTTGGAACGGTCGCGCCAATACACTTGCCGAACAAGCCAGTAAACCGTTTCTAAATCCAGTGGAAATGGCCATGCCCAATGCCTGGGAGCTGGTTAGTCGCTTAAAAGAAAAAAGTTATTATGTAACGATGTTTGCAACGCTTTATCAGTTAGATCTTAATGCTATTCCATATCGTAAAGATGCACTTCCTGGGCAGTCCGAACCTGCGGGGGTTGCGCCCATATTTCAGAAGCTTACTGAAGCAATTGCTGCCTTTGAGCGTAGCCCGATGTTTCATAAATTTAATTCAAAATATGATTTTTATCTTGCGGGTAAAACCACGCTTAGTACGCTTGAGCAGCAAGGACTGGCCCTGTTTAATGATGAAAACCGTGGTGGCTGTGCAGATTGTCATACCAGTCAACTTACTGAAGATCAAGCTGGTAACGTTGTGCCGCCGTTATTTAGTCACTTCACTTACGATAACGTTGGCTTGCCCAGAAACTACAAGATACCTAATCGCCCCAAGCCTAATCTTGGTTTAAGTGAACGTGAGGATATTCGTCAACAAGATTTTGATAAACGTGAGCTAGGTAAGCATAAGGTGATGTCCCTACGCAATATCGCATTAACTGCGCCTTATGGTCACAATGGAGTGTTTACTTCTCTTGAACAACTTACGCATTTTTTTAATACCCGTGACACTTTAGGTAGTGTTAAAAATAATTTAAGCGCGGAGTTTGGTAAAGCGGGTTGGCCAAATGCAGAAATAAAAACTAACCTTAATCGCACTAACATGGGCAATTTGATGCTGAGTCGGGACGAAGAAAAAGCCATTGTTGCCTTTTTAAAAACCTTAACTGACGATTATCCATTGTGGGGACGCGATCCCTTAGTGCCACCTGGCACAGCATCCCCTTTTGAAGATTATCTGCCACCAGAACCTATCAGCCAAAATAAGCGTTGAAAACCTTAGCTGCCTACTTGCTTAGAATTGTGCATTGGGCGCGTTATGTTACGTAAGTAGGTGTGTGCTTAGCTAAGACCGCTAGCCTTACTCTTCACCCTCAACTCAACAACGGGGGTGAAGCTTTCAGCTGTGCTTAGTGCAGAAACAATGGCTTCGTAATCGATTATGGCTTGGCTTTGCGTCAAAATAAACTGTGATAAATGCAGTATTCTCTGCCAATGGTGTTGATTATGAATAAAATTAAATGCAGCGATAAAGAGCTCATGCCGTTTTTGGTTTTGTATATCACTATTCATGCTGTAACAGGCTAAATAATCGTTCACAAGTTTTATATCAGCTTCTCCACCATAACTTTTTAAGGCATTTATAGAAATAATGCGAGGGTTAAAGGTCTCGTCATCGCGTAAAGCAACATAATAAGCTTCTGCTAACGAGCCCGCTAATAAGTTGATCATATCTGCTTCAAACGCAGTTAAATAGGCTTGTTTTTGTGACACGGTAAACTCTCGTGTGGCGGCTTCAACAGAGAACGGTAAAGTATGTATTAATTTTCCGCCATCAATATGAGCAAGACCGTAAGATGTATTGTCTGCTAATGATGTGCAGGTGTTTACTTGTTTAATGATGATTTGAAAAAATACAGGTGGTAACTTTTTTTTTGTATTATTAAAGTAAATAGCCGCTGCATGCCCCGCTTCGTGAATAGCTGTTTTCTTGCTCAGTTCGTGTAAGTAATTTGAATTCAACGCATATTTCTTTACTTGACTACGTTTCATGGACGGCCTCTTAAAAAGGATATGTAAATGAGGGGATACTCACCGCTGTAAAGCTTAATTCGCCATAGCGCGTAGCTTTAAATAAGTGATAAAGCAGATAAAGTGCCAAATAGATTAAGGCATAGAAAGCTATTTATATGATATTGAATTTTAATTATTATTTTATAGATTATGAGCAATTTAGCTTGGCTACTAGGTCTTAACTACGCAGATACGTTTCGTACTTAGGGGATTTAGAGTATTTACCGCTCTCATGTGTGTGATATGACTCACCTTGTACGTAGACGTTTTTTAAACAGTTTTTTTTATAGGTAAACACGATGAATACTTCAACTATTTTTAATCGCAGTGGTTTGTTTATAACGGTATTTATTACCGGTGCCTCAGTGATGGTGATTGAATTACTGGGCACACGCATGATTGCACCCTTTTATGGAGCAAGTCTTTATGTGTGGTCATCATTAATTTCAGTCACGATGATTGCGTTGGCAGTGGGATATTATGTTGGCGGACGTTGGGCTGATCGTGCGCAGCGGACTGGTTTGTCAGTCATTATTGCGTTAGCGGCACTCTTTACCTTGCTTATTCCTTTGGCTACGCGAACAGTGTTATTGGCCACTGATTTTATGGGCTTACGTGCAGGTGCTTTTGTAAGTGCCTTAGTATTGTTTTCGCCCAGTTTAACTTTTTTAGGCATGGTAGGGCCTTTTGCCATTAAGTTAGCTACGCCAACAATTGAGGGTGTGGGCAATAATGTTGGCTCAATGTATGCCGTAAGTACGGTAGGAAGTGTCATCGGCACCTTGGTCTTAGGTTTTTTCTTATTTCCAGTGCTGGGTTCTAGGGAAATTTTGCTTGCTACAGGCTTAGTCTTAGTGGTGTTAGCATTAGTTATTGGCCTATACGAACAGAAACAATTGCAGCGCAGCATGGCGATAGTGCCTAGTGCTTTAGTTGCTGTGCTTGCCTTAAGTTTATTACCTAAAATTGTCGATGCGAGTCATCAATATAAAAATAATGCTGGCTTTAACGTCGTGTCTGAACAAGAAAGTTTATACGGTTGGGTGCGGGTAATTGATCAACCTAGCCATGATTTACGTTTATTGACCGCAGATTCGTCAACCATTGGTGCGGCAAGTATCAGCAATGGGCAAAGTCGGTTAAGTTATCAAGATATTGTTGCGTTTCTGCCGGCGTTGTCTAAAGAAAAAATGCAGCGTGCGTTGATTATTGGTTTGGGAGCAGGACACATGGCGCAGGTGTTAGAAAAACGTTACGGTATGGTGACTGATACCTTAGAAATTGATCCTGCAATTGCCGAGGCGGCGGTAAAATATTTTAACTTTACCCCGACAGGAAAAGCGATTGTGGGCGATGCACGTTATGAAATCAGACATTTAACGGGCCCTTACGATTTAATCATTCACGATTGTTTTACTGGCGGTTCAGAACCTGCACATTTATTAACCGTTGAAACCTTGCAGCAATTGCGTGGTTTATTGTCTAAGCAAGGTATGTTGGCGATCAATTTTGTGGCGTTAGAGGGTAAGCACAGTGCAGCCTTAGCGTCGGTAGCTAAAACAGTGGAGCAGGTGTTTGCACAGCAAGAGATGTTTGTTTCTGAGCCTGGCAAAGATTTTAATGATTATATTGTTTTGGCCAGTCAACAGCCGCTCAATCTTGCCGCATCGGTGTTATTTCAAGAGCAAAAAAACTGGTTAACAGAGCGAGTGTTTTCTGTAGATAAAGCATTAGGCGTGGTATTAACGGATAATTTAAATCCTTTAGAGCCGTTACAAACAGCAAAAGCCGAGCATTATCGTCGCTTTATTGTTGATTGGTTGGGTCCTGAATTATTAGTGCGGTAGCTTTTTAGTAAATTGAAAAATACGGAGTCCAATGGCTGTAGCCCTTGGTTAACAAGGCTAAAGCCTTTTTGCTTGTGTTTATAGTGACTCAGGCACGGCGCTATAAGTAAGAGCCTAAACGTTTTTCAGTATTACATTGCAAGGCGGGAATCCAAACTCATGAGTTTGGATTCCGAAATAGACCGAAAAACTTATGCTTAACCATTTAATACGTTCAACGTCTCTATGGCTTAGGTAAGTTTTTAGTTTGTCTAAGGTGATTTATCCCGCGCTGCCACGCTAGCCACAGTATTTTACGAAGCGTGTTAAGCAATGGCAATGCGTGTTGTATGCCTGCTGTAATACATGCTCGTCCTAGTTCAGTTGCTAATTTAAACCCTGCAACGCTTGCTTGTAGATGTTTTTTATACGAAAAGTTAAAACGACTGTCAGCAAGTTTACCTGTTCGGTAGAGCCATCGAAATAAGCCTGTTAAATAGAGCCAAAAAAGGCTTTGTCCCGTTATAAACATCAGTAATTTGCCCGGTGCGCCAAAGGCTTCGCCCGTGTGCAACGGCCACAGCCATGAGCTTAGCGATTCACCCCACGAAAACTGTTTAGGATTACGCACTGCTTTTATCTGCCCACTCCACCGATCCACCCACACTGTTGCGTAGGGATGGCGTTGATTAATTTCCTGAGGGTGTCGGTAATTTATTCGATATACACCCGTGGCACCAACAGGTGTGGTGATGCGGCGTAAGGTGGCGTTGGGAAATACTGCTCGTGCCATAAACTCGGCGGCAGTTAAGCTGGTGACGTGGATATTGGGTTCAGCGGTACTGGTAATGGCGGCACCTGTTTCGCCATGAGCCATGCCGCTTGCGCCGGTAAGCTGAGTCATGATTTCAGGATAAGACAATAAACTGCCGGTGCAAGCAATGAGTAATAATGGCACACTGCTAAGCAGTCCAAGGTGACGATGGAGAAAAATAAGCCAATGCTGTCGTGAGCGTGGCAAGCTAAGAGAAAAGCCTTGCTTAGTGTTGAGCGCGGTGCGTGGCCACCATAGATACAGACCAGAAAGTATCGATAAAACTAAGGCGATGCCTAAGTAACCAACAAGCTCCCAGCCCACGCTTCCTAGCTGTAATTGGCTATGTAAATCGGTACACCAGGTAACAAATGTGCGCCCCCAAAAGCGACTCCTCACCACTTCAGCAGTATATGGATTCACTGACACCATTA
This sequence comes from uncultured Methylococcaceae bacterium, assembly GCA_903944165.1. Classification (GTDB taxonomy): domain Bacteria; phylum Pseudomonadota; class Gammaproteobacteria; order Methylococcales; family Methylomonadaceae; genus Methylovulum. Next base: position 12,087 of record CAJAQT010000220.1, on the reverse strand, counting down.
ACGGTGCATAGCGTTTGAAATAACTTTCACTGGGTTTTTCAAACCACGCAGTGACCATGCTATGTGCCGAACGTGGCATTTCTAGCGTCCATTCACCATGACGCGTGGGGTGTGCGCGTTTAAGTGCGGTAATGAGTTCATCAAATGAACGTGTCTGTGAACTAGGCTGAGAGATAACCAAGTCAGGATTAAGCAGCTCATCAAGTTCAGCGTTATAGACAATAATACTGCCAGTAAAGCCAAGTATGGCAAATAACAGGCCCACAGAAAGTGCCAGAATAAGATGAATTTTTAGCCAGAGTTGGCGTGAGTTAAGTAAGGCAGTGACCGAGGGCATGGGCATGAGCATGAGTGACGAACGGAAAAAACGAAGTGAACACTATTTTGCCATTTTTTAATGTGTTGAGTGGTGGTTTTTAACGGCATGGGGACACTACGTTCAGCCAACAGCGTTGGTTGAACGTAGCCGTACAGCTAAGTCATGGCGAGTTGTATTAGCATAATCTTAGGTCTTTTTGTGCCGTGGCAGGTGATGGGCGATAATTTCTTACGGTCTGGAGGAGTAAATTTTGATCAAGTATGACTAACATCTTACCAATCAGCGTACTTTCAGGAATATGGACTAATGATTTTACATAGCCACCGTCGCAATGCATTAAGTTGTTCATGGTGCGAATCGCGGCTTTGTCAAAACTGCATACGGCATCAATGGTATCAACCCATAAGCCGATAAGGCTTTCTTGACTACGAACAATCAGCACAACACCATCGTTAATCGCCCGTTGTTTAGGGTGATTTTCATCATTAATCAAGGCATAGCCATCAATAACAATAATGGGTGTTGCGCTGTGCGTAGCAGTGGTGTTGGTGTGTGTAGTATCCGCGTACATAAGACTGCCCATAATGTACGATTTTACCCCTGGTAAACGATTGATTAAACTGCCATCAACCGCTTCAAGTAAATCGGCTGCATAAAATGCATATAATTGAGCGCCAATGTAAAACGTAGCAAGATCAACAATTTCACCGTAAATGGGTTCTTGGGGATAATTAATGATTTCACGCTTTGATAATTCATTGACGCTGGCGTGTTCACCAATGGGAATAAACACAAAGGCAGCAACGTCGTTTTGATAATCACCACTGGTTTTAAATTCACGATAACCACGCGAGGAATAACAGCCAACGGCATAATAGGTATTTTTATGCTCGATAATCCGTGCTTTGCCCGTGCCTTCAGGTAAAGAAAAAAACTCAGGATCAATCCAAAGAATATCGCCATCATGATAAATAGAGTCACGTGTCGAAGCGATAATACGACCACTGGGACGTTCCACAAATAAGCCAAACGCGCCTGCTTTATCGGGCAGACAGTCTTCCAACATGTGTTTAAACTCTGGACTGGCATCGAACACAATACCAATGCCCCCGACAATATTATTGCTCTCATCACAATGACGTATCGCGGCATTGTAAATATACGTGGGGTTATTTTCATATAACCAAGTCGGCTCAAAAGCGGACACGCGATATTCTTGAGGTGATTGTAAAGAAAAGGTACTTTGCACGTAACTGGCGTTTACTTGTCGACCGACACTATGAGTAGCATCATTGTGTAAGGTGGACTCTGCAACAATATTGCCTTTGTTATCGTAAATAAATAAGCGTGTATAAACGGTATATAAATTATTGATATAGGTCAAAATATCAGTCATTTTTTCAGTATCAGTAGGGCTTAATTTGGGGGCCGATAAAATCCGCCTAATTTCAGAAGTTAATGCCCACCAGCGGCAATCATTGCTGCGCTCATAAAGATTACGATCCATAATGTCGATCATTAAACGGGCAACTGATTCAGCCGTGCGTAATTCAGAGGCAATCATGGTGAAGTGCAATTTGCTGCTGGAGTCAGCAAGTGCCTGAGCAGTGCGCGCACCCATCGAGCGGAGTTGTTTTAAAATGGCTTTAAGGGAGAGCAAATTGCCATGTTGATTGGCCGCCATAATTTGCCCATTCCAAATAACTTTATGCAAAAATAAATTAACATCGGTGGCGGCAGTGGCAATAAGACTAGACAGTTCCGTGGTTAACGCGTCGCCATGACGGGTGATTTCAGCATTCATTTCTATATCAGATGCACTGGTGCTAAACGCATAATGCAGTGGAATCATTGCGTGTCCATACCATTTTTGCCCAGTATAGCCTTGATACGGACGCCCACGATGGGTAACTGCCAGATATTCACGTCCTGCAAAATCAACAATGCCATAGGCGTTAGTTTCAGGAATGGTTTCAATAATTCGACCTAGGGCAATATGGTCATGATCACTGCTGGCAATGATTTCTGCGTTAGCATTGAGTAATAACATGACGGTTTTATCGCCTTGTTTTTGTAAGCTGCGAAAAATACCCGCCATTTCGTTATCAAACCGAAACGATAAGCACAACACCCCCAGCACCGATTCATCTAGTGGATTTATGATACATTTTGAATAAATCAATGCGCGATCAGTGGCGGGGCGTAACTGCGTTTTACCAAAACTTTCCAGATAATTTGCGGATGATTTTAAGGTGCGTTCAATAATCTGATCATCACAGGGCTCTACTGAACTTGCCGTGCTGCGATCAAGCCGTGCCAAAATAGTACTGTGCCGATCAAGGATAATAATGTCATCGTAAACTGTGTATTTTGAGCCATATTCATCAAGTAAATAATGGATAAGATCCGTTTCAGTAGGGTCACCTTTATCTGAAGCACTGACAAAATTGCAAATATCAGCATTCGTGGCTAAAAAACCAATATCCGCAGTGCGTTCGTATAAATTACGCACCAAAATATCAATTGATACTTGCGCTTTAGATTCTAAATCTAAGCATGTTTTCTTGATTTCTTCGCTGACAAGCTGATGAGTGAGTTTATGTTCTAAATCGACAAAGCCTTGTTTGGTTGCTTCCATGGCAGGCAAGATGGTTGCCGCTTCCGAAGGACAACTGATTTCAGCAATAGCTGAAACCAATCCCCACGTGCTATTTAAATCTCGTAGTATTTCTTTGCATTGAGCAACACTTTTAATGTGTGGTGAGAAAATTTCAAATTGTTCTGATTCACGTGACATAGTAAGACTCCTTATCTTTATAGTCTTATTGTTAAGGCAATATGTACGCCAGACTTTTATAAAATAAGTAACTATTTATTTTAAATACGCTAAAATTCAATGTCTTATGTGTGGTTATTGTGTGATAACTGATTCGCGGGGCGGTACTGTCGATGATTAAGCCTAAGCCTAAGCCAATAAAGCTATTACCGTTTAATCCATAAGGCTTGATATAGCCAAACATAGACTGCACCATAATCTTTCTTATTAATCTTTGTTCGTGTTCAATACAGTGCAGTTTAGTCGACATGGCAAGGGTAAATTGGTCGGCCGTAGTTAAGGCAATAGCCTTAGTATTTATCCTAGAACTATTGCCATAATGGGGCTATGATTGATAAGGATGAAGAGGTTTTTTTTACCTGTATGTAATTCACGACCAACGCCAAGGAGATCTTATGCACACACCGCACAGTCTTACTATTGATGGCAATCAAGCCGCTGCAATGATTGCCCACCGACTTAGTGAAGTTATTGCTATTTACCCCATTACCCCAGCTTCGCCAATGGGAGAATGGTCTGATGAATGGTCATCAAAAGGGCAGCTTAATTTATGGGGGACCGTTCCACATATCATTGAAATGCAAAGTGAAGCGGGTGCAGCAGGGGCAATTCATGGCGCGTTACAAGCAGGCGCATTAGCGACAACGTTTACTGCATCACAAGGTTTATTATTAATGTTGCCCAATATGTACAAAATTGCGGGTGAGTTAACGCCCACCGTCTTTCATATTGCTGCACGTTCTTTAGCTTGTCAGGGCTTATCCATTTTTGGTGATCATAGTGATGTCATGTCTGCACGGATGACAGGTTTTGCAATGCTGTGTTCCAACTCGCCACAAGAGGTCATGGATTTTGCACTGTTAGCACATGTGCTTAGTTTGCAAACTCGCCTCCCCGTGATGCATTTTTTTGATGGCTTCAGAACCTCGCATGAAGTGGCAAAGCTATTTCCTTTGGGTGATGAAGTTATCACGGCGCTGCTTAAGCAAGACTGGATTACTGAGCATCGGCAACGCAGATTAACGCCTGAGCATCCTGTGTTACGCGGCACGGCTCAAAATCCTGATGTGTATTTTCAAGCGCGTGAATCGGTTAATTCGTTTTACCAAGCCTTGCCCGATGCGCTGCAAAAACTGATGGATCAGTTTGCTGGATTAACGGGTCGACAGTATCAAGTGTTTGAGTATTTAGGTGCTGAAGATGCAGAACGAGTGATTATTTTAATGGGTTCAGGTGCAGAAACCGTGGAAGAGACGGTGTGCTATTTAAACAGCCAAGGTGCTTCGGTCGGTATGATTAAAGTGCGCTTGTTTCGTCCCTTCGATGCTAAACGCTTAGTTGCTGCGTTACCGGTGCAGTGTAAAAAAATTGCAGTCTTAGATCGCACCAAAGAACCTGGCGCAGACGGTGAGCCGCTGTACAAAGATGTCGTGACGGCACTTGCCCAGAATAGTCGTGGCGGCGCAGCATTTCCCACCATTATCGGTGGACGCTATGGCTTATCTTCCAAAGAGTTTACGCCCGGTATGGTTAACGCTATTTATGATGAATTAGCCCGCGCTCAGCCCAAGCAAGAATTTACCATTGGCATTCATGATGATGTTACGCACACCAGTTTAACGTGGGATGCCGCCTTTCGAACCACTGCTCACATCGATACTTTTCAGGCGATGTTTTATGGCTTGGGCAGTGATGGCACGGTCAGCGCCAATAAAAATACGATTAAAATCATTGGTGAAGCGACAGAACTATATGCACAAGGGTATTTTGTCTATGACTCTAAAAAATCAGGCGCGGTTACGGTCTCGCATTTACGTTTTGGCAAGCAGCCGATTCATTCAAGTTATTTAGTGGCAGACAATGATGCGCAATTTATTGGTTGCCATCAAACCATTTTTCTTGAACGCTATGACTTACTAAGCAATGCCGCCGACCACGCAGTGTTTTTATTAAATACCGCTTATCCTGTTGATAAAGTGTGGGCATCGTTACCTAGTTCATTGCAACAGACTATCCGTGCTAAACACTTACAGTTTTATATTATCGATGGCTATCGTGTTGCCGAGCAATGTGGCATGGGCAAACATATTAATACAGTGATGCAAACGTGTTTTTTTGCTATTTCTGGGGTGTTACCACAAGATCAAGCGATGACTGCAATCAAGCACGCCGTTGAAAAAACCTATAGCAAAAAAGGGCAGCGTATTGTTGATCTTAACTTTGCCGCCATTGATGCAACTTTGGCTAATTTATATGCCGTTGATTACAGTCTTATGCAAAATGAAAGCAAGGTGCAGGGCAGTCACTTGGTATTACCAGAACAGGCGCTGAATTTTGTAAAACACGTCACCAAAGAGCTTATTGCAGGGCGGGGCGATGCTTTGCCCGTCAGTGTCTTGCCTGTTGATGGCACCTTTCCAACGGGAACTGCTGCCTATGAAAAACGCAATTTAGCCTTAGAAATTCCCGTCTGGGACGCTGATTTATGTACGCAATGTGGCAAGTGCGTCATGGTATGTCCGCATTCTGTCATTCGCAGTAAAATTTATGCGACCGAGTTAGCTGATCATGCCCCCGCTACGTTTAAAGCCGCCCCTATGTTAGGAAAAGACTTTCCAGTAGGCTTATCGATGACGTATCAAGTGGCACCCGAAGATTGCACCGGTTGTACCTTATGTGTGGATATTTGTCCTATTCGAGATAAAACTAACGCCAGTCGTAAAGCCTTAAATATGAGCGCGCAACCGCCGCTGCGTGCTACAGAACGTGACAACTGGGACTTCTTTTTAAGCTTACCTGAATACGATAGACGCGCACTTAAAACCAATACCATTAAAGGCGCAATGGTGCTACAGCCCTTATTTGAGTTTTCTGGTGCGTGCGTGGGGTGTGGCGAAACGCCGTATTTAAAACTGGCTTCGCAATTGTTTGGTGATCGTATGATTATTGCCAATGCCACGGGCTGCTCATCAATTTATGGTGGCAACTTGCCCACCACGCCGTGGACAAAAAATGCTGAGGGCAGAGGGCCAGCATGGAGTAATTCCTTATTTGAAGATAATGCCGAGTTTGGTTTAGGTATGCGTGTTGCTATCGACAAACACACTGAGCAGGCGCAAGAATTACTGTTAGCGTGTGCCAAAGACTTAGATGCTGCACTTGTTCAGGCGATATTAACGGCCCAGCAAACTGATGAAGCAGGTATTTATGAACAACGTCAACGCGTGACTGAATTAACGCACGCCTTAACGTTATTGTCTTCAACACAGGCAACGCAGTTATTAGAATTAGCAGACTATTTATGCAAAAAAAGCGTCTGGATTATTGGCGGCGATGGCTGGGCGTATGATATTGGTTTTGGTGGTGTTGATCATGTCTTAGCCAGTGGGCGTAATGTCACCATTTTAGTGCTGGATACCGAAGTGTATTCCAACACGGGGGGGCAAACTTCAAAATCAACGCCGTTGGGTGCGGTGGCAAAATTCTCGGCGGGCGGTAAAGCCACGGCAAAAAAAGATTTAGCCTTATTGGCTATGGATTACCCTAATGTCTATGTTGCGCATGTGGCGTATGCAGGTAAAGATACGCAAACCTTAAGTGCCTTTTTAGAAGCTGAGGCGCATGACGGGCCGTCTATCATTATTGCTTACTCGCCGTGTATCGCGCATGGTGTGGACTTGTCTAATAATCATCGACAACAAAATTTGGCGGTTAAAAGTGGGCATTGGCCGTTGTTTAGATTTGATCCTAACAAACGTAAACAAGGTAAAAATCCCATGCACTTAGATTCTGCTGAGCCGTCAATTCCGTATCGGGATTTTGTTATGACTGAAACACGCTTCAGCATGTTATGGCAAACCCATCCTGAACAAGCAGAACGCTTTTTAGTGCAAGCCCAGCAAGATGTGAAGCAGCGTTATTACTTTTATAAACAATTAGCCGAACTCGCGTGGGATGAATCAACGTCGGTGTCGGCACTTAAAGCACAACTAAAAATGGAGGTGAGTCATGGTTGATTTAAGCACACAGTATTTAGGCATAGCCCTCGCCAATCCGCTTATCGTCGGCGCCTCACCTATGAGTAAAGACTGTGATTTGGCAAAACGCTGTGAAGATGCAGGCGCCGCAGCGCTGGTGATGAGCTCCTTATTTGAAGAAAAAATAGAAGCAGAACAGCAAAAGTATGCACGATTTTTTTATCAGCAAGCCATTGGACATGGTGAAGCAGATTCTTTTCATCCAGTCTCCGATAGCATAAAAACGTATCAAGAACATTATCTTGAACACTTACAGACTTTAAAAAAGCACTTAGCTATTCCAGTAATGGGCAGTTTAAATGGCACCTCGATGAGTGGCTGGTTAGATTACGGGCGTGCATTGCAAGAAGCGGGCGCCGATGCCCTAGAGTTAAATCTTTATTATTTGGCGGCAGATGGCAATGAAGACAGTGCTACGGTTGAGGCGCGTTATCTTACGATTATCGAAGAATTAAAACGGCATATTCACGTGCCGATTGCGGTCAAATTATCCGAACAATTTAGTTCTTTAGTGCATTTTGCAACACGCATAGAAGCAGCAGGTGCTGAAGGTTTGGTGTTATTTAATCGGTTTTATCAACCTGATATTGATCTGGAAACGCTACATGTCATGCCTAAATTAGAGCTATCGACTTCGGCTGAATCTTTACTGCGGATTCGTTGGACAGCAATGTTAGCAGGGCGTGTCAAGATGTCGTTGGCGGTCACGGGTGGCTTTCATGAGCGTGATGATATTTTAAAAGCCTTACTTGCCGGCGCAGATGCCGTGCAATTATGCAGTGCCTTATTGCTGCATGGGTCTGCGCATCTGCGTGATTTACTTCATGCCCTTGAACACTGGCTGGAAGAACATGATTATGACTCGGTAGCGCAATGCAAAGGCAGTGTGAGTCAGCAACATGCGATTGAACCAGCCGCCTATGCGCGTGCAAATTATGTACATATTTTAGACAGTTATTCATCCCCAACTGGGGTTTTACGTTAATTGTCTGTTTACTCAAATCTTAAGATAAAGGAGCACGTCATGTCAGAAAATAAAAACTATATACGTTGGTTTAATGAGCTAACGATTAACGATGTTCCCTTAGTTGGGGGTAAAAATGCCTCCTTAGGTGAAATGTATCAAGCTCTTACACCACAAGGTATTTTAATTCCCAATGGTTTTGCCATCACCGCCGAAGCGTATCGATTTATGCTTGATCAAGCCAACGCGTGGGCACCCTTGCATCGTGCCTTAGATGATTTACAGCCAGATAATGTTGAAGATTTAGCTAGACGCGCCAGACTAGCACGCGAAATTATTTATGCTGCGCCCATCCCACTCGTGTTAGCAACACAAATTTTAGCGGCCTTTGCCCGTTTACACGAATACTATGGTGATGACTTAAGTGTGGCGGTGCGCAGCTCGGCAACAGCAGAGGATTTACCGACAGCAAGTTTTGCAGGTCAACAAGATACTTATCTTAATATTCGTGGCAAACAAGCCTTGTTGGAATCGTGTAAACGATGTTTTGCCAGCTTATTTACCGATCGTGCAATTCATTACCGTGTCGATCAGGGCTTTGATCATTTTAAATTAGCCTTATCTATTGGTGTGATGAAAATGGTTCGTTCTGATTTAAATGCCAGTGGCGTGATGTTTTCTTTAGATACCGAATCAGGCTTTAACGATGTGGTGTTTATTACAGGTGCCTATGGTTTAGGCGAAAATGTCGTACAAGGAGCGGTTGATCCCGATGAATTTTATGTGCATAAACCAACTTTTCAAGCAGGCTGTCGTGCGGTTTTAAAACGTACTTTGGGGGCTAAAAAAATAAAAATGGTGTACAGCGATAAAAGTACCCGTGAATCCACGCGTAATATTGTTACTTCAGCAGAAGAGCGCGAACGTTATTGTATCAGCGATGAAGACGTCTTAACCCTAGCAGATTACGCCATTAAAATTGAACAACATTACAGTCAGCAAGCTGGCTATCATAAACCCATGGATATGGAATGGGCTAAAGATGGGGTAGATGGCAAGATATACATCGTTCAAGCGCGTCCTGAAACCGTGGTCTCGCAGTTAAATGGCATGAATTTAGAGCAGTACACCTTAACCCAGCAAGCGCCGGCAATTGTCACTGGGCATGCAGTGGGCAGTAAAATTGCCGTAGGTCGGGCACGTATTATTAATAGCGTTGAACATTTAAACCAATTTAAAGCGGGTGAGGTATTGGTGGCCGATATGACCACACCTGATTGGGAACCTATTATGAAAATTGCAGCGGCAATTGTAACGAATCGCGGTGGACGCACCTGTCATGCAGCAATTATTTCTCGTGAACTAGGCGTGCCTGCGGTTATTGGCTGCGACAATGCAACAACACGTCTTCAACAAGATGAAATGATTACTGTTTCTTGTGCAGAAGGTGATGTGGGTAAAGTCTATCAAGGCGCATTAACGTTCACCAAAACGCTTACTGACTTAACGGGTTTAACACGCCCTAAAACTCATATCATGTTAAATATTGGCAATCCAGACATTGCCTTTAAGACCAGTTTCTTGCCTAACGATGGCGTGGGATTAGCACGGATGGAATTTATTATTACCGAATACATCAAAGCTCACCCTATGGCTTTATTGCATCCAGAGCGTGTCGAAGATGCCAGCGAAGTCGCTCAACTTCAGCATTTAACAAAAAATTATCCAACCCCTGCTGATTTTTTTATTCAACGTCTTGCCGAAGGTGTCGGCACCATTGCTGCTGCGTTTTATCCAAAACCAGTGGTGGTGCGCATGTCTGATTTTAAAAGCAATGAATATGCAACATTGCTGGGAGGACGATGGTTTGAATTATCAGAAGAAAATCCAATGATAGGCTTTCGTGGTGCTTCACGTTATACGCATCCTGCTTATTCAGAAGGTTTTGCTTTAGAATGTGCCGCCATGAAGCGGGTGCGAGAAATCATGGGCTTAAGCAATGTCATTTTAATGATTCCCTTCTGTCGACGCGTTAACGAAGCAAAACAGGTGTTGGCCTATATGGCGGAGTTAGGCTTAACGCGTGGTGAGCATGGCTTACAAATTTATGTAATGTGTGAAATTCCCAATAATGTCATACAAATTGATGCCTTTGCCGAACATTTCGATGGCTTCTCTATTGGTTCTAACGATTTAACCCAGTTAACTTTGGGTGTTGATCGTGATTCAGCCATTGTCGCCCATGATTTTGATGAACGTGATGACGGCGTTAAAACCATGATTAAACTGGCAGTTGAAGGGGCGCGTAGAAATAAGCGTCATTGTGGTTTATGTGGGCAAGCACCGTCAGATTATCCAGAAATGGCAGAGTTTTTGGTGGAAATTGGGATTGATTCGATGAGTTTAAATCCTGATACGGTATTAGCCACCACGCAAACGGTTTTGGCAATGGAACAACGCTTAGCTAACCCCGTTATTTAACCCTCTGCTGGAGGTCAGGCTTTGCCAGATGGTCAGGCAAAGCCTGACCTCTAATGCATATGTCTCTACACAGCTTTTCACCCTAATTAAAACAATTCGTTACAATGATACTCAGCCCCCTTTCCTGCTGGAGAGGGTTGGGGCGAGGAGAATAAAATCAAGCAGGTATATTGCCCCTCATCCCAGCCTTCTCCCTTTGGAGAAGGGGCAACGTTACCCCCTGCGACAACTAGTCTGACGCAGGGGGGGGATGACGCTATCGCTTATTCGCCCTGCGTGATTTTATGCAAAAACTCCAGATTGTAGATAATTTTATTGTTATTGAGCGTTACAACTTTTTGTTCGAGCAATTCCTTAAATAATTTTTCACAATCAATGGTTTCATCTTTAAGCACGCTTTTTATGCTATTGAGCAGGGTTTCTTTTTTTGCGGGTTTATTGCAGTGTTTTTGCAAATAGGCGCAATAGATTTGAAAGGGGATTGCGATAGCATTTAACGTGCTATTTGATGGCATTTTGCCAATGCGCGTAACACTGCGTTTCTCAGCTTTGAGTAAATCCACAACAAAATCTAAATCTGAATCGTTAGATAAAATATCAAAATGGGTTTTTTTAGGCAATTTTGCCATGAACACACCTGCCCAAAACGCAATGCCAAAATCCGCCGAGTTTTTACCGCCATTAGGCATTTTAATCACTTTTAAGCGGTTCGATTTGATAGCCGTGGTAAGTTGAAAAATCCAATCAATCGGTATTTTTGAATTACTTTGCGCGTAACATATCATCACTCGATCATAATTTGCTAAATCGTTGAGTAGTTCATTAATTTGATTAGGACAGTTTTCTAAATCAATAAGTAAAATTTTCATTGCCAATCACATTGCCTGAATTCATAAACTAATATCTCTTGTTTCGGTTCTATTACCCATTATTTCTTGCCCAATAGTCTAGGCAGAACGTGAATCTTGCCAAATACCGCATAAGCCAGTTTGATTATTGTTTTTATTCGCTATGGGGTGTTGACATTATTATTCTCCTAAAATCAGGTGTTCAACGTGCAGTTTTGCGTGGGCTAATTCGTCAGCGGCTTGTTGTTGTAGCTGTTTGGCTTGGGTGCGTAATGCGCTGATGTGGTTGGCTATTTCGGTTTGTTTTTCGGGTGGGGGGAGTGGGATTTTTAGATTCCTAACAACACCCTTAGTTAAACCCGTTACGGTTGCACCTGTAATGGCTTTACCAATTAATTTTTCATATAGAGAAGTTGCTAATAAATTTAAAATAAAAAATGGATTAGCTGATTCGTTAAACCGCATCATAAAAACGTGTTCGTTAATATTCTGCTCCGTATAATTTTCATCTGTAATTATGCCAATTTTCCCCGTTGTTGCTCCGTCTTTTACTAAAAGAACATCATGTAATTTTGTTTTTGTTAATAAGTGGTTTTGATGGT
>CAJAQT010000219.1 GCA_903944165.1 uncultured Methylococcaceae bacterium | reverse complement strand
GTGTGTCCGTCATTGGCTGCACGAACTTATTGCTGTTGAATACCTGCTTGTTTAATTGCGGCCAACACAAAACCTGAAAATAAGGGGTGACCTTTGCGGGGGGTGGACGTAAATTCAGGATGAAATTGACACGCTAAAAACCAAGGATGCTCGGGGATTTCAATGACTTCAACTAAACGGCCATCAAGTGATTTACCTGAAAAGCGCATTCCTGCTTGTTCTAATTTTTCAACGTAATGGTTGTTGAATTCATAGCGATGACGGTGGCGTTCAGTGATGACATCTTTTTGATATAACTGAAATGCCAATGACTGGGGTTGCAAGCGACATTGTTGCCCACCTAAACGCATTGAGCCGCCTAAATCAGAGTTTTCATCACGCGTTTCAAGTTGTCCGCCATCAGACAGCCATTCTGTAATCAAGCCAATCACTGGATGCGGTGAGCTAGGTAGAAACTCGGTGCTGTGAGCGCCTTCAAGCCCTGCGACATCACGCGCAAATTCGATAACTGCGGCTTGCATACCCAAGCAAATACCAAGATACGGGATGTTTTGTTCACGGGCATAGCGTACTGTTGCAATTTTGCCTTCAACGCCACGCTCTCCAAAACCACCTGGAACCAAAATAGCATTAACTCCTTTTAAGCGATTAATGCCTTCTTCTTCGATGATTTCAGAATCAATGTAGATGATTTCAACTTGCGTGCGCGTTTTAATGCCTGCGTGAATCAACGCCTCATTAAGTGATTTATACGCATCAGAGTGATCGACATATTTGCCTACGATAGCAATGGAGACTTTATGTTGCGGATGACTTAATGCATCTAATACGCTTTGCCATTCACTTAAATCAGCGGGCGGCACATCTAAACGTAAACGCCTGACAACAATATCATCCAAGCCTTGTTCGTGTAATAAAGACGGAATGCGGTAAATTGAATCAGCATCGACCGCAGAAATAACGGCATTTTCTGGAACGTTGGTAAACAGTGCGATTTTACGGCGCTCACTGGCAGGAATGGGCTGCTCTGAGCGACAAATTAAAATATCAGGTTGAATACCAATGCTGCGCAACTCTTTAACAGAATGTTGCGTGGGTTTGGTTTTAATTTCGCCTGCTGAACGAATATAAGGCACTAAGGTAAGGTGAATAAACAATGAGCGTTCAGAGCCCAGTTCAAAACGCATTTGACGAATGGCTTCTAAAAAGGGAAGCGATTCAATATCGCCAACCGTGCCGCCTACTTCAATTAAGGCGACATCGATATCACTGACTAACGAAGAAGAACGCGAGGCAAGTTTAAGGGTGGGGTTTGTTTGTCGCTGGGGGTCGGGCTGGTCGTTAGCGCTTTGGTAAATACGATTTTTAATTTCATCCGTAATATGGGGAATTACCTGAACGGTTGCGCCCAAATATTCGCCTTTACGTTCACGTCTGAGAACCGTGTCATAGACTTGCCCCGTCGTGAAATTATTTTTTTTGGACATGGTGGTTTTTAAAAACCGCTCATAATGTCCTAAATCAAGATCTGTTTCTGCGCCATCTTCAGTGACAAATACCTCGCCATGTTGAAAGGGACTCATCGTGCCAGGATCAACATTGATATAGGGGTCGAGCTTAGTCATGATGACCTTAAGGCCACGGGCTTCTAATAAGGCGGCAAGTGAAGAAGCAGCAATACCTTTGCCTAAAGAAGAAACAACACCGCCAGTAATAAAAATATATTTTGTCATGAAGAATAAAGAAGCTAAAAAGAAAAAGCAGTTGCTATAAAAGAAGATTTACCAAAACACTATCCATTTTAATCGACATTAGAAAATCCGTCATACTTTTCGTTGTCTACGTACAGCAAAAGAGGGACTTATTCTGTTCCCTCGTCATAATAAAAATGGCGGACTGATCACGCTAAACAACGAAAACCGCACGTTATACACTATAATTATATTTAATTAATGCAGTGTGCTGAGCGATTAGTCACTGTTTTGCCGCTTAATAACAGATGCATGGTTTAGAATTTTTGGAGGAGTAATGGTTATTCAAACAGCAAATCTTGTCACTTCAGGTAGTGGCAGCACACCGTCAGTTAGCGCTCATTCCGCAGGAAAAGCCACTACTGATAACGATAACCCGTCCGTCGAGAGTGCTTTTTCAGAGACCTTAAAAGAGGCACAAGGCGAGCAGTGGCAGCGTGAGCCAACACATACGGCTCAGGGTAAACAAGCCCAAGCACGACAAGACGAGGCGCAGCCACCAGGCGTGCCTGGTGGCGTGAGTAAGAGGTCAGAGAATAAACCGCTAAATGATAAAAAAATAGACACCCTACAGCTTACGCCAGCGCAAGAAAAGCTATCGATAGCGGGACAGAATGCCGAGGCAACAGCGACCCCGATGGATTCTTTTATTGCCATGTTAGTGACGCCACCTGCTGGCCAGCTTAACACGCCATCTGTTTTAGAAAACAGTGGGTTAAGTGCTGAGTTAGTGGGAAATAAGTCATTGCAAGCTCAGTTAGCAACACCTGTGCAAGCAGCCACTATGCCAGAAAATCCGTCCGAATCAGAGCGTGTCGATAATACTGGCAACGTAGCGGCAGTCATGACGGCCTCTGGTCAGGCGTTTTCGGCAGCGATGTCTGAACAAGAACGCCCTGTTGTTGGACAAGACAGCAGCGCCGCAACGGAGAGTCAAGATCTTGCCGTGAGTACCGAACAAAGCACCGCTATAGAGACCGATACACCCGTCTTGACGGCTTCACACACGGCCCCCGCCTTGGTTGAAAATAAAGAAAAATTACCAGAAATTGCTAAGCCTATTACGCATCCTGAGTGGAGCAAAGACTTAGGGCAGCATATTGTTTGGCAATTGAATAAAGCCCTGCCCAGCGCAGAAATTTCTTTAAACCCAGAGCATTTAGGGCCAATGACAGTACGCATTGACATGAATCAAGATCAAGCGACGGTGCAATTTACTTCAGCACACGAAGAAGTCAGGCAAGCCTTAGAAGCCTCTATTCCAAAATTAAGAGAGCTTTTACAGACCCAAAATCTTAGCTTAGCGGATGTAAATATTTCACAACACCCCCCGCAGCAGCAACAACATTCTCAACAGGCCTTACCCAATTTCAATCAGCAGCGTAATGACTCTGGATTAACCACAGAAAGCGAGTCTGCCGTGCAGGATACACCCGCAACTGAGCAGGTTATTACCTCGATTAATCGGGTATTAAATTTATATGCATAACTGAAAAGTTCTTCGTAAGGTAAGCAAATGGATTGGCAAAATATTATTAAGCAAATTGAATTAACCACCCAGCAGGCGTTTGTACTAGAGCATGCTGAGGCCGTCTCAGGTGGCGATACCAGCACAGCCTATTGTTTGCGCAGTGTCAAACAACGGTTTTTTGTTAAGCTCAATCATGTTGAGGCTTTGGATATGTTTGCTGCTGAATATGCAGGCTTAGTCGCGTTAAGGCAGGCGCATTGTTTGCGCGTACCGCAGCCGATTACTTTTGGTAAGACCGCTCAACACGCCTTTTTGGTGCTAGAGTTTATTGCCTTAAGACCGTTAGAAGGTGCTGCACACGCACGCTTTGGTGAACAATTAGCACACTTACATTTAACTAAACAAGCGTATTTTGGTTGGCATCGCAACAACACCGTAGGCTTAACAGAGCAAGTGAATACCCCGCGTGATTCTTGGGTAGCGTTTTGGCAAGAACAGCGCCTTAGTGTTCAGTTACGTCTTGCGGCAAGCAAAGGCTATCTTGGCAAATTACACAGCTTGGGTGATCGTTTATGTGCCGATATGCCGGCCTTTTTTTCTCAATATCAGGTAACGCCAGCCTTAGTGCATGGTGATTTATGGCATGGAAACTGGGCAATGGATGAGTACGGCAAGCCGGTCGTCTTTGATCCTGCATGTTATTTTGGTGATAAGGAAGTTGATTTAGCCATGATGGAATTATTTGGTGGATTAACACCAGACATTTATGCCGCTTATGATGCCGTTAATCCAATTGATGCGGGGTATGTGGTAAGAAAGAATTTATATAATGTCTACCCAGTCTTAAATCACCTAAACTTATTTGGCAGTGGTTATTTAAAACAAGCGGAAGCGTTGATGGCTAAATTATTAGCTGAATTATACTAAGCTAAGAGTCGTGCTTTTTACGCAGAATAAACCCAAGCGCATAAGTCAACCCTGTTTTTAATAGCTAACTCAGCACTGCTCAGTGTTTAACTTTTCTTTATTACAACTATGCCTCATCTTCCTGAACTAGATCAACTGGAACGTATTATCGAACAATTTGGTGACGTAGCGCATACGCAAATTATTGACCGTATTCGCTATAAACATCTGGACTTCCCCATTCACTGCGTTACCTTGGGGTCGACTGCCCCCGATGTCCCGGTATTAGCGTTTTTTGGTGGCGTGCATGGCTTAGAAAAAATTGGCTCTGAAGTCATTTTGTCTTATATGCAGACCATTTCTCAGTTATTAAGTTGGGATGATGAATTTAAAGCTCGTTTAGAAAAGTCACGTTTAGTATTTGTACCCATCGTTAATCCAGTCGGGGTTTATTTAGGGCGTCGTTCAAATGGTAATTGTGTTGATTTAATGCGCAATTCGCCTATTGAAGGCGAAGGTGCTACGCGTTTATACAGTGGTCAACGCCTCACGCCGTATTTACCTTGGTATCGGGGTAATGCGTCAGTGATGGAAAAAGAAGCACAAGCCTTGTGTAACGTAGTAAAAGAGCAGTTGTTTGGTGCGCCTTTATCGATTGCCTTGGACTTACATTCAGGCTTTGGCATTAAAGACAGGCTATGGTTTCCTTACGCGTCTAAGCGCACCTCGTTTGCTTTTATTGCTGAAACTTTGGCGTTAAAAGAATTATTTGACCGCTGCTATCAACACCATGTTTATCGCATCGAACCAATGTCCCAACAGTATGTAATTAATGGCGATTTATGGGATTATCTTATTGATTTATTTGGCGAACGCTTTCAGGAACAACGCTTATTTTTGCCCCTCACCTTAGAAATGGGGTCGTGGTTATGGTTACGCAAAAGTCCATTACATTTGTTTTCGCGTCATGGCATGTTTCATCCCATGCTGCCGCATCGACAGCAGCGCGTCTTTCGTCGGCATTTCATGTTATTTGATTTTCTGCATCGAAGTTTATTATCCCCGCAGCCTTGGGCACAGCTTAATCACGAACAGAAAAAAACCAATACAACGCGAGCAAATAAACTGTGGTATGGACAAGAATAACGCCGCAACGCCCTTACATTGGGTCTTAGTTCGAGGCTTAGTACGCGAAGCGGCGCATTGGGGAGATTTTATTGCGCTGCTACACGCCCAATTTCCAGATGCAAAAATAACCGTTGTAGACTTGCCCGGTGCAGGAAAATATTACCGTGAGCGCAGTCCTGCTAGCATTCAACAGATTATGGAAACAGTCAGGCAGCAAGCCTTTGCAGAGGGGCTGAACACGTCGTTGCCCGTTACTTTTTTAGCAGTTTCACTGGGCGCAATGGTCGTCTGGGAATGGCTTAAACAGTATCCGCAAGACAGTGCAGGCGCGATCTTAATGAACACCAGTTTGGCCAGTTTAAGTCCTTTTTATCAACGTATGCGCTGGCAAAGTTATCCACACATTCTTAATGTGTTGACGGCGCGAAACAGTTATCAACGTGAATTAGCGATTGTTAACGTAGTGGCTAATGATAAAACCAAGCATCACAGCGTGGCTAAGGCGTGGCAGGAAATACAACAAGCACGTCCGTTGCGCTTAGCCACAGCGGTGCAACAACTTCGTGCCGCCGCAGGTTATGCGCCTGATGACCAAAAACCTACTGTACCGATTTTATTATTAGCCAGCGTACACGATCGCTTAGTGTCTGCCGCCTGCACGCAAGCCATTAGTCAACAATGGCACCTGCCCTTAAAACAACACGCGTGGGCAGGGCATGATTTAACTTTAGATGATGCGCCTTGGGTGCTTGCTCAAGCCCAGCAGTGGTTGGCAGAACGCTAAACACTTAAAGATACAACGGCGCCATACGACGCCAATAATAGCCACTGTGCGCACGATCATTCCAAAGAAACAGTTTATGAGGCACGCCTTTACTGCTTAGTATATGGCTGAGATCTTGATTATTATGCAAAAAAGGATCTTGGCGACCAATAACCAAGACAATATCCATGGCACGTAAATGTGACAGCGTGGTTGGGCACTCTAAATTAGGTAGAAAATGACTAGGTGTATGAAAATAAATATCCTCGCTGTAATAACCATCAAGTAAATCATGAAACGATTCCACCGCCAGCGTTAAATCATAACGACCAGAAAACGCGACCAGTTTTTTAAATAAATGCGGATGACGAAAAGCAATATTGGCGGCATGAAACGCCCCTAAACTTAAGCCATGTGAAATAACACAATCATGTTTATTAAGGGTATTCATAAACGGCAGGACTTCGTGGAGGACGTACTGTTCATAAGCGATATGGCGTTGAATGCGCCCAGAAGGATGTGCCCAGCCGCAATAAAAACTTTCTGAATAAATACCATCAATACAAAACAGTTGTAAATGACCATGTTCGATTTTATCGCGCACCGTGTGCACTAACCCAAGTTTTTCATACTCGTAAAAACGACCATCACGGGTGGGATAAATCAATACTTTGGCACCCGCATGACCAAACACTAATAATTCCATATCACGCTGTAAATGCTTGCTCCACCAAGTGTGATATTCGCGTTTCATGCAAAGGCTCCTTTAAGTTAACGTGTGCTGAGTGGTTGAAGTAAGTGGGGCAAAAAATGTAGCTAACTCATCAAGCAGATCAGCATTTTGCATGGCTTGACGAGGATATTGATGATGTCCTGCATCTAAAATAAATAATTGTTTAGCCGAGGTGATGGCATTGTAAATAGCAAATTGACCTGGTGGTGTAACACAAGGATCAAATTTGGCACAGGCACAATGCATGGGTTGGGTAATATACTGAGCAGCAATCGCAGCATCGTAATAACGCAAGGTCTGGAGTGTTTGTTTTTTATGCGTAAAGTAATATTGTTGCAGACTGCTAGCGCTTCCCTGGGTGGGCAGTTTTAAGCGCAGTGGATGATGCCCAAACGTTGGCACATTGATATGCCCACGCGCCAGCCGCTTATCAAAGGCTAATGCCAGCGCACCCAAGCCGCCGCCAAAACTAATCCCAAGATACCCAAGCCGCCCTGCTAAGTGAGGAAACAGCGTTAATAAACAACTGCTGCCCAGCCAAATATCGTCCACACAGCCGCCTAAAATATAGCGCTCTACTTTATCTATATCATGGCGGACATGCCAGTAAGCCTCGCGTGAAATGCCTTGTTTTGTACTAAGACTCAAGCCGCGAAAGCAGGGAAATAACAGCGCAGCATTGTTAAAAGGCAGGTGAAAGTCGGGGCCGTCACGCCCACCATAACCATGACCAATAATAAAACCACGCTCAATAGCTGTGTGTTTGGGCAACAATAACCAGCCGCGAATAATAAAGTGTTCAGTAGAAGTGTATTGAATAGTAAACACCAGCCAATCAGGATGGGTTAAATCTGTTGATTGAATCACTGGCATGGGTGCAATGGTTAGCGCATGCTGATAACGTTTCTCCCAAAACGCAGTAAAATCTTTAGGTTCTGGGGGTGCCTCCACAGATAATAATTGCTCTAAAGAAAAGCCATAGGTTGGATCAAAACCATAGCTAGCTTGTGGTGTAATGTTATTGGTATCGTCTGACATTAAAAAACCTCGTTAATTACTTTTATAGCATTTTAATCATGACAAAAGTATTTAGCCCAATTATTTTTGTAGATTTTTTGTAGCGAATGATGCTTAAGAACTGAGAATTTGCTGGCCTAGCGTAGCGTGTTAACTTAGGGATCTTAGTGTTGCACGAAGCAAAAATCAACCGAAAGCCAGCCAGCTAAAGCAAACAAAACTACAGGGTTTTTTTTAATAAAAAACGTTTATCATCTTTCAATATTTACGCTAGACACTAATAAGTCACACAGTAACAAGACCAACATAGGGGGCGCACTAATGACCGAAGAAAATGAAAATAAACATGACAAATTAGCAAGACGTGTTGAAGATGTTGCCATGACAACCTCTCTTGTTTCAGCCGCAGTAGGCGTTGGCGCAAGCGTTGTTGCACCAACAGGTTTAACTGCTGT
>CAJAQT010000218.1 GCA_903944165.1 uncultured Methylococcaceae bacterium | reverse complement strand
TGCCAAACAAAGCGCTACAAACGGGATCTGAAAAGACGCATACAGGCTCACATTGCGTGGCAAATGGGGGCACAGGAGGACTCGATCCACTTGGTTGACGGCTTTCCGATGCCGGTCTGCACGGCTTGCTAATCGGCGACAAAGGCTGTATTCGTCCCAGCCTAAAGTAAGAGCTTGAACAACAAAGTATTGATTTGCAAGCACCTTTACGAAAAAATATGCAAGACTTAAGGCCAAAGGCGTTTGTCAGCTAACTGATGTCAAGCAGACGCTTAGTGGAAACTGTCATTGGACAATTGACCGAACGGTTTCATATTGAAAAAGTGAGGGCTCGCGACACTTGGCATTTAGCTAACCGCTTCATCCGTAAATTACTTGCCCACACTATGGGCTGTTTCTTGGGAAAACTCATGGGCAATCCGACTTTGCTTTCTGAGTCATTGGTTGAGATTTAAAAGTTGAGCATCGCGTATCATTACAATCACAGTTTAATAATGTGCTTACTTGAAAAGAAATTTCATCGTGGTAAGTTATGCTAACCACTGAATATGGATGTTGCGTTTCGCAATTTATCTTAAATAAAAGAGTGTTAGAATAAAGTATCTGTTATTTTTGGCTTCCTTATCCCTTAATATAAGGGAAGCCTATTCAGATATTATTTAAAGTTTCTGAGGGTAGGTAACTTTAAAAAGGTGGTTTATTTTGTTAAGTGCTGTTTTTTTTTGTGATACAAAAAACTATAAATATAAAAATTACTATAACGAGGATAAAAAATGAGTAACGATGAAAAAACAAATGAAAATTTAGATGCGGCAAAAGCGACAGCAACAAATATAATTAGTTCTTTTATGGCTTTAAAAGAGAACAATCCAAAGGTATTTTTTGGTTCAATTGCCGGTATGGCAGTCATTCTTATTCTGATTATGATGAGTGGTGGTAGCAATACAAAAACAGTAAAAGGTCCAGATATTCAAAATCTTGCTGTTGGTCAGCGTTATACCTTGAAAAGTGCAAATGCTTATGATAAAGATGCTACTGTGCGTTTAGTGAGTGTTCCTGGCGCTATTGCCGCTTATGATGATACTGAAGCTGCAGATAGAAGTGGTGCTTGTCAACATATTATTCAAGGTACACCTGTTTCAGTCGTTGAATTACAAGATGCTTATGGTAAGAAAAATACCTATTCAAAAGTACAGATTGAAGAAGGTGAATGTAAAGGAAGTTCTGGCTGGGTATTGTCTGTTGATGTCCAGTAATACACGTAATAATTGTCTTTAGTTTAAATCTTATTGTTGACATATTATTTAGATTCTTTATAATGCATAAAATAAATTGAAGCGCGGGAATAGCTCAGTGGTAGAGCACAACCTTGCCAAGGTTGGGGTCGCGAGTTCGAATCTCGTTTCCCGCTCCAAGAATTTAAAAAGCCGCGTATATCGCGGCTTTTTTATTTAGCTTTATAAGGTTGCGTAGCAAAATGGTTATGCAGTGGCCTGCAAAGCCATCTACGCCGGTTCGATTCCGGCCGCAACCTCCAATAAAATCAACCGCTTAACTGCGGTTTTTTTATGTCTGGGGTTTATTTAGCTTGCATATATAGGCAAAAAAAGCGTAAAAATAGCCCAAAAACGA
>CAJAQT010000217.1 GCA_903944165.1 uncultured Methylococcaceae bacterium | reverse complement strand
GGCGGTGGTGGACGGTCAAACGGAAAGTGCGGTGGCGGTTTATGCTGTACAGGCATTTCTGGTACTTGCGACCAAGGCAAGGCGTTTATGGTTAATTCAGCTGGCCAACTGGAAGATTGGTAATCTTCATTCTGAGCGTTTTGCGCATACACAATCACCGCGTTTTCAGCACCTGAGGCGAATAGGTCATGCGATACTTTTTCAATATGTCGCCAATAATCTGCGGGTGGAGCAGGGTGTGAGGCTTCACGAGCCAGAAAAAGACGCATTTCTTTACCTTTATCGGCAATTTTGTTGTGCCGAATTTGCCAATCGACTGCAACTGCAAAGCCAAATAAAGCAATTCCAGTAAAAAAAGCAGACCATAATGCCAAACGTAAACGAAATGAGCGTAGTTTCATCGCGTCACTTCAGCTTTACGAAAACGATAGCCGACGCCGCGCACACTCTCAATCAGCGATTCTTTTTCGGCCACAGCAATTTTTTTACGAATACGTTGAATACAAACATCCACCACATTCGTGCTGGGGTCAAAGTCATAGCCCCAAACGTGCTCTAAAATTTGAGTGCGGGTAAAAACGTGTCCCGCTGAACGCATTAAATATTCCAGTAAATTAAATTCGCGGCCAGTCAACTCGACCGTTTGTTGATGTAAGCGCACTTCTCGACTCATTCTGTCCAAACATAAATCACCTACCATTAATACATTATGTCTTTCCCCTGACATACGCCGCTGCACGGCATGAAGACGGGCGATAAGTTCTTCGACAAAAAAGGGTTTAGCGATGTAATCATCCGCGCCTAAATTTAATCCTTCAATCCGATCATCCAATTCATTCCGTGCCGTTAATAACACCACTGGCGTGGCATTACCCATTTTGCGCAAGCCTTTGAGAATCGACAAGCCATCACGTCCAGGCAGCATAATATCCAATACAATCACGTCATAATTACGCGATGAAGCTTTTTGAAAACCGTCATTGCCATTGGTACAGCATTCCACAGTAAAGCCTTGTTCACGAAAACCAGCACAGACGAAATCGACAATTTTTTTTTCATCTTCAACCAATAAAATCTTCATTTTGACCACCTCTTTCGCAGCATAGCGTAGTTAAGTTGATTTAGTTCATTACAATGTTGTAATGCAATAGCAGGGAGAACGGTCATTATTGGTTGGCATAATTTAAGCTGTTTCATCGTATATGAAGTTTGGTCTTTTTTTTAAATTTCAACTTATTAACTAAGCTTAAGTAGTCATTACCTTGATTGATAGGTGTTTTTGAGGGTAGATAGATGGTTGCGTTAATATGCCCATATTGTAAGAAAAATAATATCAGAAGGTCAAAACGGACATTGGGCAATAATAATACTCACGCTCATTATAAATGTAAGGATTGCGGTGATTATTTTTGGGATGAAAATAGGCGAGTTTTAACGTTTAATAGCTTGTTTAGCATTAAATTTGCCGTGTTGTGTTCGTTATGTTTTTGTTTTTGGCTCTTGTGGTTTAAACGCTAGTTTATAAGATGCCACTGTTTTATTACTTCGTGCCGTTTTTATAAAAGCACCGTCCATAAGTTGCTAACATATTGATATTTATTAAACTTAAGCTTTTGAGCGTAAAACGTGAAATTTTTTACAATGAATAGGTTACAAAACTGTTAGAACTATTGATGGTTATTGCTGTGAATAAGCGTGCCAAAGGGGGGGCACTCACCAGTGTTTTTTAAAACAGGGCTTTCAAATTCATTCATTTAAGGTTTATATTTTAGAGGATTTCAAATGCACAAAAATAAAATTACCATCGTTATCCCGCTGCTGCTTGCCGTGTTGTCGCCGATCTTTTCTGTTCAGGCAAACTGTGTTGAAACAAGCGCACAAAGCAATAGCCTATGGATTCCACCACTCCTTACCGGCACCACCTTTAATCTAAGCCTAATGCCGTCTGCAAAAAATTTTTTAACAGGTAAAGCAACTCAAACCATTGCCTATAATTGCAATGAGTTTTTGGGACCAACACTGCTAATGAACAAAGATCAAACGGTTACCCTGCATGTGACCAATCAGTTACCTGAAACCACCACCACTCATTGGCATGGCCTTCATCTTCCTGCTGAAATGGACGGAGGGCCAATGCAGTTAATTGAACCAGGCGCGACATGGTCGCCTTCATTTAAAGTGACTAATCACGCGGCAACGTATTGGTATCATCCGCACATGCATGAAAATACTATGGCGCAACTTAATCAGGGTGCGGCAGGTTTAATCATTATAAAAGATACTGACGAGGCGAAGTTGGCATTACCACGAACTTACGGTGTCGATGATATTCCGCTGGTTATGACCAGTCGCAGTTTTAGTAGTGATAATGCGCTTAAAACCAAAACTATTTATGGTGACTATATGCTCACCAATGGGGTAATCAATGCAGAGGTGACGCTACCTGCGCAAGTCATTCGTTTACGTTTGCTGAATACCGAAGTGGAACGTGCTTATAATTTAGGCTTTAAGGATAACCGTAGTTTTTATGTTATTGCCACTGACGGCGGTTTAGTAACGAAGCCTGTTGCAGTTAAACGTTTACTCATGTCACCTGGTGAACGCTATGAAGTATTGCTTAATCTTACCGCTGATAAAGTAGGTAATACACTTGATTTACAAGCGTTTAATGGTGGGCAAACGTTTGGTTTTCCAGGTGGGGAAGCAGCCCAAACAGGTACTTTTGGAAGCCTGTTAAATAATAAAACCTTTAACGTATTGCATATAACTGTGGGCAAGCTTAAGGCTCCAGCAATAAAAAAAGTGCCGACCAAGTTAGTTAACACGACCTATTTAAAAGCGACCGATGCAACGAATACCCGCACACTTGCCATTACTGATTTTGGACCGGGAACACCGTTTACTTTTGATAATGATGCGTATGATATGGCGACTATCAATCATCAGGTGAAGCTTAATAGCACAGAAAAATGGACAATTAGTAATGGACGTACTTTTGGGCACGCTTTTCATATTCATGATGTGCAATTTTCCATTGTATCCCGCAGCAGTGGCGCTATACCTGAGTATGAAAAAGGCTGGAAAGATACGTTTTTTATACGCCCTAACGAAAAAGTGAGTTTTGTTGCCAAATTTGCTGACTATGCCAGCACTGAACATGCGTTTATGTACCATTGTCACATGGCTAATCATGAAGATGAAGGCTTAATGGGACAGTTTTTGGTGATACCTTAATCGTGGTTTAGTTGATTGCATGTGTGGGTGATCAACTTAAGACGGGGCACAAGCTAGGCTTAATCGTTCGCTGTCCCGTGTTAAGTGGGCAGCCTATTTGTTTTAAGTAGCGGTTACTACGTTTAGTAAGCGTGCGGCTATCAGTGGGAGCAGCTTTGTCTAAAGTGCCCACTGATAGTAAAGATTTTTTGTATAATGATTTATATTAACCGCTAGTTTGCAACGATACTATTTGATATTAATTTTTAAAATTAGGATAACGCCATGACGATCAGCAGTCTACACAGCCGCAGTTCAGCAATGATGTTAAGCACAACGCAGCGTCCACAGCCATCGAAAATAGCCAATGAATTATTTACTCAATTAGATTCTACTGGCAAAGGCTATATTGAAAAAAGTGATGTCGAGAATGCTTTAAACAAACTGCCCAAAGCAGGCAATTCAGGCTCTTTGACACCATCCAGCAAAACTGAAGCTGAGGCACTGTTTGTTAAGATGGACAGCAATGGCAATGGCAAACTGACTAAAGAGGAAATGTCGGCGGCGGTGCAGAAAATTGCGGCTGAGCTAGATGGACAATCACCAAGAATGCGTTTGCAAGGTGATGCTCCGCCACCACCTCCCCCAAAACCAGAAGGCGCTATAAATTCAACGGTTAACAGTGCATCCAAATCAAGCAATGATCCTATGGATAGTAATGGCGATGGCACGGTTAGTGACGCTGAGCGCTTAGCCTATGAACGTTCGCATAGTATTTCATTGGAAAATGTCGAGGTGCAATCGACAGTAAGCAGCAAGGATAATACCGCCGTGTTTTCGAAACACAGCACTGAGGCACAGTTAATGAACAGGATGATGCAAGTGCTGCAAGCATATAGCAGCTCAAATCAAACGATGGAACACAGTGGTTTTTCAGCCACAATTTAAGTTTGATAAACAGGTGTGCAGGGACGTTAATTATTTTTACAGCTAATGTATTGATACACAGCCATTTAAAAAGTGTGTGCGGTGTGTAAGCACATGTTAATTTTTAAAAAATGGGAGCAGTCATTCCTTTTGCTTAAACTGATGAATTAAGCGGCGTTCTTTTTTATTGGGTTTGTAACAGCGCAAACTAAAGGGCACAAGTTCGCGTTGTTCTCGTTCGATGGCGCGTTGTGCTTGACGTTTAGTGATGCTTTCGGGGCTTTCACTATAAAGTAAAACAGCCTCTTTGGCGGCGCGACGTTGGGCACTGAGCGCGGTCACGGTAATTTCCCAGCGCAAGTTATCTTTGCTTAAGGTAATTATTGTGCCCACACGAATTTCTTTACCTGCTTTAGAGCGTTGATTATTGACATGCACCTTGCCGCCGGTAATTGCTTCGGCGGCAAGCGTGCGTGTTTTATAAAAACGTGCCGCCCACAGCCATTTATCTAGGCGGATGCTGTCTAGGGTGGTCGTCACAGATGTTTATGATTTTTTAAGCCTTTAGGTAAGGAAAACACCACTTTTTCTTCAATACCCTGAATTTCAATGGTGGACTGTCCGCCCCATTCTTTAAGACGATTAATAACTTCTTGCACTAAAACTTCAGGTGCAGAGGCGCCAGCCGTGACACCCACTACCTTAATATTGGCAAACCAGCTTTCTTGCATATCCATTGCCGTGTCGATTAAATACGCAGGTTTGCCAAGTTGTTCGGCAATTTCACGTAAACGATTTGAATTAGAACTATTAGGCGAGCCAACCACTAAAATGGTATCAGCCGTTTTTGCTAATTCATACACGGCGTCTTGACGATTTTGTGTGGCGTAACAAATATCATCTTTTTTCTGGTCTTGAATTGAGCTAAACCGTTGACGTAAGGCATCAACCATCACTTGCGTGTCTGTCATCGATAGTGTGGTTTGCGTAACGTAGGCTAGATTATTGGGGTTATTAACGGTTAATTTCGCGACGTCGTCAGGTGTTTCAACTAAATAAATGCCACCATTTTCGGTGCATTTTTCATATTGTCCCATCGTACCTTCCACTTCTGGATGACCAGCATGTCCGATAAGAATAACTTCACGATCTGACTTTGCATGTTTAGCCACTTGTAAATGAACTTTAGTGACTAACGGGCAGGTGGCATCAAAGATAGTTAAGTTTCGTTCTTTGGCCTCCTGTTGAACTTGTTTTGAGACGCCATGGGCACTAAAGATAAGATGAGAACCTACGGGAACGTCAGTAAGATCTTCTATAAAAATAGCCCCTTTTTCTTTAAGCCCTTCCACAACCGTGCGGTTATGAACGACTTCATGGCGAACATAAATAGGGGCTCCAAAAGTTTCAAGTGCTTGGTCGACTATTTCAATAGCGCGATCTACACCGGCACAAAATCCACGTGGGTTAGCGAGTACAATTTGCATATCTTGACTTTATTAGTAGGTTAATTTTAGTTATTTTAACTTAACAAATGTTAAGTCAGTAATGTTTTTGCTGCAATAATTCCATCTTCATCGACATATAAATAATCCTCAGATTTAAAATGTACGCCACCAAAATACAATGCTGTATCTCGTTCACCATGACTTTTTTTAGTGCTTTTAAGTGGATGCGTTTGCAGTGCACGCACGCCAATCGGTAATGGGTTGATGAGTGCCGCGTCGCGAATACAGCCATAAATAAGCACGCCCACCCAACCATGATGAATAGCTTGTTCGGCCAGTTTTGCATCAAATAAAGCAGAATGTAAAAAACCACCCCCATCGATAACTAAGATTTTATGAGTGACGAATTCATTGACGGCTTGCTCAATTAAGTCGCTATCTTCAAAGGTTTTAAGTGTGCTTATTTGACCAAAAAAAGAGCGTGTTGCGCCGTAAGCTTTAAAAATGGGTTCGGCAATTTGTAAGTGTTCAAGCGAGGCGTGGCGATCACATAACTGAGCGGTGCTAAAAGAAGACATAATGTTCCTAGTACGTTAATTATTGAGCTTACGTTGTGTAACATAAGGTTTTTTTACTGCGCATGATATATGTGGTCATTGTTGGGGAATAAATGCTCAGGTTTTTTTAAATAACCATTTAAAGGTTTTGTAAATAACAAATACGGATACCGAACCTGGCACGATGATAAACACCAACGTTTTAAAGCTTAAGTCTATGGGGTCAATGGTAGCCGAGGACATGGGCTCTTGCAGGGAGGTTGTGTGCATTTTGGTGCTCATCACATCTGCAAAGTCGGTATTAGCGATCAGCGTGGTGGTGTTTAATTGTCCAGTAATGGCCCATGCACATAATTGTTCGCAGTGATAGCCGTAGTGCGTGTATTTATTTTTAGCAAGTTTTGAATGCAGCCGTTTAATCACTGATTTGCCCGTGTACCTTGGTTTTTTATAATGGCGGATACCAAATGGTTTATTGTTAATAAACGCCTCCAGCGAGCTGCGTTGTAACCAAGCAGGGTTACCCGCATGTTCTGGAGTTGGATAATGTAGAACACAATTATCACCAAGATAAATACCGTGAGCTATAGTCTCTGCGGTTACTGTAAAAATATGGCTACCAAGTGCAAGTGTATTCATTAAGTGTACTGGATTTAGATGAGTTGTTGCGTTGCGAAAATAGCGCAGTATGGTATTAGCCATGTTAATGCTCGTAAGGCTGATTGGGAAATTTAACGGAGCAACTCCCAGACCGGTTTAAGGTGTGCAGGAAGAGGATGTAAGCGACCCAGTTCTACCCATTGTTCTGGGCAATGAAAATCAGAGCCGCATGAGCCGGCAAGATCATAGGTGTTAGCCAAGTTTGTGGCGATTCTTATTTCATCGGGAGTGGAGCGTCCAGTGACCACTTCAATACCTTGTCCACCCGCCGTTTTAAAGGCACTTAGCAGACGTTTCATCCATTTACTGGTGAGCTTATAGCGTAAAGGATGCGCTAATATTGCAACGCCATCGGCCTGAGTAATCCATTGAATAGCCAAGTTTAAATCTGTCCAAGGCGTCGCAACATAAGCAGATTTGCCTTTGGCAAGATAACGATCAAACGCGTCTTGATGAGTGCGAACATGGTCGTGCTTAAATAAAAAATCAGCAAAGTGAGAACGGGTAATCATGCTATTGCCCGCTGCTAATTTAACGGCTTCTAAGGCACCTGGAATGTGTTTTTGAGCCAGTTTTTCGGCGATTTTTTCGGCACGTTCATTGCGCAGAAGCTGTAGTTGTTTGGTCGCTTCAATGAGTTGCGAGTGATGGCGATTAATACCGATGCCCACCACGTGCAGGCATTGGTTTTCCCACAAGGTCGATAGTTCAATGCCAGTGATGAGCGTTAAGCCTAGTTGTGTGGCTTTACACTGGGCTTCCTCAAGTCCATTAAGGGTATCGTGATCAGTTAATGCTAAGGCCGTAACGCCTTTGTCTACGGCGCGTTGCACAAGATCTTCGGGTGCTAAACAGCCGTCTGATGCAGTCGAGTGACAATGTAAGTCATAGTTGGTAAGAGAGTTATTGATATTCGCCATAGAGTTTTGCATAAAGACCATTTTGGTTAATTAATGTGTCATGTCGACCTTGTTCGCAGATTTTGCCTTCTTCAAAGACGTACACATGATCAGCTTGTTTAACAGCACTTAAACGATGCGCAATGATAAGTGTGGTGCGGTTGTGTAAAAAAGTATTCAGTGCTTGATGAAGCAAATGTTCGGTTTCACTGTCTAGGGCTGAAGTCGCTTCATCAAGAATAACCACTTTGGGATCAGCGACAACCATTCTGGCAATAGCCAGGCGTTGGCGTTGTCCGCCCGATAAGCGCATGCCATGACGCCCCACCAGTGTGTCCAGGCCATTGGGCAGCTCATTCATAACATCGGCGAGCTGGGCAATGGTTAAGGCCTGCCAAAGTACGTCATCGGCAACGACTTTGCCTAAAGTGAGATTGGCACGTATGGAATCATTAAATAAGGCAGGATGTTGCAGTACCGTCACAACATGTTCTCTGACAATATCTAAACCAATGTGCTCAATGGGCACATTATTAAAATAAATATGTCCTGAAGTGCTTGGGTACAGACCAATTATCGTTTGGATTAAGGTGGATTTACCGCCGCCGCTGGCACCCACTAAAGCCACTTTTTGACCAGCAGGAATGGTTAAGTGTATGCCCTTTAAAATAGTCTCTTGCCCGTAACTGAAATATAAGTCTTCAATACGAATGGCAATAGGGGTGGATGTGATAAATGGATTTTCAAGATGTGGGTAGCGTGGTTCTTGACGTAGCGTATGCAAACGATTAATACGCGTTAAGGCTGCCTGTGCTGCAAAAAAAGCATATTGAATATTTAAAATTTCTTGGACAGGCCCCATCATGAACCATAAATAACCAAACACCGCCAGCATTTGCCCAATGCTTAAATCAGCATAAAACACCATTAACATAGCGCCTGCACGAAACACATCAAAGCCAAATAAAAATATTAAAAAACTCAGACGGTTTGCAGCATCGCTTTGCCATGCAAAGTTAATGGAATGGTCTTTAACTGCACGAGCAGAGGCGATCAAGTGACGACAATAATGTACTTCCCGATTACTGGCACGAATTTGATGGATAGCCTCTAAGGTTTCTGTTAATGCTTGTTGAAATAGTTCATACGCTGAGTTTTCATTCGCTTTCAAATGCTTTACTTTGGCACCGACTACGCGGGTAAAGTAAATCACCACAGGATTAAGCAATAAGATAAATAAACCTAGTTGCCAGTTCATCCATAATAAAATCACGGCGGTGCCCAAAATGGTTAACAGCGCAATTAGAAGTTTGCTTACCGTATTGCCGATGAAATTATCCAGAGTATCTAAATCGGTAACTAAATGGGTCACCACAGTGCCCGAACCTAGTGCTTCATACTCCGCCATAGATATGTTTTGTAAATGTAAAATCAGGCTTTTACGGAAGCGAAACACAATGTCTTTGGAGATATGAGAAAATTGGCGGGCTTGGATGATGTTAAAAATAATGGCAATAATGCGTAATAAAACGCTAATAAAAAGCACTAAACCGATATACAACACGGGCTGTTGCCATTCGAGAGGAAAGCAGGTATTAATCGTTTGAGTAATTAACCCTGGTTTATTAAGCAGGACTTCATCAACCAATAAAGGCATTAATAAAGGTACAGGAACGCTGGCAAGTGTTGCCAATAGCGCAATCAAGTGTGAGCTGATCAGTTTGTTTTTATGTTTCAGCGCAATGTGGTAAATGCTGTTCCAAGTATAAAAGGCGGAGTCCTTAGGTGTTTTCACGGGGCGTTGACCATCGATTTCAATAAGTTAATTGTAGCATTGAGCCGTATCGTATTAATACGCTAGGCATTCAAATTATTTCTTATTCCTTTTCTATCCTGTGTAAAATAAGGGCTGATAATGTTGATGCTGGGCTTGTTAATTCAAAAAATAAATAAATATTTCTTCACATAGCGAAATACTCGAGTATCTCTTAATGAAACAAAAAATAGCCACTTTAATTGCACTTGTACTACTGGTCATGATTAATTTTAGCATTTGGAGTTATATCAATAACCCCTTACAGCTACAAACGTGGACCAAAACAACCATGGGTTTAACGTATGACCCAACCCGAAAAGGCGATGATCCTAGGGATAATATTTTTGTTGCTGAAGCGGATATAGACAAAGATTTGGCGTTACTAGAAAACAAAGTTCACGCCATACGCACGTATTCAATGCTAAGAGGGCAGCATAAAATTCCTGAAATTGCGGCCAAGCATAATCTTAACGTGACATTGGGCGCATGGATTGATGGCAATTTAGAAAAAAATCGTCAAGAACTGGAAACACTTTTAGATATTAGTCGACAAAATAACCCCAAAATTATTCGCTTAATGGTGGGTAATGAAGTGCTATTACGTAATGATATTTCTGAAGAAGCACTGATTGAGTATATTCGGGAAGTTAAAAAACGTAATTGGCGGCCAGTAAGTACTTCAGAGACTTGGGCAGAATGGTTAAAACATCCAAAAGTTGTTGATGAAGTAGACTTTATCGCTGTGCATATTTTGCCTTATTGGGAAGGCATTGCGGCGGATGAAGCGGTTGATTACATTTTTGATCGTTATCACGATGTGCAAAAAGCGTATCCAAACAAACCCGTTATTATTACGGAGCTAGGTTGGCCGTCTGATGGTCAGCCAGCACGCCATGCCACCGCGTCAGTATCTAATCAAGCCAAAGTATTACGCGAGTTTTTAAACCGCGCTGATCAAGAAAAAGTAACGTATTACATCGTTGAAGCAATTGATCAGCCTTGGAAACAATCCATTGAAGGCTCTGCGGGTGCGTACTGGGGAATTTTTAATGCTGATCGTATGGCAAAATATCCAATGGACGGTGATGTCTTAACACTTCCCAATTGGGAGCATTGGGCAACAGGTGCCGGAGTGTTCAGTTTACTCTTGATGGGTTTATTTTTATTCACTCGTAGCAGTTTAAAATTACCTGGCATTGTGTTCTTTGGTGTGATTACCAATTTAGCGGCCTCAACTATTTTTTGGTCAGTATCGGTAGGGGCGCAGCAATATCAAACCCCCTTGACCATAGCCTTTTGGATAATTTTGATTTTAATGCAGGTGTTGGCGGCAATTATCTTAATGATCGAAAGTCTTGAGATTGCAGAAGTTGTTTGGTATCGAAAAAGCGTAAGAACCTTTGAGCCCTTAACGCCTTCAGTAGAATTTAATTACCCAAAAGTCTCGTTGCATTTGCCCATTCATAACGAGCCACCGCTAATGGTTAGAAAAACCTTAGAAGCGTTGGCAAAAGTGGATTACCCCAATCTGGAGGTGTTGGTGATGGATAATAACACCAAAGATCCAGCAATATGGGAACCTGTGCGTGATGATTGTGCTCGCTTAGGGCCGATGTTTCGTTTTTTTCATTTAGAAAATTGGCCTGGTTTTAAAGCAGGAGCCATTAATCATGCCTTAGAACAAACCGCGCCAGATGCTGAAATTATTGCCGTAATCGATAGTGATTATATTCTTTCACCTGATTGGTTAAAGTGTATGGTGCCTTATTTTGATAATGAAAATGTTGGTTTTGTGCAATCGCCACAAGATTATCGTGATCGTCAGCAAAGTGTGTTTAAAAATATTTGTTACTGGGAATATGCAGGTTTTTTTAATATTGGAATGATGCAGCGTAATGAATATAACGCCATTATCCAACACGGCACAATGACCATGATTAGAAAATCTGCCTTGCAAGAAGTGGGTAAATGGGCAGAATGGTGTATTTGTGAAGACAGTGAGTTAGGTGTGCGCTTATACGAAGCTGGCTATGATTCGGTTTATGTTAAAGATTCGTTTGGTCGAGGCTTAATGCCTGACACTTTTTCTGGTTACATGACGCAACGCTTTAGATGGGTGTATGGCGCGATGCAAATTATCAAAGGGCATTGGCGTAGTTTTTTACCCACCAAAAAATCAACACTTACGCCAGCGCAACGGTATTATTTTATTGCTGGGTGGTTACCTTGGTTTTCTGATGCCTTAGCGTTACTTTTTACCAGCACCAGTTTATTGTTAACCGCAGTGATTGTTTACGACCCTATTCACAGTGAGTTACCTGTTAATGCGTTTTTATTACCTACCATAGGCTTGTTTAGCTTTAAGGTGTTGCGTGGCTTATGGTTGTACCAAGTGCGCGTACCGTGCTCTGTTTGGCAATCTTTAGGCGCGGCCTTAGCAGGGTTAGCGTTAACGCACACGGTAGCAAAAGGCACGATTCAAGGCTTATTTACGTCTGGTAAACCTTTTATGCGCACCCCAAAATATGAACAACAAGGGCCGTTAATCGCAGGTTTAATGGTGATTCGTCAAGAAATTATTTTATTGATTTTATTGGCCTCAGCCATAGCGGCTATGGCGTCTTTAGAACATTTTGATAATTTAAGCGGACGCCTGTGGATCGCTGTGTTAAGCGTGCAATCTGTGCCTTATTGGGCAACATTTTTTACCGTATTAGTGAGTATTGCGCCAAGCTATAGTAAAAAATCAAAGCTTTCAGCAGAAGAGCTTGATGACCAATAACGACCCAAAGTAAGCACTGAGGTAACAGCGTTGAGTGTTACCTCAGTTTAATAAACATAAGTAGTACGCTGTTCAGCTAAGACAATTATCCAGTGCGCTGGATAATTCTTCAAAACTAAAGCTAAAGCCCTGATTGTGTAAACGTGTGGGCAATACTCGTTGGCTGCCTAATAATAGGTCGGCTCTTTCTCCTAGCAAAATTTCTAATACAGCACCTGGTATCGGTAAGCACGCAGGGCGCTGAAGTTTTTGTGCAAGCAGTGTGGTGAAGTCCTGATTAGTGACAGGGTTGGGTGCAGTAATATTGAATGCACCGTGCTGATTAGGTGAATCAATCAACCACTGCGCACTGGCAAGCCAATCATTAATATGAACCCACGGCAGCCATTGTTGACCAGTACCAAGTTTCCCGCCTAAGCCCAGTTTAAATGCAGGTAACATGCGCTGTAAAAAACCACCGTTGTGAGCCAAAACTAAGCCCGTGCGCAGTAAGCAGGTGCGAATGCCCAGATGTTCTGCTTGCAGGGCAGTCGCTTCCCAATCAGCACAAAGCTGCGCTGAAAAATCATGACCTTGTTGGTCGTGTTCGCTAAGCACCTTGTCACCTTGGTTACCGTAAAAGCCTATCGCAGAGCCGCTTAAAAATACCTGCGGCTTAACGGGCATTTTTTCCATAAAAGTAATAAGGTTTTGGGTTAGCTCAATGCGACTGTCGCGTAGGGACTGTTTGCGAGCGGCGCTCCACCGTACATCAAAAATACCAGCACCAGCTAAGTTAATCACGCAATCGTAGTCTGGGTGTGGCGCGTTGTCTGTTAGTGAAGTTAAGGCATGCACTTTAGTGCCAAAGCATTGCTGCACTTTGTCAAGTGAGCGACTCAGCACTGTCACGGCATTATGGTGTTGCAGGAAATGATGGACTAAGGCGTTGCCAATTAGACCAGTACCGCCAGTAATAAGTATGTTCATAATGCTCTCTCAATAAGAAGGCCAGGAATAATGTGTAATGATGGACGTGGCATAACACGCACAGTGTCATGCGCGTGTTGAGGCGCAAAGTGTAGGATATAACGCTTGCTTAGTATAGCTTTTGTTCATGTTTTGTTCAGCTATATTGACAACAGATGGGTCAGCGGGTACATTGCAAGCAAGGTAAATGATGTAGCGAAGCGTATGTTATTTTTTAAACTACTTATTTACTATCATTTTCCTAATATCCTCCTCTATAAGCCTTCCAAACGCAGTTTATTGGGAGGTTTTTTTTTATCTTTATAATTTGGAGCACTGTCTATGCCGTTTAAACATCTATCTTGGCTTCCTTTCGTAGTAGAAATTAATTTTTATGTGGCGGTAGCAATGGTTGTGCTGGGCAGTTTATTGTGTATCAGCACAGCTTCTTATTTTGAATTTAATGAAGATTTGTACGGTGCTTTGGATAATAATCTTCGCATCATAATGGTTTATCTAGCACTTACCGAGGTTGTGGTCGTGACCTATTGTTATGTCATGAAAGCTTTTCGTTATTTAATTTTAATGGGTTTTTTTCTGCTATTAATGATTGGTTCCATGCAATTTTATGGAGAAATCAATAGCGTTGAGGTTGACGTTAACTTTTCAGTTTTCTTAATGTATACAGGGGTTTCACATATTATTTTTGCCTTGATAAAAAAAACTAACGGTATACAACAAAAAAAAGCACTTTAACTTTATAATTGTTATAAGAATTCAAGTGGAGCTTGTCGTAGGGTAAGTTTTTTGCTTAATAATGACCTAGATATCAGGAAGAGGGAATGAAGCGAGTGATGGCAAATAATATGAATAGAGTAATGATAGCGACAGCTGTAATGTGCTTAGTTGGGTGCTCAACTGAGGGGGGTAAGCAGATTAATATTGCTGATGAAAATTCGTCTAAAGTAAGTGCGGAGGAGTCTGCAATAAAGGCACAAAAAGCGTCAGGAAATCCTGACATGACTATTACAAAACAAGGGAATAGCTTAAATTTGGTTCGGGTGATGGATGGGGCAGCATGTAAAAATGAGTTAGAAGGTGCTAAGGGCACTTTTTTAATGTATGCGTCACCTACTGATATTGAACGTATTAAAAAGAATCAAGGCAATCAGATTTTTTTAGAGTTTGCAGTAAAAATTCAGACCTTTGCCGAGCAGGCTTTGCAAGAAGCCGTTGAAAATACCAATTTAGCCAAAGACCCTTTTGATTTAGGCGAAGAAATTAGCCAACAAAAATTGGTTAAACAATTGAGCAGTAACTTTCAAAATTATATTGCAGAGGCTGAAGAAGACTTTACCAAAAAAACCAGTTTAACGATTGCTATTAAGGGCTTTTTACCTTCATTTACTATTTTTCAACAAGGCTGTAACGCTAGCTTGCCTGAAGCAGATAGTGATGAGTTTAAAGCAAATTAAACGTATTAACGGGTAATCTGTGTAGGTAAAAACAGACCAAACCGCCACCCAGCGTGTTTGGTCTGTTGCGGTAATCTCAGTTGGGTAGATATTTATACTGCAAGTAATCGGCCTGATTTAACGTCATAAATATAGCCATGCACAGGAATAGAATCAGGCACCAGTGGATGAGCTTTAATGCGTTCAATATCGTCCTTAACACTTTGCGCTTGATCGTTAATAGTTAACCAATTGATGTATTTTCCTTCGCTAGACCCATGACCTTCACCGCAATCATGCCAACCAGAAGCATCAACGCTTGCTGTTTTTAAACTGCTTGTTAATAGGCCCGCCATGATTTCATTAGTAAAAGTTTCCATGCCGCAATCAGTATGATGAATAACAAACCATTCGCGGGTGCCTAATAATTTATAAGAAATAACCAATGATCGAATGGCATCATCGCTGGCACGACCACCAGCATTACGGATAACATGGGCATCGCCTTCTGCTAAGCCAGCATATTTAGCGGGGTCAAGACGCGCATCCATGCACGTCAAAATGGCAAAATGTCGCCCTGGAGGCATGGGTAAATCACCTTTATCAAAACTATCAGCGTAGTCACGGTTAGCCGTTAAGACTTCATTTAGTACGTTGCTCATTAGTATTCCTCATGTCATTATTAAAATTATAGTTGGGCTACGGACGATAGTTAATTCGTTCAAGTAGCCTTTGCTAATTTACCATAAATTTCTTATTTGAAAACTGTGTCATGCAGTGTTATTTAGTTTAAACAGTGATAACAACAAATTATGCAAACTTTACCGATGCAACTTTATACCGTGGCTGAAATTCGTGCTATCGAACACGCAGCACATCAAGACTATCAATTAAGTGCTACAGAATTAATGTATCGCGCTGGAGTGCAGGCATTGAACTGTATACAACGCCATTTTAGTCAGGCGCAACAGTTGCTGATTATCTGTGGCAGTGGCAATAATGCAGGTGATGGTTATGTTTTAGCGCGCTTAGCGATGTTAGCTGGGGTAGACGTTAATATTTATACCGTTATTGATCCTAAGCAGTTAAGCGGTGCGGCACAACAAGCGTATCAACACTATATGGACATAAACGGACGTCTCACTAGGTTTACCAAGGCGTTGCCTATGTATGCTGACGTTATTGTTGATGCTTTATTGGGCACAGGTTTATCGCGTGATGTTGACGATGAGTATCGTGTAGCTATAGAACAAATAAACGCCAGTCAATGCCCCGTGCTGGCTTTAGATATTCCCTCTGGACTTCAGGCTAACACTGGGCGAGTTTTAGGCTGCGCAGTACACGCACAGCTAACCATGACATTTATTGGTTTAAAACAAGGTTTGTATACAGGACAAGCAAAGGCTGTTTGTGGCGAAATAATCCTTGCCACCTTAGACATACCAGATGAATTATTAACCTCCAACGCGTCAACCACCGCCTGTCTTCAACGCATAGTGCTGCCGCCTCGTGTTGCCTATGCTCATAAAGGTCATTTTGGACATATCTTAATTATTGGCGGAGATTTAGGCTATTCGGGTGCTGTAAAATTAGCCGCCGAAGCCGCACTGCGTGTGGGCGCAGGGCTGGTAAGTGTGGCAACACGCACCGAGCATGCACTGTTTTTAAATGCTCATCGACCTGAACTAATGTGTCACGGCATTGCTACCCCCGCCCAATTACACGCATTGCTAGCGCGGGTAGACGTTGTCGTATTAGGCCCAGGTTTAGGGCAAGCAGACTGGGGGCAATGGGTATTTGCTGAAGCAATTCAATGTACTAAGCCCATGATCATTGATGCAGATGGACTTAATTTACTAGCCAGGCAAGCATTACACAAAGCAACGTGGATATTAACCCCCCATCCTGGCGAGGCGGCACGATTATTAAACGTATCAATACAGACTATCGAACAGGATCGATTTCATGCTGCCAAGCAATTGGTAGCCGAACGCGGGGGAACTATCGTTTTAAAAGGATCAGGAACGCTGATTGCCACAGCACACGCACTAAAAGTGGCGACACAGGGTAATCCTGGCATGGCCTCAGGAGGAATGGGCGATGTGTTAGCCGGTGTTATTGCGGGCTTGGTTGGGCAAGGCTTGAGTTTATCTGATGCGGCACAACAAGGGGTGTGGTTACACGCGACGGCAGCAGACAGTGCTGCTCAACAAGGGGGGGAACGAGGCTTACTTGCCAGTGATGTGTTTCCGTGGCTACGACAATGGGTTAATCAGTAAACAGAATGCAAAAATTTTTAGTCGATACTCCCGCAACAGAACGTATGGGTGCGAACCTCTGGGCATGTGCGCCAGAGCATGGAGTGATTTTCTTGCGAGGCGAGTTAGGTGCAGGTAAAACAACCTTGGTACGAGGATTACTGCGTGCTGCAGGGTATACAGGCACCGTAAAAAGTCCCACCTACACCTTAGTTGAAGAATACTGGATCGCTAAGCGGCGTGTCTGTCATTTTGATTTATATCGCTTACATGATCCAGCAGAACTAGAGTGGATGGGCTTTGCAGATTACCTTGATGACAGCACACTGTGTATTATCGAATGGCCAGAACAAGGAGGTGAGTATTTACCCTTGCCCGATATGAGCCTTTATTTAGACTATTCTGGGACAGGTCGCTTACTGCGTTATGAAGGCAGCTTCAGCGCTGATTTTTTAGCCATGCCATAGGTGTAGCAATTATTATCTAACTGCAAAGTTTCGCTTGAACGTTAAGTTAGACTTGGTAACCCGATTGATGCGCTTCGTACCTCAGCACATCCTATGCGTAGCGCATCTTATCGCGTTGATGTTGCGCGGGACATGCCGTAGAGACGCGATTTATCGCGTCTTTATACTGCACAGCGCGTTATCAAACAGCCTCGCGAAAATAGACGCGATAAATCGCGTTTCTACATTGTTGTAATACTATGCGCTATCAAACCTGAATCAAATAATTGATACCCGTAGCAGAAAAATAGGGGTCAGACCATAATTAAAAATTCAAGAATTTAATCGTGGTCTGTTCCCTATTCACATTCGCCGCTGATAAAAGCCGTCGAACCTTGATAAAAAACTTCAAAACTGCCAACGAGCGGTGCGTTCCTTTGACCGACTTGTTAGGCTTGATATTAACGCCAGAGCTAAGCTACCACCTAACAAAAAGGACAAATTTAGCTTGAAAAGTTGGGTTATAAAAAAACGCAGCCCTGCCCTAATAATTCTACCTACTTTGGGGAATAATGTAGTGGACCCCAATGTCCAGACAATTAATTACCCAATTTAAGAGGGTGTCGACGTGAAACGATGAATTATTTTCAGTGAGCTATCTGATATTAAATCACCACTTACATTTGGGTAGTAATCAAGCAAAATAATTTCGTTGGAAGCTTTCGGTGTGCCTGTTGCTTTTATTAGGAAAACCTTATGATTGTAGTGTTGACTTTCATGCTCAAACAAAAATATAACTGACTCGGCTGAAAGATTTGTTTCTTCTTTGAGTTCTCTGATTGCAGTAATTATTCTTGGCTCGCCTGGCTCAGTTTTTCCGCCTGGAAGAAGAAATAAATCCCCTTTCATTTTTGTGAGTAAAATACCTTTGCTTGTTTGAACTATTGCGGTGCCACGTTTTTTCTTTGTCATTTTAGTATTGCGTAGGAGAGGGGATAAAAATGTGATTGTATAACGTAAAGTAGAGCTAACCGGGCGCGGCACTGAAAGCTGAATAAACAAAATCGCATTATAACCGCGCTCCGGTTGAGCGCCGGGTTAGGCCAGTAATTTATCGTAAACTGCATGACTACCAATCCAAAACCATTGCACACCTTGATCAACTGCAACACCAAGTGCGCGATAACCCAAGCTAACGCAAACGCTACGAAATGCCCCGTTTTTAACGGATTTAAATTGCAATGAGGGATGGTATGGGTTTTGTTTGAGTAGCTCATAGTTCTCACGCGCTTGCTGCTGAACATTAACTGGCAAAGCATCGAAATGTTGCCAGAACTTTG
>CAJAQT010000216.1 GCA_903944165.1 uncultured Methylococcaceae bacterium | reverse complement strand
GTATGACCCCACACAAGATGCTTCGGGCGATACCTTAGCTAACTTGTTATTAGCTACCGTAACGCTGCATTCTCAGATTAATCTAGCCTATTATTTTGCTACGCTAACTAATTTAGCCTTTGATACTATCGCGGTGCTCGATGACGCCTTCACTGCACTACCTAAGCACATCAAGCATCTACCTACGGGATTACCAAAGCATCTCACTGAACACCATGAAGCCATGCGCTTACACATCATTATTGAACAGCATCCCGAACGTGTTGCTGAGATTTATCAACACCAGCACTTGTTACAAACATTAATTACCGGACAATGGGTCCATCTCAGCTGTCAAGACCCTATCTCCAGAGCGCTTTTTACCTTTAATCCTGCGACAGGCTTTAGTGCTTGGCATTAACTATTACGCACCCAAACTTTATTAATCAGCAATGAAACTTTATTTAGACTTACTTGAAAAAATTCTCCTTGAAGGACAACCCAAAAGTGATCGCACTGGCTGCGGCACGTTATCGCTCTTTGGCTATCAAATGCGTTTCGATTTAGCCGCGGGCTTTCCCTTAGTCACCACCAAACAGGTGCATGTTAAATCCATCATTCATGAGCTCTTATGGTTTTTACAGGGCGACACTCAGTTAGCGTATCTTCATCAACATAAGGTAAGTATTTGGGATGAATGGGCAACGGCTAACGGTGACTTAGGTCCTATTTATGGTCAGCAATGGCGGGCGTGGTCAACTGCAACAGGGGCGTGTATCGATCAGCTTAAGCAGGTCATACAGCAATTACGCACCACACCCAACAGCAGAAGAATGCTAGTTTCAGCATGGAATGTAGCCGACCTCCCTGATGAACACTTAACACCGCAAGCCAATGTCGCGCTGGGTAAAATGGCGTTAGCGCCCTGCCATGCACTGTTTCAATTTTATGTGGCAGACGGCAAATTATCGTGCCAACTGTATCAACGCAGTTGCGATACATTTTTAGGCTTACCCTTTAATATTGCCAGTTACGCCTTACTTACTCACATGATTGCCCAGCAAGTCGATTTACAGGTAGGGGAGTTAATCTGGACGGGCGGCGATGTTCATTTATATGTAAACCACCTAGAACAGGCTAAATTACAATTAACACGTCCCCCTTTGGCACTCCCCTCATTACAGTTACAACGCCGACCTGAATCGTTGTTTGACTTTACCTATGACGATTTTTTAATTGAAAATTATCATCCTCACCCTGCAATTAAAGCAGCTATTTCAGTGTGATTACCGCGTTGTTATTGTGATGTCGGCGAGGCTTTAGCCTCGATTACTTCGACTGTCGAAGCTAAAGCCTCGCCCACATAAATAGGAACTCTTTGTGCATTTATTATTAATGAACATAACACTAACACGCCGACATTGACTATAATGAAGCCACTGTTATCACGTTTTAGGGTGAGCTAGTTAAACCTCTTTATTTAAATGTTGAGTTTGAAAAAATGACATTACCACGCATTTTGCTCGTTGATGATGATAGTTCAAGGTCGCAGCAACTTGAAACCATTTTGCAGTTTATGGAATATTCAGTCACGGCTACACCATCAGCTCATATTGACACTCATCTCGCTGCTATTACTGACGATTGGCTGATTTTTATTGCCCACACCTGCGCTCATTTCAACACACTTGTACACTTATTAGACAAACACACCGCTCAACCCAAACGTATCCTGATTGTCGACAAAGAACACCCTACGCACTACCTAGCGTTTTCTTG
Organism: uncultured Methylococcaceae bacterium; assembly: GCA_903944165.1. Classification (GTDB taxonomy): domain Bacteria; phylum Pseudomonadota; class Gammaproteobacteria; order Methylococcales; family Methylomonadaceae; genus Methylovulum. Next base: position 711 of record CAJAQT010000216.1, on the reverse strand, counting down.
GGTAGCGAGTATTGTGGAATGCCCCATCACTTACCCTGAATTAAGTCGCACTTTACAACAATTTTCAACATCAGATAATACCGCTTCGTTACCTACGTTAGACCACTCTACGCAGCACACCAGCGCACCGGAACACCTAACACTGCTGCGCTCAGCCGCTATTAATCCACCCCCAGCACAACCCTTGTCCCCCTTGTTTCGTTTGCAGGGTGACAGCACGCAAATTGCCATGGTGCGGCATTTAATTTCACAAGTAGCCGAGTCCAATGCCACCGTATTAATCTTAGGTGAATCAGGCACCGGTAAAGAAGTGGTTGCACGCATTTTGCATGACTTATCAAACCGTCATAACAAACTGTTTGTGCCCATTAATTGCGGTGCTATTCCTGCTGAATTATTAGAAAGTGAGTTATTTGGTCATGAAAAAGGCGCCTTTACAGGTGCCTTAAGTGCGCGCCAAGGTCGCTTTGAAATGGCTGAAGGTGGCACCTTATTTCTTGATGAAATTGGCGATATGCCCATGCCTATGCAAGTTAAATTATTACGCGTCTTGCAAGAACGTACTTTCGAGCGCGTGGGCAGCAACAAAACCATTCATGCCAATGTGCGCGTCATCGCTGCCACACACCGCTGCTTAGAGTATGAAATCCAAGAAAACCGCTTTCGGGAAGATTTATTTTATCGGTTAAATGTTTTTCCAATAGAAATACC
>CAJAQT010000215.1 GCA_903944165.1 uncultured Methylococcaceae bacterium | reverse complement strand
TTGAACTGAACCCGCAGCAACGTTATTACTTACTTTGGCAACAACATTAGTTTCAGCACTGTGACTATTAATGGCTGCTACTTTAGAAATGGCACTGGCAGACGCATTGTCTGTTGACGCTGTATCATCTGCAGCAACCGAGCTACGAATAGTAATACCATTAATCACCAAATCACCTTTGGTAATTGCGTTAATATCACCAATTGAACTGGCACCCGCAGAAGTGGCTGCACCAATTTTATCAACTGTCATTTTGCCAATGCTTACAGAAATATTTTGTCCTGCGTTAGCACCTACTTGAAAGTTTTGCTTCTCAAACGAGCCATCCAATAATTTAGAACCGTTAAAACTGGTTGTTGATGAAATTTTTGATAACTCTTCGATTAATTGCGTTGCTTCTTGTTGGATAGAGGCACGATCTTGCGTGGTGTTGGTCGCATTGGCTGATTGCACAGCTAACTCACGCAATCTTTGTAAATTGTTGGTCATTTCACCCAACGCACCCTCAGCAGTTTGAGCTAAAGAAATACCATCATTTGCATTTCGAGTCGCTTGGTCTAAACCTTTAATCTGCGAAGTCATACGCTCAGAAATTGACATCCCTGCCGCATCATCTTTCGCACTATTAATACGTAAACCAGATGATAATCGTTGAATTGCTGATTGTTGTGAAACTTGTGATTTGCTCAAATTACGCTGTGCGTTCATTGAGCCCATATTTGTATTAATGACTTGAGCCATGATAATTCTCCAAACTTAAATGTTGTAATGGTAATAAGTAATCAGGAAAAGGCTTGAGTTCCCCTGGTTAACACTCGTAATAAATATCGGCGAGGAAAACGAATCTTTAATTTTTTTATTAATTATAGCTGCTTCTTTTTAAAGACACAGGACAGTGAATACATATTTATATCTGGCGTTTGAAGTGCCCTCAGCTTCCCACCAAACTTACCCTAAATTAATGAATCATGACAATAAACACCCCGATTTTTCCTTTCTTTCGTTAGTTCGCGCCCCAAACAGTGGCTAATAATAAATTAAATACTGTGTCAAACGAATTTAACACTCGATGATTATTATAAGCCACTCACTTAACCCTAAGTGAATGCTTGTCAATAAAATCACTCTCCAGATTATTTACAATTACTTTTATCATAGGTGCTTTCAAATGAAAATACGACATAGTGCAATAGCAATGGCTTTAGCTGTTGCGTGTTCCAACGTGGTGTGTGCCGCCACAACGGTTAATTTAAAAATTTTGGCGCTCAATGATTTTCATGGCCAATTAGAATCTCCAGGCAGTTTACGCAACTTACCCACCGACCCTGCTGCAACTATTCCTGTTGGCGGTATTGATTATTTAGCGGGCTATATCTCTGATATAAAAACCAAAAACCCTAACACAGTGGTTGTTTCAGCAGGCGACTTAATTGGCGCAACCCCGCTTATTTCGGCGTTATTTCATGATGAAGGCACAATTGAAACGATGAATCGTGCTGGCCTTGAAATCAATGCAGTGGGCAACCATGAATTTGACGAAGGTAAAACTGAACTTTTACGTATGCAAAACGGTGGTTGCCACCCTACCGACACCAACACCTGCCAAGGTGCCGCTGTTGGTACACCAGTGCCTTTTGAAGGCGCAAGCTTTAGCTACTTAGCGGCCAATGTTGTCGATAAAAACACCAAAAAAACCTTATTTCCTTCTTATGTTATTAAAGAATATGAAGGCGTTAAAGTTGCTTTTATTGGCATGACCTTAAAAGAAACACCCACCATCGTTACCCCTAGCGGCGTAGCAGGCTTAACATTTTTAGATGAAACTAAAGCAGCTAACCGTTTAGTTCCGCAATTACTTGCCCAAGGCGTTAAAGCCATTGTGGTATTAATTCATCAAGGTGGCGTTATCCCTGTATCAGCATCAATGACGACATTAAATACCTGCGACGGTAATCTTGATAACTCACCCATTAAAACAATTGTTAATGGCTTATCTGATCATATTGATTTAGTTATTTCTGGTCACACGCACCAAACTTATAACTGTAAATTAACCACTAAAAATGGTGTGCACACAATTCCTGTCACCAGTGCTAATAGTCAAGGTCGTGCCATTACTGATATCGACATGGTATTAAATAGCAAAAATGGTCGAGTGTTAAACGTTACCGCAACAAATGTTGCTATCGATAGAAGCAATGTCAACATTACTCCTGACGCAGCAATTCAGGGCATTGTTAATGGTTATAAAACCTTATCCACAACTGTTGCAAATCGTGTTATTGGCTCTATTTCTGCGGATTTAACACGAACCTTAAGCACGGCAGGTGAAAACGTCATGGGCGATGTCATTGCTGACGCGCAATTAGCTGCAACCAAAGATCCTAAATTTGGTGCTGCGCAGGTTGCGTTTATGAATCCAGGCGGAGTACGTGCAGACTTAACCTACGCCTCAAGTGCTGTAGGTGAAGGCGATGCAAATGTGACGTTTGGTGAAGCGTTTACCGTACAGCCTTTTGGTAACAGCTTAGTTACTCTTACGTTAACAGGCGCACAAATTGAAGAGATGCTAGAACAACAATTTGTTGGCTGCCCAAATGCGCAAAGCTACAACCGGATATTACTGCCTTCCGCTGGCTTTACTTATGCATGGAAAGCAACGGGGCCTGATTGCGATAAAGTTGACCCAGCCAGCATTGCCATTAATGGTGCTGTAATTGAGCCCACTGCTGAGTATCGAGTCACGGTAAATAGCTTCTTAGCAGATGGTGGTGATAAATTCTTTGCCATTGCAAAAGGCACAAAACGTTTAGGTGGTGCTCAAGACAGTGATGCCTTAGAAGCATATTTCACTGCAAATCCAAACTTAGCGCCTGTAGCGTTAGATAGAATTCAAATGCTTCCTTAAGCTTTTTGCCTTAACGTCCTAAGCCGCTATCAGCATAATGCTGCTAGCGGCTTTTTTGTAGTGACCAACACTGCCAAAGAATTTTATCTGTCATTGATTGTAATTTAGCATTGTTACTCTACACTTTTAGTAATCTCTTTTCGGCATTAATAACTCCTTATGGCTTTTCATAAACTTATCAGCTTACTGTTGTTTTGTTTATTTAATTTACCTGTTTTGGCAAAAACAGTCCCCAACCACCGCATCATGGCGGATACTGATCCTGCAACAAGCACAGCTTCTATTGTTAACAAAGACGTTAATAAAGACAGTTCAACGTGCATTCTTAATGAAGAAGACTCAATATCTCGCAGGTCTTTGCCATTGTCTAATACTGGCAAACTTATGCCCTGTATTCGCCAGCACCCCATTGCAGAATCCCTTGAAACTATTGCCGCCCATAAAATCACTGCTTTTTTAGCCGCACCGCGTGTCGTGACGACGTATCAACTGTCCACAGCGCCTAATATTATCGCCTTAGCCAACAAGCATTTAATTGCCAGTGCTGGTGATCAAATATATGTACAAAACGTTAAGGCAAGCACACATCAGTCGTATGCTATTTATCGCCCTGGTCAACTTTATAAAGACCCAATAACCCATGAAATCTTAGGCCATGAAGCAAACTTTATTGCCGAATGCAGCCTGCAACAACCTGGCAACCCCGCAACGTTTAGCATCACTAAAGCAAGCCATGAAGTGTTAGTAGGCGATAAATTACTGCCTCTTGAAAATAAACCACTCGCCACTGATTATTTAGCCAACGCGCCTGATAAAAACATCAACAGCCTCATTATTGGCCTCCACGGAGGTGCTTCGCAAATTGGCTTATACAGTATTGTTGTGCTAAACAAAGGCTTACTTGATGGCTTAAGCACAGGCAATACCTTGGCTATTTATCAACAAGGTCGACACGTGAGTGCCCTGTCTAGCACTAACAAAACCACCACAATTAAACTTCCTGATGAACTTGCAGGCAAACTGATGATCTTCCGTGCCTTTGATCGCGTAAGTTATGCCATTGTCATAAAAGCTCACCAAGCTATGCATATTTTTGACATAGCACAAAGCCCCTGAACACTTCAACGCCCTCCGCAGCCTCTCCTATGAATGACTGGTTAATGTTACTAAGAACACCTGGCATCGGAACGCGTACTTTTTTAAAATTACTCAATTCTCACCAACCTTCCGAACTATTTTTAGAATCTCCTCATCAGCTTTCTAAATTAGGCTTAAAAGCGGCAAGCATTGAAGCCATCAAACACCCCAATACAGACTTATTAGAAATTGATCTGCGCTGGCTTGCTGAGCCGAGCCATCATGCCTTAACACTTTATGACCCTGCTTACCCGCAACAACTCAGAGAAATAGCAGATCCACCGCCAATTTTGTTTGTTCGAGGTAATCTGGAGTTACTCAACACACCTCAATTAGCCATCGTAGGCAGCCGAAATCCGTCCACTATCGGCAAACAAACCGCCTTTGCTTTTGCAGAAGCCTTAAGTCACTGCGGCTTAGTCATTACCAGTGGACTTGCTTTAGGCATTGATGCGGCCAGTCATGAGGGTGCGCTTCATGCTAATGGCCATACTATTGCTGTAGTTGGCACTGGTTTAGATCGTATTTATCCAGCCAAGCACATTGATTTAGCAATTAAAATTGTCAATACTGGGGCGATGATTTCAGAATTTCCGCCTGGCACACAGGCTATGGCCAATCATTTCCCCCGAAGAAACCGCATAATCAGTGGGTTGTGCCAAGGCTTATTGGTGGTTGAAGCGGCTATCCAAAGTGGTTCGTTAATCAGTGCACGCATGGCACTGGAACAAAATCGAGAAGTCTTTGCCATCCCTGGATCAATTCATAACCCTTTAGCCCGCGGTTGTAATGCACTAATAAAAGAAGGCGCTAAATTAGTCGAGACTGTCGAAGATATTCTTGAAGAATTACACCTTTTTTATCAACAAGATAAGATAAAAGAGCCCCTCAACAATCAATCAATACTTGACCTAGAGCAACAAACATTATTGAATCATGTGCAATTTAGCCCAACATCAATCGATAATTTAGTTGAAAATACTGGTTTATCCATTGAATTCATTTCATCCACCTTACTTATTTTAGAGCTACAAGGTTACCTCGAAACAACAGCAGGTGGTTGCTATACGCGTATTAAATAACTTACAGCCCGTGAATACCATGAAAGAAAATATTTTTGATGTCCTAATGTACTTGTTTGAAAATTATATGGAAGATGAAGTAGAAATTCTTCCTGACAGCAAGATCATCAAAACCGAACTGGAAGAAGCCGGCTTTGAAGCGTATGAGGTCAATAAGGCATTTGACTGGCTAGAGTCACTTAGTGACCAACGCCTCATTAAGCCGTCAATTCCTTATACCTTCAGAATTTTCTGCGAAGAAGAAAAAACAAAGCTAGACGTGCACTGCCGAGACCTCATTATGTTCTTAGAGCACAGTAGAATTCTTACTTCAGCTAACCGCGAGATTGTCATCGATCGCGCTATGGCACTAGAAAATGAAGAAATATCCTTAGAAAAAATGAAATGGATAGTCCTTATGGTGTTATTAAGTCAACCTGATGAAGAACTGGCATTTTCAAGAATGGAGGACATTGTTTATGACTTGGTGCCCATCTATTTACACTAATCAACTATCTGATTTGAAAAAATATAAGCAGGTCTGAATAAATGAGCAAAAACCTTGTTATTGTGGAATCTCCAGCAAAAGCAAAAACCATAGAAAAGTATCTAGGTCCAGATTTTAAAGTATTAGCCTCGTATGGACATGTGAGGGATTTAATTCCAAAAGAAGGTGCCGTTGATCCAAGCCATGATTTTGCGATGAAATATGAAGATATTGAACGCAATCAAAAACATGTCCAAGCCATTAGCAAAGCACTTAAAGGTTCAGATACCTTGTATTTAGCAACTGACCCTGACCGCGAAGGCGAAGCAATTTCTTGGCATTTATACGAACTTTTAAAAGACAAAAAATTATTAACCAACAAAGCGGTGCATCGTGTCACGTTTCATGAGATCACCAAAAAAGCAGTCACTGAAGCCATTGCTAATCCAGCCGAATTAGCCATTAATCTTATCAATGCTCAACAAGCACGACGCGCTCTTGACTATTTAGTCGGGTTTAACTTATCGCCCTTGCTATGGAAAAAAATTCGTCGAGGACTTTCTGCAGGTCGTGTGCAAAGCCCTGCATTACGCATGATTGTTGAGCGTGAATTAGAAATAGAAGCGTTTACATCGCAAGAATATTGGAGCATTAATGCCGCGTTAACAGAACAAGAACAACTGTTTAAAGCAAAATTAACCCACTTTGATGGCAGCAAATTAACCCAATTTAGCATCACTAACGATACCCAAGCAGAAGCCACTAAACAGGCTTTACTCGCCGCTGCTGATGGTCAGCTTATTGTTGCTAAAGTAGAAAAAAAGCAACAAAAACGCAATCCTGCCCCACCCTTTATTACCTCAACACTGCAACAAGAAGCTGCGCGCAAACTAGGTTTTACCACCAAACGCACCATGATGGTCGCTCAACAACTTTATGAAGGGATTGAGTTAGGTGGCGAAACAGAAGGTTTGATAACCTATATGCGTACCGATTCAGTGTCCTTATCGATTGACGCTGTAAACGAAATTCGCACCCTCATTGCCGAGCAATACGGCGCCAAAAACCTTCCTGAGGAAGCAAGGCTTTATAAAACTAAAGCTAAAAATGCCCAAGAAGCACATGAAGCGATCCGCCCAACATCGGCGCATAGACTGCCCGCGCAGATTAAAGACTATCTATCCATAGAACAATTTAAACTGTATGAATTAATTTGGAAACGCACCATTGCCTGCCAAATGATTCATGCCACACTTAACAGGCTAAGCGTAGATTTAACCTGTAACGAAGGTCAACACAACTTTAGAGCCTCGGGTTCAACAATTGCCTCCCCTGGTTTTATGACCATTTATTTGGAAGGGCAGGATGATAGTAATGAAAGCGACGATAAAGAAAGCTTCTTACCTGCAATGGAAGAGGGTCGCCCTGTTCAGCTAAATGACATCATTACTGGACAACATTTTACCGAACCACCACCACGTTATGGCGAGGCTAGTTTAGTTAAATCATTGGAAGAACACGGTATTGGTCGTCCATCAACGTATGCAACCATCATTTCTACGTTGCAAAACCGTGAATATGTCACGTTAGATAACAAGCGTTTTTATCCAACCGATGTTGGTCGAATTGTAAATAAATTTCTAACCGAACACTTCACTAAATACGTTGATTATAATTTCACGGCTAATTTAGAAGATGATTTAGACGCTGTTTCGCGTGGCGAAAAAGATTGGATTCCTTTGATGCATGCTTTTTGGGCGCCTTTTACAACCCTAATCCAGCAAAAAGAAGAAAGCGTTCAGCGCAAAGATGTCACGCAAGAAGCGATTGATGAAAAATGTCCTGAATGTAATGGCCCCTTATCGATTCGCTTAGGGCGCAATGGCCGCTTTATTGGGTGCACACATTATCCTGAATGCTCCTATACCAGAAACCTAAACGACGATAATGACTCACACGCTGATGCTGAGGTTATTGAGGGACGTACCTGCCCATTATGTGAGTCTGCCTTAACTTTAAAATCAGGTCGTTATGGCAAATTTATTGGCTGTAGTGCGTATCCAACGTGTCGCCATATCGAGCCTTTAGAAAAGCCTTTAGATACCCAAGTCGCCTGTCCACAATGCCAATCAGGACACATTCTTAAACGCAAATCACGCAATGGGAAGATTTTTTATTCTTGCTCTGAATATCCAAAATGCGACTATGCACTTTGGAACGCACCCATTAAAGACCCTTGTCCACATTGCCATTGGCCAATTTTAACGGTAAAAATTACTAAACGTCATGGTGCTGAGAAAGTGTGTCCACAAAAAGAGTGTAAATACGCCACCCCTTACGAAGGTGATCCAGCCGATGCTGAAGGCCCAGTAACTCAGCCCCGACCATAACGCAGACGACATAGACAATGCGCCCGTTGTAGCCATGATAACGTGACGACAACGGCGCAACGCAACCTTAAAAAACTTAAAACTTCCCGTAATAGCCTTCTTTTAACGCATCAAATAAATTTGCTGCGCTATGAACTTCGCCATCATATTCAACCTCTTCATTCCCTTTACACTCAACGATCGCGCCATCTTCAAGGGTGAATTGATACACTGTATTTTCTAAATCAGATTCCTTGACTAACACGCCTTGAAAAACTTCGGGATTAAAACGAAAGGTTGTACAGCCTTTCAAACCCTGTTCATAGGCATATTGATAAATTGATTTAAAGTCTTCATAAGGATAATCAGTTGGCACATTGGCGGTTTTGGAAATTGATGAATCTATCCAGCGCTGCGCTGCCGCCTGAATATCCACATGCTGCTTAGGTGTAACGTCATCAGCAGAAATAAAATACGCAGGCAATTGCTGCGTTAATTCTTGGCTATAAGGCATGGCCTCTGCATTAATTAAATGGCGATACGCCAACAACTCAAAGGAAAATACATCAATCTTTTCTTTAGATTTTTTTCCTGCACGAATTACGTTACGCGAATAATGATGAGCAAAACTAGGCTCAATGCCATTACTGGCATTATTCGCTAGGGATAAGGAAATTGTTCCTGTGGGGGCAATTGAGCTGTGGTGTGAAAATCGTGCACCAACCTGAGCAAGCTGCTCTACCAACTCAGGCTCCAACGTGGCTATTTTTTGCATATAACGACTGTACTTAGCATGTAACACTTTACCGGCAAGCTCATCGCCTACTTCATAACCATCGGCAATCATCTCTGGTCGCAACCGTAACATTTCGCCAGTAACCGTAAATAATTGCTCCATTATGGGTGCCGCACCTTTTTCTTTAGCTAAGGCTAAGGCTTCTTTCCATCCTTCAATGGCCAATACCTGGGTCACTTGTTCGGTAAATGCTAAAGAGTCCTCATTTCCATAGGTCATACCTAATAAAGTGATGGTTGAACCTAAGCCTAAATAGCCCATGCCATGTCGACGTTTACTGATGATTTCTTGGCGTTGCTCTGCCAAAGGTAAACCATTTAATTCGACCACGTTATCTAGCATCCGCGTAAAAATTTTAATAACTTTTTGATAGGTTTCCCAATCAAACGACGCCTCTGCTGTAAATGGCTGCTTAACAAAGCGTGTTAAATTAATCGACCCCAATAAACAACTGCCATAAGGTGGTAACGGTTGTTCACCACAGGGATTAGTGGCACGAATTTTTTCACAAAACCAGTTATTATTCATGTCATTAACATTATCAATTAAGATAAAACCTGGCTCGGCATAATCATAGGTTGAGCTCATAATGATGTCCCATAATCTTTTCGCGGGAATGGTCTTACTTACTCGACACGCCACCAACCCTGCGTCATTGACAAGATAATCCTCTTTGTTTGCCCACTCTCGCCAAATAATTTGTTCGCTATTGCTTAAATCTAGCTGATCAACACGCACTTCTTTTTCGGTGACTGGAAACGATAATGCCCAAAGCTGATCATTTTTTACTGCATCCATAAATTCACTGGTAATCAGCAGTGATAAATTAAATTGTCGTAAGCGTCCATTTTCACGTTTAGCTCGAATAAACTCAATGACATCAGGATGACCAATATCAAAGGTTGCCATTTGTGCACCACGCCGCCCACCCGCTGAAGACACGGTAAAACACATTTTGTCGTAAATATCCATAAACGATAACGGCCCAGAGGTATAGGCGCCCGCTCCAGAAACATACGCATCTTTAGGTCGTAAAGTTGAAAACTCATAGCCAATACCACAGCCTGCTTTTAAGGTTAAGCCGGCCTCATGTACCTTATGTAAAATATCATCCATTGAATCTGCAATAATGCCGGATACCGTACAGTTAATTGTTGAGGTTGCAGGTTTATGAGCTAACGCCCCCGCATTAGAAACTATTCGTCCAGCAGGAATAACCCCTTGCCGTAGTGCCCATAAAAACTCCTGATAATACTGTTGTTGTGCTGCTTTTCCTTGCTCAACCTCTGCAAGTGCCTTAGCAACGCGTTGATACGTTTCATCGATGGTGGCATCAAGCGCAGTACCCTCTTTAGTTTTTAAACGATATTTAGTGTCCCAAATATCCATTGACGCATCTTGAAAAGGAATCTCTATAATTTCGCTAGGCGAAGTAAGGGCAGATCGTGACATAAGGTTTAAATCCTAAAAGTGATTATTCAGAGTAAAGAGTATAAATTCGCTTATTCGCGAGTAATAAACGCAAGCTTGGTAATGCCTGTTTTATGGGTGATGGCCATGACTTCAGCCACTTTTCCATAAGCAACGGCGGTATCTGCTTGCAATTGCACGGTTAATTCTGCATCCGCGTGATACAGCACCTGCAAGGCATCTGCTAAAGTCGTTAATAACTCTGCATGATCATTAAGAGCAATACCTCCCTGAGCATCGATAGCAATCGTAGCTAAATGTGTATCGGGTGAGGGTGCGGTTTTTTCTGTTTTAGGAAGCTCTACTTTTACCGCTTGCGTTAACAATGGCGCGGTAACAATAAACACCACCAATAACACTAGCATCACATCGACTAATGGCGTGACATTAATTTCACTCATCGTCGCGCGTTCTGAAGACGAATCCATTTTAAAGCCCATATTATTCTCCTGAAGTTGCTTTTAAGCCGGCCTTGACAGCCAAGTTAAAAAAATCAGTGGCAAAATATTCTAGCTCCGCTTCAGATGACTTAATGCGTTGTAAAAAAAAGTTATAGGCAAGCACTGCGGGAATTGCAGCGGCAATGCCTATTGCAGTAGTGACTAATGCCTCTCCAATAGGGCCGGCGACAATATCCAAGCTGGCTGATTTAGCGGCACCAATACTTTGGAGGGCGTGCATAATTCCCCACACGGTACCAAACAAACCAACAAACGGTGAAGTACTGCCAATACTAGCAAGAAGCGATAAACCCTGCTCCAAGGTCTTACGTTCTTTACTAATTTGTTGGCGCAATGAACGCTCCAAGATAGATTGAATATCGCCACTCAATTCGAGTATGGTCAAGGTATTATTGCGCACGTCTCTTAAGGCATGAAAGCCAACGCCAGCAATTCTACCTAAGGCACTGGATTCCTGTGCCAAGCTTGCTGCTGTATTTAAATCACTTGCTGCCCAAAAAGTAGTTGCATAAGCACGATTACTTCGATCAATTGTCCAAATCGTCCATGCCTTAAAAAAAATTATTGTCCACGTAACCAGAGAAAAACCAATTAATACCCATAAAGTAACTTGCACAATATTGGCTGAAGAAAACGATAACATAAGTAAAATCCTATTTTTAACGAGCTAAATTAATGTTTAAATTTAAATTTGATGGGGACTCTAACCCAATCATCAACCGATTTATTGCCTCGATGCGCGGGCATAAAACGCCAGTTTTTAACCTGAGTTAGTGCCGATTCATCTAAACTTTCATGACCACTGCTACTGACTATTTTTATATCGCCTGCCGAACCATTAGCTAATACCTGAATGTCTAAAATCACCACCCCTTCCCAATGACGGCGCAAAGCTTCTGGTGGATAATGCGTTGGTGGATTATTTAATGAAGGCGAAGCATAGATAGCTTTAACTATGGGCTCAAGCACGGGGGGGGCGATTTTTTGTGCGGGCGGAGCGATAGCTTTTGGCGCCTCAACCGTTGGCGTCACGACGCTGCTTTTTTCAGTGGCAAGCGTTGGCACTGGCGTCAGTACCTTATCAACAGATTTAGGGACACGCGGCTTCGTGTCTTTAGGCTTAAGCTTAGGTGGTAAGGTAGGCTTAACTTTGGTGGGCAGTGCTTTAACAGGCTCGCGCTTAATTTCTGGCATTGCTTCAACAGGTTGTGGCGGTGCAGGTTTTACACTTGGCAACGTCACCAACGCAACCGCTATTGATTGCGGCAATACCTTAGCAACAACAATAGACTCTTGTCGTTGTTGCCAAATAAAACCCGACAAACCATGTAATAACAACGACAATACAACAGATAGAACCAAGCTCATCGTTGCTTGCGGAATTTTAATAGACAAAGCGTGCTTCATTAAATAATTAATAGAGAGAAGGCAATGAGTGCCATGCGTTATAAACAACAAACCTAAATGACGTGAAAACTAAACCCCTAAACACGCATAGTATGATCAATTAAACTAACCATTGAAGCATAAAACACAGCGCTTACTTACACTGACAATAACCCCATTACATAATTTATTAAAAGGTCGTCCAGCTAAGACAGGCTCAGTGCCGCGAAAGATTATCACACCCCGACATACCTGAGTTAATAAAATACAAACACGATTTTACTAAAATAATGAAGCTTATCCCTTATATTTTTTAACGAAAACCCTGCACTTTGGAGAAAATAATGCTGCATGATTTAATTAACTGGCTAATTAATATAATTAGCTCAATGGGTTACCTAGGAATTTTTACACTCATGGCAATGGAGAGTTCTATCTTCCCAATACCTAGTGAAATAGTGATGCCTCCAGCGGGTTATTTAGTCCAACAAGGCAAAATGAATTTAACACTGGTTATTTTAAGTGGCACCCTGGGCAGCTTAGCGGGTGCTTACCTAAATTATTTTGCCGCACGTTTATTAGGCCGTCCATTGCTAAAAAAATATGGTCATTATTTATTAATTAGCGATAAACATTTTGATAAGGTTGATTATTTTTTCCAACGCCATGGCGAAGTTTCGACGTTTATTGGTCGTTTATTACCGATTATTCGACATCTCATCTCATTACCCGCTGGCTTAGTGGGTATGAATCATATTAAATTTACTTTTTATACGCTTGCCGGTGCTGGCATTTGGGTATCCTTGTTAACGGGCTTAGGCTATTTTCTTGGTCATAACGAAGCACTTATTGAAACTTATTCAGAATACATCCTCCTTGGCATTATTATCTTCTGCGCGTTGTTAAGTGGCCTTTATCTTCTGTGGCATACCAAAAAAGCTCCCCGCCCATAAACACAAAGCTCGACACATGCGTTTAAAAACTTGAAATACTACGACGCGCCCCCAAATCCACGTTATTAATTTTTTTTAAAGAAAGGAGATACCTGTGACTATCGAAGCACACAAAGAAACCTTAGGTTTTCAAACTGAAGTAAAACATTTATTACATTTAATGATTCACTCTTTGTATAGCAACAAAGAAATATTTTTACGTGAATTAATATCCAATGCCTCTGATGCCGCAGATAAACTGCGCTTTGAAGCCTTATCCAATGAAAGTTTGTACGAAGGTGATAGCGAATTAAAAATCCGTTTAGAGTTTGATAAAACTAAACAAACGATCACTATCATTGATAACGGTATTGGTATGACGCGCAACGAAGTCCAAGACCACATTGGTACCATTGCAAAATCAGGCACTAAAAAATTCTTTGAAGCCTTAACTGGCGAACAAGCAAAAGACAGTGAGTTAATTGGACAATTTGGGGTAGGCTTTTATTCTGCCTTTATTGTTGCCGACAAAGTCACCTTAATTACGCGCAAAGCAGGCACCGCGCATAATGAAGGCACCTGCTGGGAATCGGCTGGTGAAGGTGATTACACCATTGAAACTGTTGAAAAAGCACAACGTGGCACCACTATTATTCTGCATTTAAAAGCCACTGAAGAAGAGTTTTTAGACACTTACCGCATTCAATCTATCGTAAGAAAATTCTCTGATCACATTTCTTTACCTATTGTTATGGATAAAGAAATCATGCCCCCTATGGATGACATGCTTGATCTTGACGACGAACATGATGACGCGGAAAATTCTTCTGACGAGCAAACCGATGCTCCAGAAATCAGTGCAGAAAAACCAAAACCAGAACCTGAAATTGTTGAAGAAACAATCAACAGCGCGTCTGCATTATGGACAAAAGCTCGCCAAGATATTTCTGACGATGATTACACTCAATTTTACAAACACGTAGGGCATGATTACCAAGACCCATTAACGCATGTGCACAGTAAAGTTGAAGGCACTAATGAATACACTTTACTGCTCTACGTGCCCAGTCGCGCCCCCTTTGATTTATGGGATAGAGACACTAAACACGGCGTAAAATTATATATCCGTAAAGTCTTCATCACCGATGATGCTGAACAATTAATGCCACGTTATTTACGCTTCATTAAAGGGATTATTGACGCAAACTCATTACCCTTAAATGTCTCACGTGAAATCTTGCAACAAAGCAAACAAATCAGCACCATTAAATCAGGTGCGGTTAAAAAAGTGCTGGGTATGCTGGAAAATTTAGCCAAAAATGAAGCTGAAAAATACGCCTCATTTTGGACTAACTTTGGCCCTGTGATGAAAGAAGGTGTGATTGAAGACCATAGCAACAAAGAACGTGTTGCTAAATTATTGCGTTTTTCATCTACACACACTGATGTCAGCACCCAAGATATTGCCCTTCAAGATTACGTTAGCCGTATGAAAGAAGGTCAGGAACACATTTACTACGTTACCGCTGATAGCTTTGCTGCCGCAAAAAATAGCCCACATCTGGAAATTTTCCGCAAAAAAGGCATTGAAGTTTTATTATTATCAGATCGCATTGATGAATGGTTAATCAGCCATTTAAGTGAATTTGACGGCAAACATTTACAATCTGTTGCCAAAGGCGAATTGGATTTAAGTAAATTTGATACTGAAGAAGACAAACAAGCACAAGACGACATCAATCAAGAGTTTGACTCTGTACTTAAACAAATCAAAGAGGTACTCGGTGACAAAGTGAGTGAAGTACGTATCAGTCACCGCTTAACAGAATCACCTGCTTGTTTAGTGGCTGATGTGTATGGCATGAGCCTAAACATGGAACGCATTATGAAAGATGCGGGTCAATTAGCGGGTGGTTTTGGTGGCATGAATAAAAAACCTATCTTTGAAATCAACCCTACGCACGCCTTAGTTGCGCGCTTAAAAATTGAACAAGATGATACGCGTTTTGCTGATTTAGCCACGATCTTATTTGATCAAGCTATTTTAAGCGAAGGCGGTCAACTTGAAGACCCTACTGCGTTTGTGCAAAAACTTAATGGCCTATTACAAGGCTTATTAAACTAAGTACCTCACAACAAACTCAGTCATGGCTAGTCACGCTAGCCTTAACTGAGAGCATAAAAAAAGACCACAAAGCCAAACGGCCCAGTGGTCTTTTTTTTATCTACGCATTCTCCCTAAGCAAAGGAAGACATACGCTTATTTTTCAATTTTAATCGCTAAAAAAACAGGACTTCCATTACGCTGAATTAACACAGCAATGGATTTACCTGCATCTAACTCACGAACAATTTTGCTAAACTCATCGACACTGTTTACGGCATAATTTTGAATACGTAAAATCACATCGCCACGCTGAATACCTGCATTTTTACCCGCACCATTAACTACCTCCTGAACAATCACACCACCACGCGGCAATTGCAGTGCATTGCGCTGTTCAGCCGTTAATTCCGTGACATTAACACCTATTTTATTCACAACGACATTAGCATTAGGCTTGGCAAGCTCGGCAACTGTGGCATCCTGATCAGGTAATAAACCAATTTTAAAACGTACCGTTTTATCTTCCCCTTGCCTGATAAGTTTTAACGTAGCCATATCATTGATAGGGGTCATGCCCACCATTGGTGGCAAATCACCTGACTTATCGATAGCATGACCATTAAACTCCGTAATGATGTCGCCAATTTGTAATTGCGCTGCTTCAGCAGGACTGTCTGGCACTACCCGAGCAACCAACGCACCCTGCGGTTTTTTCATGTTAAAAGACTCTGCCAATTCACGGGTAACATCTTGAATTTGAACACCCAACCAGCCATGAGCGACTTTACCATGAGCTTTGATTTGCTCAACAACGTGCATGGCAACATCCATCGGAATCGCAAAAGACAAGCCCATAAAGCCACCTGTTCGACTATAAATCTGCGAATTAATGCCTATCACTTTACCGTCCATATTAAATAACGGCCCACCAGAATTACCTGGATTTATCGCTACATCCGTTTGAATAAACGGCACATAATTTCCCCCGGGTAAACTGCGTCCTTTAGCACTCACAATACCTGCGGTTACTGATTGATCAAAACCAAACGGTGAACCAATTGCTAAGACCCACTCGCCCACCTGTAATTGTTCTGGCGAACCTATGGCTACTGAAGGCAAATCCTTAGCGTCCACTTTTAATAAAGCAATATCAGTACGTGCATCAGAACCTATTAATTTAGCGGTTAACTCACGTCGATCAGTTAATTTAACAATAATTTCATCAGCATCTTTCACCACATGATGATTCGTTAAGACATAACCATCTGCTGAAAGAATAAAGCCCGAACCTAAGGATTGGGTTTCGCCTGGCGCAAAATCATCTTCCCCACCACCATTTGGATTATTGTAAAAATGTTTAAATAACTCTTCCATTTCAGGTGGAATGCCTTCAGGAAGCTGTGGTTTAGTCGTGCCATCAGCGACTATTTTTTTAGCTTTTTGCGTGGTACTAATATTAACAACAGAAGTGCCATTGGTTTTTACCATCTCCGTAAAATCTGGCAATTGAGCCATTGCGTCTTGAACACACAAACATATTAATAAAAGCAAACCACTTAATTTTACGTGCATATATACCCCTGTTAAGCCTTTCGTTAAAATTCTAAATGAAACACTCTATCTTAAAACCACCTGCTGAGCAGATGCTTACCTATTATTTCCAAAAATAAGCCTGACATAACCCACAACGATGCGTTATCAATAGACTTTATTAAACTCTATTCATTTTCCTTGACCCATTGGCTCTTCGTCAAACGCGGTCATGCTAGGATGCAAGCTATTATCGCCGCCATCCAATTCAGCATCCGCAGCTAAATTTATAGCCGTTGGATGTGTATGAATATAGTCATCAATTTGTTTATTTAAAGGCTCAGTAGTGTCTTGCTGCATAGCAACCTGCCCTATCGTGGCAGAATTTGCTTGATTAAAGTTATGCAATAACAATACCGCTAGCACCGCTATCGATGCGGCTAAGGCTAAAAACTTAACATAACGCCTATAAACCAATACTGGCTTAACTGGCAGTGCGCGCGGCTTTTCAGCTAAATTATTCATGACTACAGAGGCAAAATCACTGTCAACTAACGTAAACTGTTTTGCCTGTAGCGCTTGACTAACCGCTGTATAGCGATGCAAGGCACCTAAGGCATCATTATCATGCTGTAATTCTGTTAACAAATGTGAAGCCTCAGTAGCATTGAGGTCATCATCAAGAAACTGGGAAATTTTTTGCTTAAGTTCTGTTGTCATTTAAAACTCACGATGGTCTAACAAGGGTTTAATTTTATTATCAATGGCCTCGCGTGCTCTGAATATACGCGACCTGACGGTTCCACTTGGGCATTTCATAATTTGCGCAATCTCCTCATAACTCATCCCTTCAAACTCTCGTAAAGTAATGGCCATGCGCATATCTTCTGGTAATAACTCAATTGCCAAATAAATAGCGTCAAGAATTTCCTGATTAAGCACTTGCTGCTCAGGAGTATTAAAGGTTTGCCATTGCTGATTTGCTGCGTATATTTCAGCATCTTCATCACTTATTGCATCAGCAATATTCTTTTTATATCGAGAAACAAGATAATTTTTAGTAGTATTAATCGCAATTCGATATAGCCACGTGTAAAAACGCGCGTCGCCTCTAAAATTACCAAGATCACGATACGCCTTGATAAAAGTATCCTGAGCAATGTCTTGAGCCTCACTTGCATCATTAATATACCGATTAACTAAGTGAATAATTTTATGTTGATACTTAAGTACCAATAAATTGTAAGCCTGTTTATCGCCTTGCTGAGCAAGAGCGACTAATTGTTCGTCTACTTGTTCGATTATTTTGTTTGAAGTCTTCACTACGATTTTCAAATAAATGGACTAAATTAATTAAAATAACGCCTGGTAAAAGGCACATCATGACCGATAAACACTGCATAGGTTATCTCAACACTACGAGGCTGACTTTATGACAAAATTGTGTAATTGCCTAAAAAAGCGTTATTATCGGTGCACCATAATAACCAAGCCAATTGCTAAGTTGGCGTTTTCTTGTCTTTTTGTATGCAGCCAAATTCCCAAGCAATGACCTCTCATTACGATGTACTTATTATTGGCAGTGGTGGTGCAGGATTGAGTTTAGCACTAAAACTTGCCAACCAAGCCACGCACGTCGCAGTGCTCTCAAAGTTTGCCTTAACCGCAGGCAGCACCTACTATGCTCAAGGCGGAATTTCCGCTGTTTTTGATGCTGAAGATTCTATCGAATCACACATTGAAGACACCTTAGATGCCGGAGCGGGCTTATGTAATCCAGACATTGTTAGATTGACCGTCACGCAAGGCAAAAGTTCCATCGATTGGTTACGGCAACAAGGTGTCATGTTTACCGAGGAAGTTACCGCATCAGGTGAAAAAATACTGCATTTAAATCGTGAAGGCGGGCATTCACACCGCCGCATTGTGCATACCGCCGATGCCACGGGCAAAGCAGTTTCTTTATCATTGATTGAACGTGCTAGCGAACACCCAAACATCACTTTATTTGAACATCATAATGTGATCGAACTCATTACCTGCCCCGATAAATCTCTCGCAGGCAAGAGAATCTGCGGCGCGTATGTATTAGATTCAAGCCAACAAGGCGTTAAAACCATGACGGCAAAAATAGTGGTCTTAGCAACGGGTGGAGCCAGTAAAGTCTATCTTTATAGCACTAATCCGCAATCGGCAACGGGCGATGGCATTGCCTTAGCGTGGCGTGCTGGTTGCAGAATTAGCAATATGGAATTTATGCAATTTCATCCCACCTGCTTATTTCACCCCAAGGCACAGTCTTTTTTAATCAGCGAAGCCGTAAGAGGCGAAGGCGGAAAATTAATATTGCCCGATGGCTCCTCGTTTATGGAGCACTTTGACCCCCGCGCAGAATTAGCCCCACGCGACATTGTCGCCAGAGCCATTGACCATGAAATCAAAAAACGCGGGATTGACTGTGTTTATCTTGATATCAGCCATAAATCTGCCGACTTCATTCACAGCCATTTCCCCACTATCTACAAAAAATGTCTTAAATTTGGCATTGATATTACTCAGCAGCCTATTCCTGTTGTACCGTCTGCCCATTACACCTGTGGCGGCGTATTAACCGACAGCTATGCGCGCACCGATATAAGCAATCTTTACGCAATAGGCGAAGTTGCCAGCACGGGTTTACATGGTGCGAATAGAATGGCAAGCAATTCATTACTGGAATGCTTAGTTTTTGCTGATCGGGCATGTATTGATATTTTACAAAAATTAGCACTTATTCCTGAACCTTCCTCCCCCCCTGCATGGGATGATTCGCAAGTTATCGATTCTGATGAAGAAGTGGTGGTCTCTCACAATTGGGATGAGCTTAGGCATTTTATGTGGGATTACGTCGGCATTGTAAGAACTGATAAACGCCTACATCGCGCCTTAAGTCGTGTCGAACTGCTAAAAAATGAAATCACCGAATATTACAGTCACTTTCGCATTACCAGTGACTTACTTGAATTACGCAATCTTGTCATCGTGGCAGAATTAATTATACGCTGCGCTCAACAACGCAAGGAAAGTCGGGGCTTACATTACACATTAGATTATCCAAGCCTCGATAACAGCAAACCACCCAGTAACACAATACTCACGCCGTATAAGTAAGTCCTTAAGAACCTCAGCAATCTCATTATGGCTATGCAGGAGTAAACTTTTTAACCCATAGCTAAAGCCCTTGGACTCCGTATTTTCCAAAATGGTCATAATGAAAATTGCTGCTTTAGGATAGGCTATTTTTGCTACGTAAATAAATTTAAAATTAATTTACATTTTTATCAATATGTAACGTGATAAGATGCGCTACGCATAGAATGTGCTGAGGTACGAAGCGCATCAATCGAGTTACCAAGTCTAACTTAACGCTCAAGCGGAGCTGCACAAAAAGCGCGCAGCCTGCTTAGCTTTACATTATGCATTTTTGAGGAACGCGCGATGAAGAAGATTTTGTATGTAGACATGGACAATGTGTTAGTCGATTTTCCATCGGGTATTGAGCAACTGGACACTTCAATAGTACAACAGTTCGACGGAAGGCTTGACGAAGTTCCAGGCATCTTCTCCTTAATGTCGCCAATGCCAGGCGCCATTGAGGCATTTCATGAGTTATCTGAGTTATTTGATACGTACATATTGTCAACAGCACCATGGGAAAATCCATCCGCATGGAGTGACAAACTTCTGTGGGTGAAACACCATATCGGCAAGAGCGCACATAAAAGACTGATTCTTAGCCATTATAAAAATCTGAATGCTGGGCACTTCCTTATAGATGATCGCACCAAAAACGGTGCCGATCGGTTTTCTGGAGAGCACCTTCACTTTGGCACAGAGCGTTTCCCTAATTGGAA
>CAJAQT010000214.1 GCA_903944165.1 uncultured Methylococcaceae bacterium | reverse complement strand
TCAACCCGGTGGCAATTTCTTAAAAGCCTCTGCTATTGACTTAACCGTTGCCTGCGGTATTTGTAACTCAACCGCCGGTTTTGGCTTACCATCAAGTCCCAAACACATAAATTCAATACGGGCAATGCCATTGTGTACAGCGATAGCGCTGATGCCATCGACAAGAAAAGACGGGGTATTTTGTTGCATGAGAATATCTCCGTGTAATTAGCGCCAAACCAGGGCGTTGTTGTGAGTGGTAGTAAAAATTTCGGCTTGTTGTAAGGCTTCTTGCATTTGTGCAACGCCTTTATCAAAACCGTATTGGTTTCTGGAAAAAACCAGTGCCTGCTTAGAGGCTTCTGTCCAGATTTGAGGGTTTTGGTACAGCTCAGTTATCGCGGTTACCCAGTCTTCTGGTTTTTCGGCAATACGGCCTTGGGCAATACCTTCGGCAGCAACAGGCGACAGCACGCACGGTACGCCATACGCCAAGGCACCGATAACTTTACCTTTAATGCCAGCACCGCTTTGTAGCGGTGCGATAAACACGCGACAGGTATGGTAAACCTGATCAACGGTAGGCACCCAACCTTCCATAATGATCTGGTCATCTTTCTCGGCCAGTGCCATCAGGCTGTTGGGCATATTGCTCCCATAGACACGAAATTTAACGCCTGGCAATTCGGTGTGCATCAGCGGCATAACTTTTTTGGCAAACCACTCAACGGCTTCAACATTGGGGTGATGACTAAAGCCCCCCAAGAAGGCAATATCAAGGCGTTGGTCATAGCTGGGCACACTGGATTCCTCCAGCACTTCAGTGATCCACGGACATTTGGCAACATTAGTGCTGTTGAGGTTGTGGGTGAGGATAACGGCTTTTTCCACTTCGGTGTAAACCAGTACCAGATCGACTTCGCGCATGGTTAACAGCTCGTTATCGCGTGTTTCTAGGGCTTTACTAAGTTGCTCACCATCATGTTTTTCGACAGCGGCACGCAGTTCACGCAGGAAGTGCAAGTCGGCATTCATCATGACAATTTTGGCTTGTGGTGCGTAATGACGAATAGCGTCGATATAGTGTTGGGCAACGTAATAACGGGTGATGTAAATGATGTCGAATTCTTTACCTCGTTTTTCAAGCACTTCTTGTACGGAACAGGTGAACGGTGCGAACAGACATTCAACGCCCATGCGCTGTAAATCTTCGGTGTAATGCCCCATCCAAGCAACGTTGAGCGGTATAAAGGTGCATTTAAAGCCTAAGGCTTGCAACATGCGCATTTCTTGAATGGCGGCATAACTGCCCGCATTTTTATCGGGCATAGGAGTTTCGGCATCGATGACTAAAGCACGTATCTCAACATTACGGTCTTTATTAAGATCGACATCAACCCCCACATCGCCGTTATGGCGACAGAATCCTGCCCAACGTTGTTTAAATTTGGGGCGGTTAATTTCTTGGTATTGCTTAATCCCTGATGAAATAGTGGTGCCGTTGCTCATCCCTTCAAAATGAATGACTTGTGAAAAGGGTGAATACACGGTTTTGTAACCTTTATCACGAATCCGAAACGCTAAATCAGTATCTTCAAAATAGGCAGGAACAAAGTTTTCATCAAACCCGCCAAGTTCACTCCACAATACGCTAGGCAACATGAGACAAGCACCGGAAAGGAAATCGACTTGCCGCGCATAGCAGTAACGGGGATCGTGTGGATTGGCTTGACGACCATAGTTCCATGGATCGCCGGTATTCCAAACAATACCCCCCGCTTCTTGCAAAGTGCCGTTGGGATATAACAACTTAGCCCCCGCCATGCCAACGTTATCGAAGTGTTCAAAGGTAGCGAGTAACTCATCTAGCCAGTGCGCGGTTACTTCGGTGTCGTTGTTGAGCATGACGATATATTCGCCCCGTGCTGCTGCGCCACCTCGGTTGCAGGCGCGAATAAAGCCTTGTGGTTCATCGTTGCGCAGGTATTGGATACCTTTAATCCAGACAGGAATCCGTGAGCTGACATCTTTGGAACCGTCATCCACAATGATGACCTCAAAAGACGCTTGGTTGGTTGCAATAAGCAACGAGGCTAAGCAATGATACGTTACCGGAAATTTGTTATGCACCGGAATAATAATTGACACACGCGGACTGGCTTCATAAGGAAAATTGAGTGGGGTGAACACTTTATCGTTTTCGGTGAAGCCTCGCACTATTTGATCATGGGCGCGGACTAATTGTTCGATTTGGTCTGTAAGCGGTTCGGCAGGATTATCGGCTTTGGCTAATTTGCTAATAGCACCAAGTAGAGATTCGTAACGGAAACCTGCAATACTGGATAGTGCAGGTTTAAGCCCTTCGCGAACGTATTGCTGTAACGCACTTTCTGGCGTAGCCATATAAGGCGTGATGATGGCAAGATCGCCAAAATGTATACCACTTTCACTGCGCACGCTAAAGAGGTGGGCGCGGCCATCAAAAACGTGGGTAGGTAATGGTAGATGGAAACGCATGTCACCATCCTGTATCTCGGCACTGCCTACACTAATAATCTGCCCATTTTCCAATACGCAAAGACGGGTACTTTCCGCATCGTCCGCTAAGCTGACTTGACCAACAAGTGCACTGCCTTCAAGTTCAATACTGCTACGAGTTATTGCTTGACTGGCTTGGAAGGTTTTTGGCGTGCCTGGCAAAAGTAAGCCCGTTTTTAAGTCACGTACTTCAATTTTATGCACTTTACTATCTATAAGCCATGTCGGTGGCGTGAAAAGAAAGCCATGTAAGCCGTCGCCAACTTTAGCATCTTCTAAATCACCTCGATAATTTTCGGCTATGGCTCGTCCAATTGGTTGACCATCGGCGATAATTTCTACTACCAACCTTTCATCGCTATCAGTCAACGCCAACCAACCTTCTATCCCTGCGGCATCACAACGTTCAAATAGTCCTTTTATGTCCGTTCTTAAAAAAGGGTTACATTGAGTAACCAATACGCTGCCATCAACTAAAACCAAAACTAAGCTTGCACTCCCTTGGACTCGACAAGGCAGTTGGGCAATAAATCCTTGTGGTGCTTCCGCATCACGCGTTAAGCCGAAAGTTGCAACTAAATCAGGTCGTATTGTTGTTTCCACTGTTACGCCTGGAAATTGGGGATCAAAGGGAAGATACATTTTCGTACTTGGATTAATCATTAACCCCAGATGTCTTACCCTACGCTCAGGATCATATAGCGCACCGATAATTTGCAAGCCTTTTTCGTTATTAACCAGCGCATCGATTTCTAAGGTAATCGGCAGCCTTGTCGCCTCTAAACTTTGCATAGGTGCATCGCCAAGCAAAGGAAATTTAAGTGGAGTATTGGCTGATTGCTTTGGTGTTTCTTGTTTTATCTTTGATTCTGTTGCTACTGCTGTTTCTGAAATAGCAGATGAATCCTTATTATCAGACACTGAAATATTGTCGTTGACCGTTGATAAGGTTTTTTCCGTATTCAGTACCGCTTCACTGGAAAGTTGATTGTGCTCAGCTTTAGAAAAGGTATCTTCTTCTTTATTTGCCGGCCTCACTGAGGGCGCAGTTTTGCTCTGATTGGCTTTCCTACTTAGTATCTTTTTATTGTTATCCATACTATTTCCTATCGTTATTTGGTTTAAAAAAGGGTTATGTTGATAAATCCGCCCTCCCCCCTTTTTCAAAGGGGGGAATTATTGAC
>CAJAQT010000213.1 GCA_903944165.1 uncultured Methylococcaceae bacterium | reverse complement strand
GAAACACCCCCACGGGCGTGGGGAAGACTATGTTTGGCGCACTAGGCGATAGCTTAATCAAGAAACACCCCCACGGGCGTGGGGAAGACACGCTCCAGATTGTACGTTCTACACGTTCAATTGAAACACCCCCACGGGCGTGGGGAAGACTGACTCAATAAATGAATGCACAACTTTAATGCGGAAACACCCCCACGGGCGTGGGGAAGACACTTTATTAAATCAATTACTTATAGCGTTTTTGCTGAAGATTCAAACGTTTTTTCTATCACTAATTTCAAGCCAGATAATTCGATAAGGTCTCTTTTGGTGTCACCAATGCCATAAATCTCATAATAAGGGGCTTTGGAAATACGCCGAAAAATCATTAAACCACTGTCTGGTGGACAATATTGGTAAAGGTAATCCACTACTTTTTGCGCCACAGAATCTTTAATCCCTGACACAAATACATTAGGACGGGGTTCAACAAACCATAATTTCATTCGCCCCCTTACGGCTGGGGGTAAATCATTAGCAATCACAACAAGCATATTTCTACCCCACTAAAAGCTCTTCAATATCAGACCCAATTTTTGCTAGTAAATCCATTTCAATTACTCTTTTACGAAAAGCCGATGAGACTTTGTGTTTATTATAATTACCCGCCATTGATAATGTTAACGAAAAAGCTAGATCAATAGTGAGTTCTTCTTTATATAAATCTGCTAAGTCATAAACAAATGGCAATGGCGAACCAGAATGAATAAAACCAATGTGCGGTGAATATCCCATTGAATGAACCGCTGAACTTAAAATACCATAAAGGGCAGCATTCATAGAGGTCAAAATTTGATTGGTTAAGTCGCTCATTTCAAATTTACCTTGCGTGTAAACACGTCCTTTCCAACCAACTTTATAGTGTTGGGCTTTTTGTTCATAAATTTCTCTTACTCGATAACCCTCCATGCCCATCATTTCATTTAGTGTTTTACCTGCCAATTCTGCTTTTGGAAATCGTCTTGCAAAAAAATGTCGGGCAACTTCAACTGATTTTTTTTTATCCGCTGCCAGTAACATTTGCTTGCGAAAATTGTGAGTATTTGCTGTAGGTGTAATGCCCGCCGCATAAAAAAACAAACTATCTTCACCTACCCAACAGAGTGAGCAATTTGCCGCTGCCATCACTTTAACTGCTTCGTGGGTAACGGTTGTGCCTGGTCCTAATAGTAGGCAGTTGATGGTGGCAATGGGCAATCTAACAACATGTCCATCACTGTCTATCCATTTGACTGAGCTGTCATCTATTTCTAAGCGCCCACGTTCCAGATATATGAAAGGGTATTTGTCTTTAACTTGTGGCAAAGTATCGCGGGTGACTTTGATGATTAATCTGACAATATCGGCTTTATCCTCATCTTTTTCTTTGTTCTCAATTTCAGCCATACTATTTTTCCCAACAAAATGTAAAAAAACACACCCCCACGAGCGTGGGGAAATTCGCTCTTGATCATCCTAACCGCACCCAACCATAGAAACACCCCCACGGACGTGGGGAAAAATAGATTGTTAAAGAGCAAAGATTTAAGAATTTATCACCGTTACGCGGCGATCCCGATAAACTTTCTGTTCACCAAAGCAAATAGGCACGTCATTTAAAGTTAAAATCTCATCACCTTCATGCTCGCTTCCATCCAACACACGAAAATCTTCAAACAATATTTTTTCTTTTGCAATTTCTAAAGCAGCAGCAATTGCATCTGTTTGACTGTCAAACACACCTCGAAAAACAAAATCTGTCGGTACACAAGACTTACGCCCCAAACACAAATCCCAAACTGGCGATTTTAAAGCATCGGCAATCATGTCAGCTTTATCGCTTGGTACTTCTAAAACCACCGCAAAAAAAGCATCTTGCAAGTAATAACGGTAAGTCATCTTTACTCCGCCTCTCGAACCATCAGCATTATTTGCAATACCTGTTTTTTTAGTTTCAGGATTCCAAGTCATTGGTATCAAGAGTGATTCCCAAGGGTCGTGGTTTGGGTGTTTTTTAGATAAAGCACCATTTTTGTATCCGCTGCCAACCATGTGAAAATCGCGTAATAATGGTTCACGGGCAGTTTTTCGCTCATTCTTACAGCGCATAAAAGAAATAACGGTTTGTTTAAGTGGCAAAAATTCAGCTAGTAATTCTTTTTGCTCCCCCCCTGCTCCTAATGCACAACAAAGTAAACCCATCACACCTGAGCGAGTTGGAAAGTTCAGCGTATCACGTCGCCCAAACTTAGAATCGCTCCCCCATGATTGCAGTGGGGCTTGTAACCACAGCAATAAATAACGGGTTGTCATAATTACACCTCAACGTGTTTTTTGAGTGCGGCAAGCAAATCATCAATACTGAAACTTTCATCTTCGCCAAACGTATATTCAGCTTGTTTGCCAAACAGTGATCCGTGCAGCTTTTCTTTTTTGCTTAAATAATCGGTTAAAGCTTGAATGCTAGGTTGTAAAAAACCACCGTCTTTGGCTTTGACTGCGGTTTCAAAAGGCACTTGTAGGCGTTGCCCTTTACGCACAAATACTTTAGCAAAATCCCACGGTGACGCACCTGACATAGTAGTTTGTCGCGCACTGGGTACTGCTAAAAACAAGGCTTTAGTAAAAGCATCAATGGCTTCTGGCATACTTTGCCCGACAAGAGACTCGTAAAGTTGCCCAAGATTTAAGCTGATGTAACGGTAATAAGTGGCTGAGGAAAATTCTAAACTACCCATGTGTCCTGCACCTTGTTCAGTTTGCAAATCATCAACTGCGGTAAAAAACTCAATTTCTGAACTAACTTTATGGGTTGATATAGCATGAGCAAATGAACACGCTGCTTCTATATTTAATTCTGCGGCTTGGGCAACCATACGACCAAAAAGCACAATATCCAGTGCATCAACCGCTTCAGATACGTTGCCAATCAAAGCTGCCATTTCTTTAGCTTGTTTTTTGGGGTCAGTTTGTTTAATAACTTTATTTGGATCAAATTCCGCTTGCAAAAAAGCTTCAGCAAGAATCTCAATCTCTTTTGGGCTTAAAAATAGCAAGGTGTCTGATTTTTCTTGTGTATCTTCAGCAATGATCTCTTCTAATATGTCTCCATTTTTTGCTTTTTTAGGTTTTGCCACCTCTTTTTTCTTGATGAAGATGTGTTCTATTTTATCGCCACACGCTTTTGCTTGTTGCTGGTCTGCACCTTTTGCAAGGCATATTTTCGCAACCATTTCAGAAATTAACTTGGTTCTTGCCCCGTGAATTATTCCTAACTCTTGCATAGCTAAACGCACTTGCCGTTTCCAGCATTGCGAACTGACACGAGCGCGGGTTGTGCCACCAACAGTGGCTGATTTTGGGCTACCAACATCATCACGGTTTAAACAACTTACTGGGAACGATTGCAGTATGTGAAACTCGATAATTTTGCCTTTGAATGGGTTAGTCATAATTTATCCTTGGTTTAAATGAAAAGTGAAAACACTCCCACGGTCGTGGGAAAAAACTACTTTCGTCCTTCGTGTACAAAATCAATAATTTCATCCGCTGTTAGGTTGAGTGGAATGCTTTTTATATCCAGTGGGGATTTTGTAGCGTTTACTGGCGTTAGCATAAAGGCTTGACCCTCTTCACTGTTAATCTGAACGCCACCAACTAAGATGGCTTGTTGCAAAATAGAAGTAAAATTTTGTTTTGCTTCTGAAAAATTATAAATGTGCATAAGTTACTCCAGAATAGTAATGCCAACAGATTTTGCTGCTTCGATTAAATCT
>CAJAQT010000212.1 GCA_903944165.1 uncultured Methylococcaceae bacterium | reverse complement strand
CTTTTTAACGCGGCAAGGTTATCACCGTGAATAATGCGGTTATCGGTACTGTTAGCGGGTGAACCTTCGGGCGCGTCAAAATGACTTTCGCGTTGCAAAACCCGAAACGGCACGTCCAAGTGGTGATTGACCACTTTGTCTTTCCCAACCCAAGTCAGTGTTGGCATGGCTATTTACCCATTATTGCGGGTTGAGAATCAAAAAGCAGGGTTAAGTGTGTTGTCATTTTATGATTTCTACGGGGTTAAAATTGTCGTGACATTACACTAAACGCCACGCTTAAGCATCGCAAAATAAACGGCCATTCGACTAGCGTATGGCAGACTATATTTCAAATGCTGTGTTGAATTGCCAAACAGTGCCTAGTGCATTGATGAAATACGCCTTATTGGGTTAATAAATTTTATTTTGATTTTTTAACGATAAATTACCACACGCTGCCTATATTAAATTCAGCGTATTGTTATAATGTAACTTTTAAATAATCTCTTTACCTAAGGCTCTTTTATGACCGCAAACGCTACACTTTTTGACAGTTTAAAAAACGCGCTTGAACACGCTGTTAATACAGTTGTCGCCAGCAAATTTTATCAATATTTACTGACTCAGTCGGTAATTAAACGGATAGCTATGCTTACTGGACTTGGCTTACTTGCATTAAGCTTTTTAATGGGTAGCTTATATCTTGTTTTTGGCAAAATCGTTGTAATTGGCTTTGTTGCGAGTATTTTAGCTGGCTTAGCAACAGGTGTAGGTGCCTTACCTGCGCTCTTTTTTAAGAAAATTTCCAATAATGTATTTAATTCTATTTTAGGTGCCGCGGCTGGGGTGATGCTTGCCGCTACTGCTTTTTCCCTCTTAGTTCCTGGAATTGAGTATGCCAATCAACTTTGGCCTGGCAAAGGTATTTATTTAATTTCTGCTGGTATGTTAATTGGTGCCTGGTTTTTACATGCTGCGGACAAACATTTACCACATGTGCATTTTGATAGCATTGATAACGATCAATTAAATACGCTCAATAAAGTGGGCTTATTTATTATGGCTATCACCTTGCATAACTTCCCTGAAGGCTTATCAGTTGGGGTAAGTTTTGGCGCGGATCAAATGAAAAACGGCTTTGTTTTAGCCATCGCCGTGGCATTGCAAAATATTCCTGAAGGCTTAGCAGTCGCCTTACCGTTGGTGGGAATTGGTGTTAATAAATGGCGTGCTGTGGGTATTGCTACACTGACTGGTTTAGTCGAACCTATTGGTGGTTTATTAGGCGTAACCATGGTCACGGTAATTGAACCCATTATGCCAATCGCTATGGGCTTTGCTGGCGGAGCAATGTTATTTGTAATTAGCGAAGAGATTATTCCAGAAACCCATTCTAAAGGACGCTCACGCTATGCCACTTTTGCGTTAATGATAGGCTTTATCATCATGATGATTTTGGATAATATGCTGGGCTAAGGCATAAAGCTCAGCTGACTCATTAACACTCCTACGCACTGCACGCCGCCCTTAGCGTCTATAAAATATAAGGTAACGCTTCAGACCTCTGCCAAACTCACGCTGTAAATATAGACGGCCCCCTTTTTGAAAAAAAGGGGGCTAAATACTTACCAAAACTTAACAGTAGGCAGCTAATCGCTACAGACTCACTAATAAATTAATGCCTGTCGCCACGCATATTATTCCAAAAGCCGATACTATCGGTCGCGACGTCTGCAGCGCTTGTCCTGCTAAAAAACCAATGCCATGCAACACCGCAGTGGATAATAAAAAGCCTAAGGCATACCGTTGCGCATCAACGCCAACAGATAATTCAGCCGCATGCACATAACCATGAGCAACCGCCAATACCATCAGTAAACCTAAAGAAATACTCGTGGTCAACGTGATAGATCGCCCCACCAAGAACCCCATCACTACCACAGAACATGCCACCCAGACTTCAGCCAATGGCAACACTCCGCCCTGCATGGCAAACACTGCGCCTATCGCCATTGCGCTTAAAAATGCCAACGGACATAAATAACGCAAGCGACCTTGCTGCATAGCCGCCCACACGCCAACCCCTAGCATCACGAACAGATGATCAATGCCCATAAACGGATGTTGTATACCTGCTAATAAGCCCTCTACTCCAGCACCAGAATGTGCAAATACTGGGCTTAGGTTCGTTAATAAAGCCAAAAATAGTACGCGTTGTTTGCTTGTTAATTTCATTACACAGCCTCTTTGATAAAGTTAAATAAACGCAACTACACCACGCGATCAGCAGGTTCATGACCGTCAAAATAAGCCACTAGATTGCTGACAACACGCTCACCCATTGCGATTCTTGTTTCTTCACTTGCACTACCAATATGCGGCAACAGGGTAATGTTATTTAAGCTTAAAAACTCTGGATTGATCTGCGGCTCACCTTCATAGACATCTAACCCAGCTCCTGCAATCCAGCCTGCTTTTAAAGCTTTAATTAAGGCGTTGCTGTCAACTACATCACCCCGTGCAGTATTGATTAAATGAGCAGAAGGACGCATTAATTGCAAGCGTTGTTCATTTATTAAATGTCGCGTTGCTGCCCCGCCTGGACAATGCACAGAGACAAAATGGGCTTCGGATAAAAGCTCGTCAAGGCTTTGACAACGAACCGCTTGCAAGTCTTCAACAATGGCAGAATCAGGCTCTGAGGGCACATAAAATAAAATCTTCATGCCAAAACCATGATGCGCCTTTTTTGCCATGGCTTGCGCAATACGACCAAAACCAATTAAGCCTAAGGTTTTACCTGTCACTTTTTGCCCCATTAATTGCGTAGGCCCCCAGCCTGTCCAGTTCCCACTCAGCAGTAGACGCTCAGCTTCAGCGGCGCGTCGTGCCGACATTAATAGTAATAACATGGCAATATCAGCCGTACAATCGGTAAGCACATGCGGGGTATTAGTCACCACGAGACCTTGTTGCTGAGCAGCATTAATATCAATATTGTTATAGCCCACGCCAAAATTACCAATAAATTGTACTTGCCGCGCAGCAACATTCATCACATCAGCAGAAATGGCATCCGTTACTGTTGGCAAGAGTGCATCCGCCGTTTGCATTGCGTGCTTTAATGCCTCAACTGACATGGGTTGATCTGTTTCATTTAACTGCACATCAAAACGTGCTTTAAGTTGATTTTCTACCGCTACAGGCCATTTTCGGGTCACAACAACTTTTGGTTTGTTCATGAGATTCCTCAACATTAGGAATAAATTAAAAATAAATCAGGCGACTGAAACAAAGAAACCCATCTAATCTACTCGAAAAGATGGGTCACACTTCACATTATTACGACACCTATCATGTTAATAACAGGCGAAGGCTGCACACTCTTATTTTGCCGTAGCACGATAATATTCAAGCGCAGCCGCCACGCCACTGCCTGCTTTAATATCAATGCCACTGTCTAGTAATGCCATTTCGACTCCAGCAATCGCCCCTAACATGGAGACATCATTCATATCGCCCACATGACCAATACGGAAAACTTTACCTGCAACTTCAGACAAACCCGCACCTAAAGAAATATTGTATTTACTGAAGGCGATACTAATCACTGTTTTAGCATCTTTACCCTCTGGCACTACAATCGCTGAAACCGTATTAGACTCAAAACCAGGTTGCGCGCATAAACTTAACCCCCACGCTGCAACTGCTTTACGGGTACCCTCCGCTAAGCGGTGATGACGCGCATAAACATTGTCTAAACCCTCGGCCAACAACATATCTAACGCCTTACGCAAACCATACAATAATGGCAAATTAGGTGTGTACGGCGTGTAACCGTCTTTGTTGGCATTCATTTGGTCTTTTAAATCTAAGAAACAACGCGGATACGTTGAGGTCTCAATGGCTTGCAAGGCTTTTTGGCTAAAGGCCAAAAAAGCCCCCCCCGCAGGCAGCATAAAACCTTTTTGTGAACCACTGATGGCGCCATCAACGCCCCAATCATCCATACGAAACTCAATACTGGCAATTGAACTTACGCCGTCAACAAATAATAATGCTGGATGTTGACAGGCATTTAAGGCCTTACGAACCCCAGCAATATCACTGGTTACACCCGTTGCTGTTTCATTATGCGTGGCTAACACGGCTTTAATTTCGTGCTGGGTATCTTCTTGTAAACGCGCAGCAAGCTTATCCAGTGGAATGCCCATACCCCAAGGTTCTTGGTGAATTTCTACACTAAACCCTAAACGCTTGGCCATTTCTGCCCATAAATGACTGAATTGTCCAAAACGATAAATCAAAACTTTATCACCAGGATTTAAACAATTAGTTAAGGCAATCTCCCAACCTGCTGTGCCCGTTGCAGGAAATACAAATGCTTGCCCTGCTTCAGTTCTAAATATTTTTTTTAAATCATTTAACAGCGGGGTTAATAATTCTGGAAAAATCGGTGAACGATGATCTTCCATAGGAACATGCATCGCATTTAAAATTTCATTAGGAACATTTGTTGGACCTGGAATATAAAGGTGGTTACGACCCGCCATGATTACCTCGTTAGATTATAATGATTAAAAAATTGAAAGATGTCGTGCGTTATTTTCGCTAATTACATTGATTAGCTTGATTAAAATCAAACACTTAAAGCAATATTCTGCCGCGAATAGCTTGGTGTATTGTTTACTAACTAAGCTTAATGGGCTAAATGTTCATCGTGGTGAGTATAAAAAGCCACTCGTTAAAAACGCAGAATAATGACATAGACATTTTCAATCGGCAAGTAACAATGCACGCACAGCGTGGTAAAAAATTGACATTAATAAGTCTGAAAGTAGAATGGTCGATTTATTTTTGTCTGGTAAAATCCAGTTTTATTTTTTATAGGTACTTATGCTAAGTATGCTATCACCTCAATTAGGAATGTACAGATGAGTCACACTTTATATTCAGCTTCAATTCAACGAGTACAACGTAGTGAGTTGGCAGTTCCCGGTTCAAATCCTGATTTTTTTGAGAAAGCCCTTAAAAGTGGGGCAGACTTTATCTTCCTTGATCTTGAAGATGCGGTTGCTCCAGATGATAAATTACGTGCACGAAAAAATATCATTGAAGCCATTAATGATCTTGATTGGCAAGGACATGGCGTCACCTTATCGGTTCGTATTAATGGCTTAGACACTCAATACATGGTGCGTGATGTTGTGGATTTAGTAGAACAATGTGGCGCAAAAATCAATACACTCTTAATCCCTAAAGTGGGTGTGTACGCAGATATTTATATGGTTGAAGCAATGCTTAACCAGCTTGAAATGCAACAAGGCTTAACCCATAAAATAGGTATAGAAGCGTTGATTGAAACTGCCTTAGGCATGGCAAATGTTGAAGATATTGCACGGCAAGGTGCGGCAGGACGTCTTGAAGCATTACATTTTGGTGTTGCCGATTATGCCGCCAGCAACCGTGCACGAACCACCAACATTGGTGGCTTAAATCCTGACTATCCTGGCGACCAATGGCATTTTGCTATCAGCCGCATGACGGTTGCTTGTCGTGCCTTTGGGTTACGTGCAATTGATGGCCCTTTTGGTGACATCAAAGATCCTGAAGGCTTTAATTTAGCCGCTAAACGTGCTGCTGCACTGGGCTGCGAAGGCAAATGGGCCATTCATCCAAGCCAAATTAGCTTGGCAAATGAGGTTTTTACCCCACCTCCCGCTGAAATTGACAAAGCAAAACGCATTTTGGTCGCCTTACAGGAAGCGGCGGCACAAGGCAAAGGCGCTGCGGCATTAGACGGTCGCTTAATTGACGCCGCTTCTGAAAAAATGGCCAACAATATAGTCAGAACCGCAGAAGCTATCGCTGCAAAAATAAAATAAGTTAACGCGCTACCTAAGCCGTCATTGCACGACGCAAAATAATAAACCACCTGATTGGGCATTGTTCGAACAATTGACTGCGTTAAAAGCAGTCCATCGATTATTCAATAACAACACATAATGGAGATGCTGTGGATATTCATGAGTATCAAGCAAAAGAAATTTTAAATGAATACGGCGTTAAAATCGCTTTAGGCGGTTTAGCCTATAGCCCAGACGATGCTGTGCAACGGGCACGTGAAATCGGCGGTCGTGTTTGGGCGGTAAAAGCCCAAATTCACTCTGGCGCACGTGGCAAAGCTGGCGGCATCATCATCTGTAAAAATCATGATGACGTTGCCAACGCCGCAGAAAAATTATTAGGTAAACGCTTAATAACCCACCAAACAGGCCCGACAGGTAAAGTCTGTGGGCGCTTATACATTGAAGCCGGCACTGACATTGCCAAAGAAATGTATTTTTGCCTATTAGTCGACCGAAGCGAAGAGCGCATTGTCATGATTGGCTCGGCACAAGGCGGCATGGACATCGAAGAATTAGCGCTCACGCATCCTGACGCTATCACTAAAATATACATCGATCCAGCCGTAGGTTTACAAGATTATCAGGCCCGTGAAATGGCATTTGCGTTAGGCATTCAAACAGACAGCATGAGTCATGCCGTAAAAACTATCAAAGGCTGTTATCGCGCATTACGTGATCTTGACGCTAATATGCTTGAAATTAATCCCTTAGTGATTGCCGCTAATGGTGATTTGCTTGCCTTAGATGCCAAAATGGGTTTTGATGAAAACGCTTTATTTCGCCAACCTAAAATAGCTGAAT
Organism: uncultured Methylococcaceae bacterium; assembly: GCA_903944165.1. Taxonomy (GTDB): domain Bacteria; phylum Pseudomonadota; class Gammaproteobacteria; order Methylococcales; family Methylomonadaceae; genus Methylovulum. The sequence continues at coordinate 21,850 of CAJAQT010000212.1, read as the reverse complement.
TGCGCGATAAAACTCAAGAAGAGCCGCGCGAAACCGCCGCTGCCGATCGTGGCTTAAGTTATGTGGGACTAGATGGCGACATTGGCTGCATGATTAACGGCGCTGGTTTAGCCATGGCAACGATGGACATGATTAAACTTGCTGGTGGTGAACCTGCCAATTTCTTAGATGTTGGTGGCGGTGCTTCTGCCGAACGCACCGAAAAAGCGTTCCGCCTAGTGCTGGCAGATCAAAATGTTAAAGCGATGTTAGTCAATATTTTTGCAGGAATTAATCGTTGCGACTGGATTGCTGAAGGCGTAGTGCAAGCCGTTAAAAAAATCGACATGAAAGTTCCCTTAATTGTGCGCCTATCAGGAACTAATGTTGTAGAAGGACAGCGCATTATTGCAGAAAGCGGCCTACCCATCATCACCGCAGAAACCTTGGCTGAAGCGGCAGAAAAAGCCGTGCAAGCACGTAACGAAGTTGTTGCCAGAGAGGCATAAGGAATTTATGGCTATTTTAATTAACGAAACTACCCGCATCATCGTCCAAGGCTTCACTGGAAAAATTGGCTCTTTTCACGCACAAGACATGATTAATTATGGCTCATGCGTGGTCGGCGGCATTACTCCTGGCAAAGGTGGACAAACTCACTTAGGCTTACCTGTCTTTGATAGAGTCAAAGAAGCCGTTAAAGAAGTTGGCGCCCAAGCCAGTATCATCTTTGTCCCGCCTGCTTTTGCTGCCGACTCCATCATGGAAGCTGCCGATGCGGGTATTAAATATTGTGTAGCGATTACTGATGGCATTCCTACTCAGGACATGATGCGAGTAAAAAACTTTTTGAGTAGATTTCCAGAAAATGAACGCATGATATTAACTGGCCCAAACTGTGCGGGCACCATCAGTCCAGGTCGCGCTATGTTGGGTATTATGCCAGGTCATATTTATCAACAAGGTCACGTTGGCATTGTTGGTCGTTCAGGCACGCTTGGCTACGAAGCGGCTGATCAATTAAAACGTTTAGGCATTGGTATTTCAACTTCAGTAGGTATTGGCGGAGACCCTATTAACGGCAGTTCACATCGCGATATTTTTGAGCATTTCGAACGCGACGACGAAACAAAAGTGATTCTGATGATTGGGGAAATTGGCGGCCCACAAGAAGTAGAAGCCGGTCTATTTGCGAAAGAAAATATGACTAAACCTGTGGTTGCTTATATTGCTGGCTTAACTGCCCCCGAAGGCAGACGCATGGGACATGCAGGTGCAATTATCTCTTCTGCTGGAGAAAGTGCTGCAGAAAAAGTAGCGTTATTAACAGAAATGGGTATCACCATTAGTCCAACACCCGCAGCAATGGGTGAAACAGTTGCAATGGTCTTAGCAAAACTTTAACTAGCAACTAGGTCAAGTTATGCTTATGCACACTAAGCCGATTTAATAAAACTTGGGGATAAACAGCTAGTTATCCCCAATAACCTCCTCAACGACTTAACTCAATAAAGTAGCTATTTCATGTAACGGCGGCAAAATAACCATTTTTGCTAATTGCAAAAACAACAACGCCGCCAATGGTGATAAATCCATCCCCCCTAAATAAGGGATAAACTTACGGCACATAGTTAATAACGGCTCAGTTAAGGTCGCTAAAATACTGGCTGCAGCATCATAAGTACCAGGATTTATCCAGCTTAAAATGGCTCTGGCAAAGATTGCAAAAATAAATATATTAATTACCAATGACACTAAATCTGTAATTGACAATACAATTAATGCCCCAATGTTTAAGGCGACGCCTTTTAACATCAGGATAATAAAATTAGTCAACATCTGTAATGCCAACGCCAACACCAGCGACGACGTATCGAGTTTGCCAATCGAGGGTACAAAACGACGCAAAATCCGCAAAGGTGGATGCGTAATAGTTACCAAAAACTGCGAAATTGGATTGTAAAAAGCAGCACCCGTCCACTGCAACATAAAGCGTAATAACACAGCCAAAACATACAGCGAAGCCAGTGTATCAATGACTAAAATAAGTGGGTCGATTAAATAATTTGCCCCCATAACAACAACCTATAATGCTGACAATTCAATAGAACGATCACGCGCTGCATGAATCGCTTTAGCCACTAAGGCATTAAACCCACCCTCATTTAAAACATTAAGTGCTTGTTCCGTAGTACCACCTGGCGACGTCACTTGTATGCGTAATTGTTCTGGAGAATGCAATGATTCAAGTGCAATTTTAGCTGCACCTAAGGCTGTTTGTTGCACGATTAAACGGGCAATAATGGGATCTAAACCAAATTCAATGGCTACTTTTTCCATAGCTTCCATCATTAAAAAATAGTATGCAGGTCCACTACCAGAAATAGCCGTTACAGCATCTAAATCACTTTCTTTATCAACCCAAAGTGCAACACCCACTGAACGCATAATACGCTCAGCAAGATCACGATTCTCTAAAGACACATTAGCATTTGCATTCATAACAGTGGTGCCTGTTAACACCATTGCAGGTGTATTGGGCATGCACCGGACAATTGCTACATCACTGCCTAACCATTCGGCAAGATTTTGTTGGGTAATTCCAGCAGCAATTGATAAGACTAAGATTTGTTTTTTCTGAATGTCAGCGGCAAGTGCTTTTACCACCCCCTCGACCATTTGTGGTTTAACTGCCAGCACGATCACATCCGCCGCTTCAACAATGGCTTGATTATCGTCTGTCGTATTAACTTCATGAAATTCTGCTAAGGCATCCAGCGTATCTTTATTGATATCCGACACCCAGATTTGCGAAGAAGGGTGACCACTTGCACACAAGCCGCTAATTAGGCTTGAGCCCATATTACCGCCACCAATAAAACCAATTTTATGTATTTTCATTTATTTCACTTTAAAATTTAAATTAAAAGAAGGATAGGATAAATTTATTTTACCTTGTATCCCTTGAGAAAAAGAATGCTTGTCAAACTATAGTTAGCTCATTTATCTGCGACTTCCCAAACAAAGCGGGCTAACAACTTATTACACAGCAAACACACCTGCTGGAAACTGCATCGTCATACAATGCAAACTTCCATACTGATGCACTAAAGAACGACAAGGCGTAGCAATAATTTTGCGCTCAGGAAAACACTCAGCCAAACGCGCTAATGCAATATCATCATGAGGATCGTCATAAACTGGCACCATCACAGCACCATTAATAATTAAGAAATTAGCGTAATTCGCAGGAAGTTGTTGCCCCTGCTCATCATAAATGGCTTTGGGCATGGGTAAAGGGACTAAATGATAGGGCAGATTATCGACCGTACGCAACGCCGCTAATTGCTCGTGCATCGCGTGTAAACCTTGATAATGTGGATCAGTTTCATCGGTGCAGGCGGTATAAGCAATCGTGCTGGACGAGCAAAAACGCGCTAAGGTATCAATGTGCGCGTCGGTATCATCACCTGTTAAATTCTCTTGGTCTAGCCATAAAATGCGCTGCGCACCCAATGAGTTTTGCAAATGTTGCTCAATATCAATAACAGATAAACCTTTGTTTCTATTTTCATTAAGCAAGCATTGACGGGTAGTTAGCAACGTCCCTGCGCCATCGCTTTCGATGCTACCGCCTTCTAAAATAAACTCACTCTCCTGATGTGCAATGCCAGCAAACAATGTAGTAGTTAATAGCGTAGTATTTAGGGCATTATCAAACTCATGGGGATATTTTTCACCCCAGCCATTAAAACGAAAATTACATAACTGCACCTGCCCATCAATTTCAACCGTTAAAAATACGGTATCGCGCACCCAAATATCATTAAGCTGTGCCTGACAAAAGCTAATCTGAGGTTGCTCACCTAACAGTGCCTGAATATGCTGTTGGTGTATAACATCATGACACACAATCACTAGCCGTTGATGCTGTGCAATAGTTAATGCAATAAACTGATAAGACGCTTCTACCGCATTAAGGCGTGTACTAAAATCGCCAGAAGCATGTGGCCAAGCAATTAATACTGCCGATTGATGTTCCCATTCTGCTGGAAATCGAATCATTATGTTAGTTCCTGTTGTTATAGTTAAAAAGTGTGTACTAATTTGAAGAAGAATGAACAAGCATTTCTGTGGCGTGTGCCAAGGTGTTTGCGGTTATGGTAACGCCACCCAGCATACGAGCGGTTTCATCAATACGTTCTGGCAGGCTTAATAAACGCACATGCGACGTAGTAATTTCGGCTTGATGATTTTTTTCAACATACAAATGTTGATGCGCTTGAGCCGCTACTTGGGGCAAATGCGTCACACACAATACTTGCCGATCGCTGCCAAGAGCACGTAATTTTTGTCCCACAATTTCAGCAATACCGCCACCAATGCCAGAATCAACTTCATCGAAAATCATTGTTGGGGTGCTTTTATCATGACTGGTCGTGACTTGAATCGCTAAACTTATGCGCGATAATTCACCGCCAGACGCGACTTTAGCCAAAGGTTTAGGCGGCAACCCAGGATTAGCACTGACTAAAAACGTAACCGCATCCCAGCCACTAAGCTTTGGCACATGATGTTCTAAGGTGGTCACGTCTACGATAAACTCGCCCTGCGGCATCCCTAATTCTTTAATCATCAAGGAAATCTGTTGCGATAACAACGCAGCACCTTGGTGTCGGCGTGAAGATAACTGTGTCGCTAAAAGAGTGTACTGTTCAATAAGTGGTGCCAGACTCTGTTCCAGCCCAGCAATGCGTTCTGAACCGTGCGTTAAGGCGCGTAACTCCTGCTCTAATTGCTGAAGCTGCGCGGGCAATTCCTCGGGTGTAATATGATGCTTACGGCTCAGGTTATGCACCAACGCCAGCTGTTTATCCAGCATCTCCAGTCTTGCAGGATCAGCATCTTGACTATCTAAAAAGCGTCGTAACTGCTTCGCCGCCTCTTCCGTTTGAAGGTGCGCTTCAGTTAATAATTGTACAATATCAGTTAATTCAGACGCAAAGCGAGCAAGCTGGGTTAGCTCAGTCACGCCCTGATTAATAACACTTACCACGGCACTAGGCGCGTCATATAACTGCTCAACTAACTTATTTCCTGTGTCAAAAATCTCCTGAAAATTGGCTAATCTACTGTGCTCTTCTGTTAAGGCTTGATAATCAAACTGCGCCAAATCCAATTGCTGTAATTCTTCAATTTGATATAACAGCACCTCTTCTCTTGCGCTACTGGCCGCACTGGTTTTTTTTAAGTGTGCCGATTCTTTACTGGCTTTCAACCAGGTTTGGTAGCAAGCGTTTAACGCCTCAAGAAGCACTTGATTTTTGGCAAAATCATCGACGACACGAAGTTGCTCACCTGCATTTAACAGCGTTAAATGCGCGTGTTGCCCATGAATTTCCACTAATTTTGCACTAAATGTTTGTAAGGTTTGCAAATTAACCGCCGCGTTATTGATAAACGCTTTTGAGCGTCCATCTTGACTTACCACACGGCGAATAATACACGCTTGTTCATCATCCATGTCCTGTTCTTGCAACCATTGCTGCGCCGCAGGTGCATCTGAAAGATCAAAGTGCAAATTAACCTCTGCACGTTTGCAGTGCGGACGAATATACCCTGCATCGGCCCTACCCCCTAAAGCCAACCCTAATGCCGTCAATAATATTGATTTACCTGCACCGGTTTCACCCGTTAAGACAGACATTCCTTTGTGTAAATCCAAATCCAGTGTTTTAACGACGGCAAGATCATTAATAGTAAGATTAATTAACATGCGATTGTGTGGGGTAACCACTGCTCCAATTTAATTTATTCCTGAGTATATAAAAAAAGTCATGCCCTTCTGGGTGTAAAATTCTAATCGGTTTACATGCCTTTTTTATGACAATCTTGTCACTAATTAATACTTCTGGGATTTCAATATGATCACACGTAACTAAGGCGTTGATTTGTTTCGATTGGCAAAAACTAATTTCAATTTCCACTGAGTCTGCAATCACAATAGGTCGGTTAGATAAGGTATGAGAATTAAGCGGCACCAGCACCAATGCGTTTAAAGTAGGATGTAAAATTGGCCCACCTGCTGACAAAGAATAGGCCGTTGAGCCCGTGGGTGTGGAAATAATTAAACCATCGGAACGTTGTGAATTTAAAAATACATTATCAATTTTAGTGATGATTTCAATCATACTGGGCGTTACCCAGCGGTGAATAACGACCTCATTAACCGCCGTTTCTTCATGAATCACCTGATCATCACGAATAATTTTAGCGCACAACAAATAGCGTAACTCCTCAGTATAATGACCTTGCAAAATACGCGTTAATACTTCAGGCAATTCACTTGGGGAAATATCTACTAAAAACCCTACTCTGCCCAAGTTAATACCAATTAAGGGAATATCATAGTTAACTATTGCACGCGTAGCCGCTAAAAACGTACCATCGCCCCCCACTGCAATCACTAAATCGCAATACTGACCAAGAGTCTCAACAGCACACGCCGTCACGGACGCATCGTGCATAAATGGCAAACTATCTTTACTTACAATAACGGTACATTCAAATTGCTTCAACAACTGATGCAGCACGAATAAAGTCCCTGAAATACTAGGGTCGCTGGGTTTGCCTATAATTCCAATCGTTTTAAAAGAAGTTTGCATAATAAAAAATAAATCAAAGAATAAGATTATACAAAAGTGTTTTGAATAGCCTTACACAAATTTTTAGTAACGGCTATTACGCTCCAAACTACGACGCTTTACCAAAACCAATAATGCCGTCGCTTAGTGCATTGAGTATGTAAATCTGGTTATCGTGTTTAGACACCACTACACATTTACCTTGTGCTCAACTGTGAACTGAGCGGCAGGTGAAAACCTGTATCAAGAATTCTCAAGGTAGGACTTAATAAACGGAGAGGTTATGACACAATAGAAGTAACGTATTAGCCCTTTTTGAGAGTAAAATACGCCTCTATTTAAACTAACGAAAGCGGTGTCTTATGTCTTTATCATTAAATCTTCCCCGAATTATCGCATTTCCAATTGTGCTTGTTAGTGCTGTTGCTTCTGTTGTTTTGTTCTCTGTATTCTTTGCCGTATTACTCATACCCATATCAGTAATCGGTTTCAAAATTTGGAAAACAAAGCATGTAGCACAAAAAAATAAACATAAAGATGTTATAGACGCGCAATACACTGTACTTAAAAATGATGATAAATAGCCCTTCTTGGCAGTGCGCTTAAGTTAAGCTCCCGTAGTAAATTCCATTAGCCAAGCAATCGGCACACTAACGTGACTCATTCTAATGCCTGCTGTGCCCCGCAGCACTGAGTCTCTCGTTCGCCACCCAACACGGGGTGGCTCACCTCATCGCAATAACTCAACGCAATTTTGAGCGGTTTTGTACAACACCACGCAAAAAACGCTCCACCCTATCGGCTCTGAGGACTGCTCGACTTCCTGTCTCGCAGCCAAGAGCCTGTTGCATGGCATTTTTCTTTCTATATCAGCCATGATTGCTAGGATAACAACGCGGTCTTAAACAATGTCAAAGTCGTCGACGGTGAGCGCTAATTTAGTGCCTAATAGTGCTACTTTTATGGCACCACCTAGCCCATTTGCGTCAGCGTCATAACTTAATACGCCATTGGCACGGTTGTAGAGTAAATAATCGTTTTCATCTATGGCCACACGACCAATACGGATATTTTCCTGACTAAAGTCATCAACACTTAACACAGTAAATACGCTGCTATCAAACTGCAAGGTATCTTGAGCTACGATAAACGTGGTTATTTTGTCGCTACCCAACAAGGTATTCATCACAAAGGTATCTCGTCCTTCCCCGCCAAGCAATTCATCATTGCCCAAGCCCCCCGTTAAGCTGTCATTGCCTAACCCACCTTGTAGCGTATCGTGTCCTGCTAAACCGTTCATTACGTCATCGGCGGCGGTACCAATTAACACATCATTACGCAAGGATTCGGTTTTACCTTGTTGAATAAGCTTAAAGTCTACGGGTACTTTAAGCGTGTTACTTTCATCCGATATGCTAAAAACAAATTGTGTGCTTACATTCGTGGCAAGCTTCTCAAGCGCCTCAGCATTGGATTCAAAACGATATTCTCCAGTGCTAGGATTGAGTGTTAAGGTACCAAAAGCATTACTTTTGCTCACACTAATTTGATTACGCGTTGCATCGATTAGACCAAAGCTAATACTGTCTGAATCAATGTCGCTGGCACTTAATACGCCCGTTACGGTGGCATACGTATCAACATTAGGCGTATCGATATAAGTGATGGCAGCAGGCATTGTCGTGACTACTGGTGCATCATTAACCGCAGCAAGGGTAATGGACGCTTGCACTGATGTGGCTGAGACTAAGCCATCACTATCTAATGCCACCATACTGAAAGCCTGAATCGTCCCCTGAGCATTTTCATCACCCACCCAAAAACCACGCTGCTCTGCACTAAGCGTGTTATTGGTTTCGGCATTCCAGGCGGTTGCCGTAAGCAATTGTTCACCAATAAGCAATGTGCCAGCATTGACTTCCTTAACAACATATCCCGTAATAGCTGCTCCAGCCGTATCAATAACACTGAGTGCTTTTAATTTAGCAAAGCTCAGCATGGTAAGCTTGTCTTCTTCACCCGAGGCCACCGCACCGGTAAAGCCTTTAAATAAAGGTGCGTCGTTAACATTTTGCACCGCAATTGAGATGGCGTGTTCCGTTGCTTGCCCACCTTTATCAGTAGCAATAATGGTTACGTCGTACTGATTTTTTGCTTCATAATTTGCGGCTTTCTTTAATGTCATGACACCAGTTCTAGTATCAAGGTTTACTAAATCAGCATCCCCGTGTGCTTTAAGACTAAAGCTTACCGCATCATCTTGATCTGCATCAGTCACTGTGCTGGTGTAAATCACGGTATTAACGTCAGCATTTTCAGAAACTGTGCCTGTTTTAGCTGAGCTAAATACGGGAGCAATATCAAAGCTATTTGTCACCTTAACGGTAATGGCTTGTTCTGCTGTTAAAGCATGGCTATCAGTGGCTATAACGGTAAACGTGACGGTAGGTTTGGCTTCAAAATCTGCCGCTTGCGTTAAGGTCACTGCACCTGTTAACGCATTGATTGCTACCAAAGCAGCATCACCACTGCTTGCTTTTATGCTGTAGGTCAGCGTGTCGGCGGCATCAACATCTTGCGCATTGGCTTGATAAATAACGGTGTCTACCGTGGCATTTTCAAGCACACTGCCGACATTTCCAGACACAAACGCAGGGGCTTCATTTACGTTACTGACCGACACCACGAGTCCCTGACGGGTTAATAAACTTAAGCTCGCATTATCAGAGACCTCAATATTAAGGGCATAACTCGCTTTGCTTTCAAAATCAGCTTTGCCTGTAAAGCTTAGCGCGCCTGTGCTGCTATGAATTGAGAATTGCGCCGCATCGGCGCCAGATAAGCTATAAGAAAGCACCTGTCCGGCATCGACATCGGTGGCTGTTGCTGTATAAATTACTCCAGTTTGCTGATTATTTTCTGGCACTGTTGCCGTCGTAGCTGAGGTGATTACGGGCGCTTCGTTAACATCAACAACAGTAATAACAACTGCTTTTTCAGCCGATAACCCTCCCGCATCGGTAGTTTTCACGGTAAAACTGTAAGAAGATTTAGCCTCATAATTGACTGTGTTTTTTACCGTCACGGCACCCGTGCTGGCATTGATAGTCACTAGCTCAGCATCTCCAACAGCGGCTTTAATGCTGTAGGTATGCACATCATCACGATCAACATCAGCACTGGTTGCCGTATAGACAATGGCACTTAGCGCTGAATTTTCATACGCTTGCCCAACGCTTGCAGAACCTATTGTCGGTACGTTGTTACCCAAATTAAAGCCTGCAACAATTGGGTTATGGTCACTTGAACGGTACGCATCTGCCGCATAATAACTGGCTATTTGAGCGTCTGTTTTATAGTTGGTGTTGTAATCTAATACGGTTGACTCCTCCGCATTAATTGCCAAGGTTTGCGCAGCACTCATTTTGTTTACTAAGGAATCACTGATTAAAATATGATCTAACGAACCCCATAAACCATCAAATGAGTACGATAAATCACTGCTTGCCATAGCAAAACCATTGGCCTTTAAATAGTTAATTGGATCTTCTTGACTGTAGGCATTGAAATCACCCACCAAGATGACATCCGCATCATTTGACCCCGTTGGACGATTTTGTAACCACGCCACTAAATCCTGCGCCGCTTGCATACGTGCTAGATTGTTTGCCCCTTGTCCATCACCAGTATCTGCATCCAACACACTGCCTTTAGATTTAAAATGATTGACAACAACGGTAAATTCTTCGCCATCAGCAAGTGACTTAAAGGTTTGCGCCACGGGTGCACGATTACCATAAGTGATTGAAAAAGCATCATACGCAGGATTTGTGTTGCTGGTATCTGGCACCGCTGCTTGCCCCACTAAGGCAACTTTGGCGGTTTTATACACAAGCCCGACCATAATGGCATCATCACCGGCCGTCACTGCATCGGCGCCATTACCATCTTTATAAGGGGCATGCACATACGCATAGGTGCCCGCACCCGCAGACGCATTAAGAGCATCGACTAAGGTATCAAGCGCACTGCTACCGTCAGCAAAACCATTATTTTGAATTTCCATGAGTCCGACGACATCTGCATCTAACCCCGTGATATTGGCAACAATTTTAGCTTGTTGACGCGTTAATTCAGTCGCATTGTCTGCGCCACGTCCCGCTTGACTGCTACCGTTTGGGTTAGTGAAGGTTGTTGAACCTAAAGTGGTGAAATAATTTAAAACATTAACCGAAGCGACTTTAATTTCTGAAGAACTGATTGCCGTCGCAATATTGGCTGAAGTAGGCCGTGCATCGCCAGTAAAATTAACGGTTGTAGTCGGCTCTACACGATAAGTTGTTTGATAATCCAGTGCTGAACCATCATTAAATTGATCTAATACCCCCACAACGTTAGTCACTGCATCACCAGCACGCAACGGATTGCTGGCAGTAAGCTCGGCACCATTACGACCTAATAAGCTCGTGGGGTTTTGGGTACTGCTGCCATCCCCTACAATAATTTGATCTTTTTGAACGGCAGCTTGATAAGCCGTGTAATTCGCTACACTTGGCGCTGAGCCTTCCGTAAACTGCGTTAATAGAGCATCTGATGTTAAGGTGACTTCGCCATAACGACCTAAATCATAGTTATCGGTGACCACTAATTTACCATTGGCAGTACCTGAGCTAATGTTCACACGCATACCTTCGTAAGCTTCCCAATTAACTATTGAAGCAATCGGTAAGGTGATGTTAACGGGTTCAGGTAAAACAACGGTTGTGGCATCGGTGATTAAACTAAAGCTGGGCGAAGTGATTTCGGTTAAACCGTTATATTCAGCGACCACGCCACTCACCTGCACGGTATCCCCAACGCTGTTAGCACTTAAGCCAGTAAGCACTGAGCTACCGTAATACACAAAAATACCTTCTGACGTGCTGGCATTAGCATCCTGATCAACACTTTCTTCTTGGATATAAAAGCCTTTTTCATTGGCTAAATAAGCTGTGACAACACCCTCAACGGTGACACTTTGCCCAACTGCACTGGCAATACTGCCCACGCCTTGCACCGCAGAAATTTTTACAATGCCCGTATCATCATTGCTTATTGTGCCTGTGGCGATAGCACCAACAATGCTACTACCTGTGCTGGGACTGCTTAAGGTCACGGTAAAGTTTTCACTGATTTCCGCACTGGTGTCTGCACTGACGGGAATAGTAATGGTTTTAGTTAGCTCATTGGCTGCAAACGCTACTGTTCCTGCTGGTAAGCTACCGCCAAAATCTGCTGCTGTGGCAGAATCACTGCTTACGGCGTAATTAACCGTGCTTGCACTGGTGCTTAGTCCACTGCGCGTTACGGTAAAGGTAAAGTTACTCACGTCACTATTCCCTTCTGCTTTGACTGCATCGGTTGCGGTTATTGCTAGTAATGTGCCCGTGTAGCCAGTAATGCTTACGTCATCGACACGCCAATTTGCACCTGCATTCGTGCCCGTACCTGAAGACGTATACGTAAAGGCAAAATATGCAGAGTCACTGGTAATCGCGGATAAATCCACTAAGCCAGAGGCTGTTGTTTGCTGACTGTTTTCAGCAGAAGGTGTATAGCTTAACGGTGTCCAAGTGGCTACTGTAGGATCACCCATACCCAAGTAATTAACGGAATACTGTAGCTTTACTTCTGGATTAACTGTGCCGGTATCTGCATACCGTGTCCACGTTGTAAAACTTAAAAACTCAGCATCTGTTTGCGTTAAATTGAAGGCTTTAGAAAGCAGCCAATCATTGGCCGCGGCGGTATCACCAAAGGCATTCACCTCTGCTGTACCTGCACTGCTGTACCATGTATTGGTGGTATCGGCATCTTTACTGTACGCGGTAAATTCACCTAAGCCACTGGTAAAGGTTTCGCTATAAGCTGTGCTAAGACTAGCGCCTTTAAGCACACCTAATGCACCCGGCGAGCCAATGCCCCCTGCTTGCGTAAAGGCACCTAAAGTACCCGAAACCGCCGCCTTGTATTTAGGTGCACTGGTGGATTGTTCATCCCACACGGCTGACGTTGTTGCCGCTGCTGCACCTACTGCGATGCCCGCATGACCTGTTACGACGGCGGCGTTATCGGTACGTGCCGCAGGCGTAATTACCGTGCCATCACTGGCGGTAATGGAGGTGGTTTTGTAATTAAACCCAGTGACGACTTTACCATTTGCATCAAACACCACGACGGCATCAGCACTGCCCAACCCTGCACCGCCCGTGGCAATCACTGTTCGGGCCGTGGGTAAATTACTCCACGCAGTACGAAACGCTGCGGCATCAGTATTATTGGCGACCACTAAGGTCGCACCTGCTGCCAAGCTTAAAGAAGGAAACGCAGTTGCACTGCTAAGCGTTGCTGCACTGTCATTCCATTTCCACCCCGTTAAATCAACAGTGCTTGTGCCATAGTTGTATAACTCAAAGAAATCAATGCTGTTTGCATTAGAATTAACCTCGGTAATTAAAACATTGGCTAATGACGACGTAGTGGGAGCGGCCGTCACAAAATTTAAAGCACTATTGCCTGTTAATCCTGTCCACGCATTATTGGCATGATCGATTAACGCGGTCGTGCCCGCCTCGACGTAATAGCCCGTGTCTTGCACTAAATCAGCGGTAGGATCAAGCGTTACCTTGTTATACGCAATCGTGACGCGACTGGTATTGTTGGCAGCAAGGGTTTCTATCACACTGCCATCACTGCTTTTTTTAATGACAAAAGACCCCGCGCCAGCTTTGACTGCTTCGTTAAAAAATAATTGAATCGAGCTAGTTGTTGCCACACTACTGGCATTATCAGTAGGCGAACTGCTCACTAACACGGGAGCTTGCGTATCGGTAACATTGGCACCTAAGCTAACCCAATTGCCCTTAAATTGCTGATCACTGGCGGGCAAGTCTTTAGATACTAAAGATTTACCTGACCATACGCTGTCGCCATTATCTTGTAACAATTGCACTAACGTGCCACTACTGGTACTGAGCACATCGACAATAGTTTCAAAACTGCCACCTGTGCCATCGCGCAAACTATCTAACGCAACGTCTAACTCTGTGGGCGTGGTTGAGGCACCATCCCAACGATACAAACGAAAATCATTGGGCACCGTGCTTGACGCTGCACCTGCTGGCCCTGCCAAAATTAAATAATCGTTACCTGTAGCGGCTTTTTCAATTGAACGAATACCACGACCACCTAAATCTAATTCAATGGGCGCGCCAAAAGTAGGCGTTGAGCCACCTATTAAGCCACTGACGGCAACCGGTACAATCAATGCTTTTTCACGCGTTCCCGTATCAGTCAAGGGCGCACGAAAGCCTAAGAAAAGCTGCGTACCATCTTGGCTTGCAGTCATCCCTTCAATTGAAAAGCCATTAACTAACTCAGGAATAACGCCTGTTGACGACGCGGTTAAGCCAAAATAATTGGCTCCTTTACCATGAACATTGCTACTATCCCAAGTTTTTAATGCACCTTCTAAGCCTGCATACTCCCCAACATAAGTAAATTGCGTATCAGCACCGGTACCAGAAACTGTCACGGCAAACAGATGTTCGCGATTATTTTCTTCAGTCCCGTCTTTTTTATTACTGTGCGAGCCAGTGAAATACAAGGTGTCACCAATACGCGTGCTGGCTTCTAAATCTAATTCCAACGCACTGCCGATTGAGGACGAAAAACTCCATTCTTTTACTGCTGCGCCCCCCGCGCGTGGAAAAATGCGTAACACACTGGCTTCATCATCACCCACAATCATCCAATTGGCATCTAAGGCGAGTGCTGTTGACGCATCTGAACTTCCAGAACTTGTGCCAGTATTGGGTGTAAAGGTTTGCATACTGTTTGCTAAGCCTACATCAGCAAAATTAACACCTAAATCTGTTTTAATGGCGTTTGAAATACCGCTTGCGTTACCGCCTGTAAACGCACTGTTGGCAAAGGTCAAGCTGATGTCACTCACATCATTGACACTTCTATTAACCGTTGCCGTGCCAGTAAAACTTAACTCAGCAGTTGTTGTGCTGGTCATTTTTACTATTGCCGTTAAGCCTTGGGGAACGTTGGTTAATGTAGCTTTATTGGTCGTAAGTAAGTTGTCATTTACGGTACCCGTAAAGGTTTCGCCGCCAGATAAAGTGAGGATTATTTTATCGGCAATCGTGCCATCAAAGGCTTTTGATTCATTCACTGCACTGGCACTGTACGTCAGTGTGCCGATTAGATCATTGTCAGTAAGGGTAATGGCCTGACTGGTGGTTACCCCCAAACTAAGACCTGAAGAAGGATTACTAATACTGACTGTTGCCGTTTCTAGTGCTTCTAATACAGCATCATCAACCACCCTAAAGGTAACTGAGCCTGTAGTTTGACCATTGGCAATAGTTAGCGTGGTATTGGATAAAGTGTAATCGCCGGCGGTAATATTAAGCCCTGAAACCACCACACTTAAGGTTTGATCGCTGGTTACTGCGCTGGAAGCTGTGGCCGTTAAAGTGATTAACGTGGTGCCTGCTTCGGTTCCTGTGGCAGAACTTACGGCAAGCGTTACCGTGGGTGTACTGGTAGTAATTGAAAAACTGCCACTGAAGTTAGTCGTCACGGTATCGCTACCTGTCCAATTACTTGCGGTATTGATAGCAGTACGCGCTGCCGCCACTGATGCAAAGGTTGTTGAGCCAGTGTAACGTGCGTTATCCCATTCCGCCGCAGATTGTCCTACCGCCACGGCATTTACACCATCTGTTAAGCCGGTAGGTAAGGCAGTATCATTGCTATTACCTGTTGCCACAAAACTACTATTAAAAGCTGAGCGGTAAACCGATACTGCGGCAAGTACCGTTGGCGAACTACTTGTCATTGCGGTGCCCGTTCCAGTAATGTCCCCTTGAAAGGCAATCAGCGAATCCCCCGAAGTTGACAAACTAAAGCTAGAGCCATTTAAATTGACCCACCCTGTGGTACTTCCTGTATCTGAACCCGTACTTGTACCGTTAGCGATATAAGTAATCACCGTACCCACTGTTTGCGAGGTCGCAGCCGTGTATTGCAACATCCCTTCACCGGTACGAAAGGCACCCGCCGTATACCAGCCGTTATCCGTCACATTAATTATTGTGCCTGCATCAATATTTTTTAATAAAACAAATGAAAAGGTATCGGGGTTATCGCCAATAATACTTAAAAACGCCACATCGCCAGCCGCCAACGTGGTGGCAAAAACGCCTGTGTACGCATTTCTTACTGCTGGGCTAAACGGTGCAATCAGCCCAGAAGGTAACTCCCACACGCCGCCTAACTGTGCCGAACCAATCAACCCTGTTGCCGCAACAACGTGTGCGCCAGTCGCTTCAGTCATGGCCTCAATAAATGCTTGACCCTCTGCGCCCGCACCCGTTTGGCATGACCAAAAAGCTAAGGTTAAGTCACGCTGTGCTAAGCCATCAAAACGACTACGAAACTCAGTAGCGGTAAATACCTGTCCACCTAAGTGCAGCTGACCTGGCGCACCATGTCCCAACACATGCACGATGTGTAAGTTAGGTTCTGCTAAGGCTTTAACTACTAAGCGATAAGCATTGTCACCTGGCTGCACCAGCCATACTTCTGTTAACGGACTTAAGCCCGTCAACAAAAGATCTAAATCGTTAATGTTCGCATCAGCTATTAATAATTCAGTAGCTAACACTGCATCTTGCATCAAGGGATGTTGGTGAGATTTCATGGTATTTTTCCTTACTCGACTTAAGTAATAGTTTAGTTGCTGACGACCAGATAGTTGTTATCTTCACGAACTTACCTAATAAGTATGAAAATCTAATGACATTCACTTAACTGTAATGGTTAACTTCCCCAACTTTTCAAAGAGGAAAGTCACTGTTTACAGCATTAGTTTGACTAAAGCTTTATTGTTACCGGGTATATTCCTTGATTATTTGGAATAAAAAAGCTTCAGCTTTTTTCGTGTTATGTTAGCTGCACGATAAAACGTGCCTTCATAATAAGGGCTGACATCATAAATAAACGGTATCATTCGACACCTAGGCATAGAGGTATCGACACACCTTCAGAATCTCGTCATTTCGGCATGGCTTGCCTTAATCGAGTAAGTACGCAGGTAAATGCGCATAAATTAGTCGCTACACACGCCTTGTTAACAACCGCAATCACGGCAAGTGATTGGCACCTAAATAGAGAGGACAGTATGAAATTTATCCACACATCAGATTGGCATATCGGTCGACACTTCCACAATGTATCGTTATTGGATGACCAAAAGCACGTGTTGAAACAATTGATTCGACATATTAAAGACGAGGCCGTGGACGCTGTAGTGATTGCCGGTGATATTTATGATCGCGCAGTGCCACCCGCGGCTGCGGTAACGGTGCTGGATGATGTGTTGAATGAAATTTGTGTTGACCTAGGCATTCCTGTGTTACTTATTTCTGGTAACCACGACAGCGCTGAACGGCTGCGTTTTGGAGCCAGACAATTATGTCAAGCTGGACTGCATATCATCAGTGAGCTAAGCCAGCTTAGCCAGCCAATAAGAATTAGAGGGAATTCGCAGGAAGTGTGTTTTTTTGGTATTCCTTACAACGATCCTGAATCAGTTAAAGCGCATTTTAAGCCCGACGTTCCCGTCTCTACACACGACCAAGCGCACCGCTATCTAATCGAACACATTAGCAGCACTAAACCTACTGACGTGCCTTGTGTCCTGATTAGCCATTGTTTTGTTGACGGCTGGGATGAATCCGAGTCAGAACGACCTCTCTCAATTGGCGGCGCGGATCGTATCAGTATCGATGCGTTCACTGATTTTGATTATGTGGCGTTGGGGCATCTACACAGCCCACAACACAAGGGTGAGCAGCATATTCGCTACTCTGGTTCATTGTTGAAATACAGTTTTTCTGAACAACATCAACGTAAAGGCGTAACTTTAGTGGAAATGGATGCCAACGGCATGCGTTCCGCCACACATTTACCGCTGCATCCGCTGCGTGACATGCGTATTCTGGAGGGCGACTTGGCTACCTTGCTGGCGCAGGGCAAAACTGATCCGCAGCAAGACGATTATTTGCTAGTGCGCTTAACCGATAAACACGCCCTGCTTGATCCTATGAGTAAATTGCGGCAGGTGTATCCCAACGTGTTGCACCTTGAAAAACCAGGTATGTTGACGATGTCCGAACAGTCTCTTAAACGTGAGAGCTTAAAGCGTGGAGAATGGGAAATGTGTTGTGATTTCTTTAAAGAAATGTACGACGATTTAACAACAGAGCAAACTCAGGCACTTAAAGACATTATTACAGATATTCATAAAGGAGAACGGGCATGAAACCAGTAACCTTAACACTACAAGCCTTTGGCCCTTTCGCGGGTCGTGAAAGCATAGATTTCAGTCGTTTGGGCAACAATCCCTTATTTCTTATCAATGGCCCGACGGGCGCAGGTAAAAGCTCGTTATTAGATGCCATCTGCGTGGCACTTTACGGGCACACTACAGGTGCTGAGCGTGAACCGGCACAAATGCGCTGCGATTATGCCGACTCTGCACTGTTGACCGAAGTGCAACTGGACTTTCAGTTAGGTGAAACGTGTTACCGCGTGCGGCGCGTACCAATGCAAGAACGTCCTAAAAAAACTGGCGATGGCATTACCATTCAGCAAGCCGAGGCACAATTGTGGCAGCTTGATGCAATACATGGCGATGTATTACTGGTGGCAAAAAGCGTGACGGATGCCACCAATGAAATCCGTACCCGCATTGGTTTAGATGTTGAGCAATTTCGCCAAGTGATGGTGTTGCCACAAGGTAAGTTTCGCGAATTATTGATGGCAGACTCCCATGAACGGGAAAAAATCTTCAGCCAATTATTTCAAACGCAAATCTATACGCGTATTGAAGAACAATTGAAAGAACAGGCTTTGAAGATAAAACAAAAAATAGGGGAGCTGCAACAGACGATTAAAGGCATCTTGATCAGTGTTGATGTGGATACGGCCGCAGAAATTAATGACGAATTAAGCCTGCTTACCCCCGCCTTGGCGATCACGTTACAACACAAAGAAGACGCTCAACACGCGCAGTTACAGGCGACTAAAGCCCATGATCAGGCGCAGTCACTTACCCAACGCTTCGAAGCCTTAGCTAAGAAGCACACTGAACTGGCTGAGCAAAAAAACCAGCAAACCTTAATTGATACCCAGCAACGGCACTTGGATGCTGCGCTAAGCAGTCAGAAAATTAAACCTGTTTATCAATCGTATCAAGAAAAAGCCAACGCACTACAAATACTAACTAAGCAACTCATTACCAGTGACCAGGCCGTGGCAGACGCGACGACGGCAAAGCATGAGGCAGAACAGCACTGGCAGACAGCCAAAACGGCTTTTGCTGAGGTTGAATCCTTAACTAAACAGCAGATAGAACTTGAGCAGTATCAGGGTAGAGTTGCTGAATTGTTAACTGCGCAAGCAATCTTGACGACTGCGGAACAACACTTCACGCTCAGCCAAGAGGCGGTCAATAAGCACGTAACAAACAGAGACGCGGTGAACGCTGAACAGAAAAGCACAGAGGCTCATATTAAGCAAACTGAGCAAGTCTTGAACAGTTTGGCAAGTCGGCAGATGGATTTGGAGGTTTATCGCGTGCGCTATGAACAACGCAAACAACTTGAAGACAAACGCGGCAAACAACACGAATTAGCACAGCACGAAGCTAACTTACTGAACGTTCATCAACGCACACAGAGCGCGTTTGACACCATGCACACTACGGCGCGGCAAACAGAATTGGCGTGGCACAGCGGTCAAGCGGCCTTACTTGCTCAGGAACTTCAGGTTGATCAGCCGTGTCCCGTGTGCGGTAGCACAGTCCATCCTACGCCCGCCCATGCCGTTAAGGATGCTGAAATCATTACCAAACGGCACGTGGACACCGCCAGAGCAAAAGAGGAACAAGCACGTAAAGCACTGGATATAGCAAAGGCAAACTATGACAGTGCTCATCTGGACACCGCCAGCCTAGGCAATGAAATCAACCAATTGACTGCACAATTAGGCACTATCGCCCAGCAAGCATTAACCGACCTTGAGCAAACTTACCAGACTAAACAGACCGAGGTTAACGACTTACTAACACTGCAAACCGAATATAAGCAGCGTATCGAGCACAACGACACACTAAAGGTGCAACTGTCTGAATTGCAAGAAAAGCTTGCCTGGTCAGAAAGCCAAGCGAAAATAACACATGATAAGGCCATTACAGACCGCGCTACGGTGCATCAGCTAGAAAAACTGGTGCCGGCCGCTTATCGTGATGCTCAGGTATTAAGCCATGCACTTGAGGCACTGCGTACTAAGATTAAACAATTAACCGAGACTGTCACTCAGACACACACCACTTTCACGGAAAAATCGACTGCCCTCGCCAGCGCATTGTCTAATCTGGCAACGTTAAATCAGCAACGTGACGGCTTACAGCACGAGGCCACTCAGACGGAAACGGCGTGGACGCTCGCGTTAAGCACCAGCATGTTTGCCAATCTTACCGACTTTAACGCCGCGTTACTTAGCGATGATGCGCAGCAAACACTGAAAAGCCAAATCGAACGCTACGCTACTGAACGTGCTAGTCTGCAAGGCGCAGTCGACCAACTTGAAGCAGATTTAACGGGGCAGTCGCGCCCAGATGAGAACAAAATCAAAGCGGAACTGGCCGACAAAAAGCAAGCCTTTACTGCCTATGATTCGGCTTGGCAAAAACAGAACGCACGCCATAACCAGTTACGTGATGTGCAAAACAAGCTTGCTAACGCAAATAAACAGGATGATGTGTTGGCGGATCAATATAAAATTTATGGCACCTTAAGCGCGGTTGCCAATGGGCAAACGGAGCATCGCATCAGTCTGCAACGCTTTGTGCTTGGCGTGTTGCTGGATGACGTTCTTATTCAAGCCTCGCAGCGTTTACGCATCATGAGCAAGGGTCGTTATCAATTGGTGCGTAAAGATGATCGCACCAAAGGGAATAAAGCCTCCGGACTTGATTTGGACGTTGAGGATACCTATTCTGGCAAAAATCGTCCGGTAGCAACCTTGTCGGGCGGGGAATCGTTCATGGCCGCATTGTCTTTAGCACTGGGCTTGTCCGACGTTGTGCAGTCTTACGCAGGCGGTATCAAGCTGGATGCCTTGTTTATTGATGAAGGCTTTGGCAGCCTTGATCCTGAATCTTTAGACTTAGCCATTAGAACCTTAATCGACCTGCAAGCCAGTGGTAGAATGATTGGCATTATCTCCCACGTAGCTGAATTAAAAGAACAAATGGCATTACGGATTGATGTGGTAAGTGGCAAAAACGGAAGCAGCATTCGAACGGTAGGAGATTGCCACCTTTACGATGCCACCAATCGTATTCACAACTAAAACTGCCAACGCTTCGCCGTCAATATCTTCCGCGATAATCAACAATGGACGATCTGCTTTTGCAACGCCGTCTAATACTGGCAACATATCGCGGATGGTTGAAATTTTTTGCTATAAATCAAAATCATCGGGGCCTCTAATTTAATGCTCATGCTGTGTTGTTTGTTGATGAAATACGGCGACAAATAACTACGGTCGTATTGCATTGCTTCAACAATGATTTGACCCACAGATTTGTCAGAGTTCGCAGAAATTGTACTGACTTGCGCGCTAACTTTGTTATCTGCACAAGATGTTACAGAGACATCCACAGCTTCAACCACTTTCGTGCAAGCCAAATCAATACCACGTTTTAAATCCATTGGGTTCATGTCAGCGGCAACCGCTTTCAAACCTTCATTTACGATTGATTGCACTAAAACTGTCGCAGTCGTTGCACCGTCGCCAGCAACATCAGACGTTTTTGATGAAACTTCTTTTACCATTTGTATGCCCATGTTTTCGAATTTGTCTTTTAATTCGATTTTTTTGTAACTTAAAAATGCTCAGAACGTTTTGGTGATTCAAAACTGAATATCTATTAAATTCAATAGATTCATTTAACCACTTAACATTTTGATTAAAATAAAAATTTCCAGTGGAACTAATGGGGACTAGTGAATGATGGCTTAAAATTACCGTAGGCAACTCTGGATTTAGAGCTTGTTTGAGCCAATCTAATTGATTTTGAGACAAATAGGCGAGCCTATCTTGCT
>CAJAQT010000211.1 GCA_903944165.1 uncultured Methylococcaceae bacterium | reverse complement strand
GTAAATCAGCCACTGGCTCACCACCCACGTCTCTTACATTTAACACTTCAATATTAGCGCCCATTAAACGCAAGATATCAATCACCCCAGTTCGGGTTGGATTAATGCCTACATGACGCAAAAGTACGTCTGAGCCTGGTGCAATTGACGCACCAACTAGAAAAAAGGCAGCAGATGAAATGTCGCTTGGGACATCAATATCCATTGCTGTCAAACTTCCTTCTGAAGATATAACTGCGGTACTTCCAGTGCGTTCAACAGCATAAGAAAATCCCGTCAACATGCGTTCAGTATGATCTCGAGTTGGTGCAGGCTCGGTTACGCGCGTGTCCCCTTGGGCATACATTCCTGCTAATAACAAACACGATTTCACCTGTGCGCTTGCTATTGGCATCACATAATCAATTGCCTGTAACCGCCCCGCCTTACCAGTAATGACCAAGGGCGCAGTACCCTTTTCTGTTGTTTGAATGTCAGCACCCATAAGCGCTAAAGGATCTGTCACGCGCTTCATTGGACGACCTGATAATGACGCATCACCTGTTAAGACTGAATCAAATGATTGACCTGCCAATAAGCCACTTAATAACCGCATAGATGTCCCTGAATTACCTAAATACAAGGGCGCTTTAGGCGCTTGTAAGCCATGTTTGCCGACTCCATAAATAGTTACTTTCCCCGCAGTCGGCCCTTCAATTTCAACCCCCATATCACGAAAAGCTTGTAAGGTAGCAAGCGCATCTTCTGCTTCTAAAAAACCAGTGACGTGGGTTACACCATCCGCTAATGCACCTAACATAATCGAGCGATGCGACATAGATTTATCACCGGGTACGCGTGCTTCACCGACTAATTTGCCGCCTGGTTGAACTTGAAAGATTTGTGATGTTGACATAGTAATTTCTACTTGATTAAGAAAGCGTTGCCGTGCTTGATTGGCATACGTTAAGGTTGTAAAAAACTGTTGATGATCACCATCAAGCAGCATCTGTTGCATTGTTGTTAACGCTATTTGAAATTGCTCAATGAGAGTAATAATTTCTTGTTTATTGGCGAAACAAATCGCCTCCCACATGCTGGGATCACTTGAGGCAATACGAGTAAAATCTTTAAATCCACCCGCGGCATAAGCAAAAATCTCACTTTGCTCATCTTTGTGCCCCAATAAATTCACCAAAGTAAAGGCTAATAAATGCGGAAAATGACTGGTTGCGGCTAATACGTGATCATGATGTTGAGCGTCCATGAGCGTAACCGTTGCCCCCATTTGCTGCCAAAAACGTTTAATTTTATCCAACATGACTGCATTTGTATTCGTCACCGGAGTTAAAATTAAGCGTTTATGTGCAAATAAGTCATCGATAGCAGCACTCACACCACTGCGTTCAGCACCCGCGATGGGATGTGCTGGAATAAAATTTTCAGGCACACTACCAAATACTTTTGTTGCAGCGTGCACGACATTTACTTTCGTACTGCCCACATCAAAGTAAACCGCAGACCTTGACCAATAGGGTTTGAGTAAAGTAAAAATCTGCTCACTTGCCGCCACGGGCGTAGCCATAACAATAACATCAGCATGTTGAAGAGCTTCTGCAAGATCAAAATAAAAGGCATCAATAACACCTAATTGCTGAGCAGCCTGTAAATTTACTCGATCTTCTTCACGCCCCCACCCGACAATTGCTTTAACCAAACCTTGACGACGTGCTGTTTTAGCAATCGAGCCTCCAATTAGACCAACACCAATAACACAGAGCTTAGAAAACATGAGCTAAACAATCACTCAAGGCGTGTAAAAAATGGGCATTTTCAGCTTCTGTACCCACACTGATTCTTAAAAATGTAGGTAATTCGTAATTGGCAACTGGGCGCACAATGACCCCCCGCGCAAGTAACGCGTTATACATCGGCAGGGCATCACGTGTTAAATCCACCGCGACAAAATTTCCTGCTGACGGAATCCAAGCTAAACCAAGCGTGTCAAAACCACTGGTCAATTGCTGCATACCACGTTGATTAGTCGCTACCGTATTGGCTAAATGTTCAGTATCATCTAAGGCCGCTTGTGCCGCAACCAAAGCCAACGTATTGTTATTAAAAGGTTCTCTTACGCGATTTAAAATATCAGCAACGGCTACACTGGAAAAACTATAACCAATACGCAAACCAGCCAAGCCATACGCTTTAGAAAACGTACGCGTAATAATTAAATTGGGGAAATGCACTAACCAATCAATCGAAGAGATAGCGTGTGTTTGACTAACAAATTCAAAATAAGCTTCGTCTAAAACACACAAGACATGCGCCGGTAGCTCGGCAATAAATGCGTGCAAGGCCTCTTGACTTAATAAAGTACCCGTTGGATTGTTTGGATTAGCAATAAATACCAAACGTGTTTTTGGCGTAATGGCATTGCGCATCGCGATTAAATCATGCCCATAATCTTGCGCTGGAACAAGCTTAGCTACAGCACCAATTGCCTGTGTGACTAAAGCATAGACGGCAAAGGCATGTTGCGAAATCACGACTTCATTGTCGGATGTTAAAAACGCCCGAGCCACTAATTCTAAAAGCTCATTAGAGCCATTACCTAAGGTGATTTGTTGACTTTCTACAGCAAATTTAGCTGCTAAGGCACGTTTTAATTGAAACCCACTGCCGTCTGGATAAAGTGCCAAGCTTGACAACATTGCGGTCATTGCCTGTAGTGCTTTTGGGCTTGGTCCTAAAGGATTTTCATTAGAAGCAAGTTTGATAATTGAGCGTAAGCCCAGTTCTCGTTCCAATTCTTCAATGGGCTTACCCGCTTTATAAGGGACAAGTTGTTGAACACCTGCGACAGCAAGTTTTTCGATGGCTGAATACGTCATAATGGCTGATTTTTGAATGCGTGAACTCTAAAAAATTTTAAATAACCGCTCTGGGATATGAACCTAACACTTTCAACATAGTTACCTTATCCGCTAAGGAAGCTAAGGCTTGGGCAACCCGTGCATCATCTTGATGACCATGAATATCAATGAAAAACACATAATCCCATAAGCCTTGCTGAGAAGGCCTAGATTCAATACTCACCATATCAACATTGCATTCTGCAAACGGCGCTAACGCACAATGCAAAGCTCCGGGCTTGTTGCCTGTAGAAATGACTAACGAGGTTTTATCTTTACCTGTAGAAATTGGACGTTGCTGACCAATAATAATAAATCGCGTGGTGTTGTTCGCGATATCTTCAATATTTTTTTGCATAATGGGTACCGCATACGTTTGGGCAGCGAGCGTTCCTGCAATTGCCGCTAAACTTTTATCATTAGCCACTAAACGCGCGGCTTCGGCATTACTATTGACGGCAAAACGTTGTGCATTGGGTAAATGCACATCTAGCCATTGACGACATTGCGCCAATGATTGTTGATGTGAATACACCGCACTAATTTCTGTCAGAGACGTCGCTAAGCCTAATAAATTTTGCTCAACACGAATCTCAACTTCACCACAAATTTTTAAATGCGAACTTAGCAGCCTGTCTAAAGTGAAATTAATAACGCCTTCCGTGGAATTTTCTACTGGCACAATGCCAAACTGGCACTCTCCTTTTTCGACTACGTTAAAGATGTCACTTATCGTTGTGACTGGCACCGTATTAACTGCATGACCAAAATGCTTAAAAGCTGCTTGTTGAGTAAAGGTGCCTTCAGGCCCTAAAAAAGCAACCTCCAACGGCTTTTCTAAGGCTAAACATGCCGACATAATCTCCCTAAAAAAACGAACCACAGTCGTATCGGCTAAAGGCCCCTGATTTAATTCTTGAATACGTCTTAACACTAAGGCTTCACGATCAGGACGATAAAATGTGCCCTGCTCGCCTTCTGCCAGTTTAGTTTTAGCAACCTCTACTGCACACTGTGCACGCTGATTAATCAGCGTCAAAATTTGCGTATCCAATGCATCAATTGTGTCTCTTAATTGGGACAATGGCGTAATTACTGAGGTCATGAGGTATCCTTTTTTAACAGTGCCAATTCAGCGCGTTTAATGAGTGCGCTCAAATTCTGCCATAAACGCTATCAATGCGGTGACACCTTCATCGGGCATGGCGTTATAAATACTTGCACGCATACCACCAACCGAACGATGCCCTTTTAATTCTGCCAAACCATTAGCTTCTGCGGCAGCAAGAAATGCGGCGTCGAGCGACTCATCTGCCAAAATAAAGGGGACATTCATTCGTGAACGACAAGTGGTTGCAACAGGATTACGATACAATGTTGAGTTATCAATAGCCTGATAAAGTCGTGCCGCCTTGGCTATATTTCTTTGTTCGATTACCGCAACGCCACCTTGAGCTTTCAGCCACTGCAATACTAAGCCTACCAAATACCAGTTATACGTAGCAGGCGTATTGAGCATCGATTGATTTTTTGCCTGTTCTGCATAATTAAACACTGCGGGTGTCATGTTACTCGCATGACCAACTAAATCATCACGAACAATAACCACGGTGACACCTGCTGGCCCCATATTTTTTTGGGTTCCCGCATAAATAAGCCCAAAATCACTGACGTTAAATTCGCGTGACAAAATATTTGAAGACATATCAACAACTAACGGCAAGCCTGTGTTTTCTGGGGTACTCTGAAACTCGACGCCATGAATCGTTTCATTGGAGGTGTAATGCAAATAAGCAGCCTGGGCATCAATTACCCAACGGGCGCGTTCTGGAATGGTGGTAAATTTTGTTTCCTCAGCACTGGCACTCACCAGCACCTCACATATTGCTCCAGCATCTTTGATCGCTTTCTCAGACCAAGCGCCAGTATTGAGGTAACACGCTTTGGTTTTACCGTTTAGAAGATTTTGAGGGATAAACGAAAATTGCGCAGTTGCGCCACCTTGCAAAAATAAGACTTTATAATTAGCGGGAATGGCCATTAATTCCCGTAAATCCGCCTCAAGCATTGCCGCGATATGGGCAAACTGCTTGCCTCGATGACTCATTTCCATCACTGACATGCCACTATTTTGCCACTCGATCATTTCTGCTTGAGCTTGGCATAAGACGGCTTCAGGCATCATCGACGGGCCTGCACTAAAATTGAATATTCTGGACATTATTTACTATTCTCCCAAAGATGTTGGCTGATCATTATTTGATAATTCTTCATTAGTTGTATCGTCGGCGATGGTGTCCTCGACAAGCGTGTCATCATCGTCAACGGCCAAGCCTTCAATACGATCGACACCAATTACTTTTTCTTTTTTATCCAATCGGATAACCATCACTCCTTGCGTATTTCGACCTACCACTGAAATCTCAGCAACACGCGTTCTTACTAAGGTACCCCCATCGGTAATAATCATGATTTCATCGTGGTCATTAACCAATAATGCCCCCACCACTCGACCATTACGCTCCGAGGTCTGCATGGTTATCACGCCTTGCCCACCTCGTGTTTGACAATTAAATTTTTCTACTAAGGTTCGTTTACCAAAACCATTTTCAGTGATATTTAAAACAGTGCCTTCAGAAGCAATAATCAAAGAAATAATTGATTGCTCTGCACGCAGTCGCATTCCACGCACACCTGATGCCGTTCTGCCGGTAGAACGAACATCTGATTCATTGAAACAAATAGCTTTTCCATCGCTGGAAAACAACATCACATTTTGTTCTCCATCGGTAATAGCAACCCCCACCAAAGTATCGTCAGTACGTAATTCAATGGCAATTTTGCCATTTGCACGAGGTTTTTCAAACTCATTTAATGGCGTTTTCTTAACCGTACCAGCGGATGTCGCCATAAAAATATACCTATTTTCGACAAATTCATGCACCGGCAATAAGGCATTAATTTTTTCTCCTGTCTCTAATGGCAACAGATTAACAAAAGGTTTACCTCTAGCTGCACGACTAGCCACTGGCAATTGATACACTTTTAACCAATAAACTTTACCTAAGGATGAAAAACAGAGAACCGTATCGTGCGTATTCGCAACAATCAGTTTATCAACATAATCTAATTCTTTGGTTGCGGTTGCCGATTTGCCTCTACCACCTCTACGCTGGGCTTTATAATCTGTCAAAGGTTGCGCCTTAACATACCCTTCATGAGACATCGTCACCACCATGTCTTCAACCGTAATGAGATCACTTTCCGACAAATCCAATTGGGTTTGCACAATTTCAGTTCGACGTTTATCTGCATATTGATCTCTAATTTCGATTAATTCTTCACGAACAATTTCCATTAGGCGCATTTGGCTGCTCAATATATAAAGATATTCATCAATTTGCGTTAATAATTCTTTATATTCAGAGATGATTTTATCTTGCTCAAGTCCTGTCAAACGATGCAAACGCAAATCTAAAATTGCCTGTGCTTGCGCTTCAGATAAACGATATCTACCGTCATGTAAACCAAATTCTTTGGCTAAAAATTCAGGACGTGAACGCTCACCATCGGCTCTATCTAATAATTCTGCAACTAAACCCGCTTGCCAGGTAATGGCTAATAAACCCTCTTTAGCTTCCTCGCGATTCATTGACGTTTTGATTAATTCAATCATGGCATCAATATTGGCTAATGCTACCGCCAAGCCTTCCAACACATGCACTCGCTCACGTGCTTTACGTAATAAGTACAAGGTACGCCGCGTAATAATTTCACGACGATGATCAATAAATGCACTTAAAATTTCAGGTAAACTCATGCAATGCGGACGACCATCTAACAAGGCGACCATATTGATGCCGAACACAGTTTCAAATTGTGTTTGTTTATACAGATTATTTAAGACGACTTCAGGCACTTCATTACGGCGTAATTCAATTACCATACGCATGCCGTCTTTATCTGATTCATCTCGTAATGCAGAAATCCCTTCTAGCTTGCCTTCTTTCACTAACTCAGCAATTTTTTCAAGGAGACGCGCTTTGTTAACTTGATAAGGGAGTTCTGTCGTGATAATTGCTTGCCGCGAACTGTCACCGATATCTTCAAAATGACAACGTGCGCGTAAGTAAATCTTGCCTCGTCCTGTGGCATAAGCAGTATAAATGCCAGCTGCACCATTAATAAAACCCGCTGTTGGAAAGTCTGGGCCAGGAATATGCTGAAGTAACTCTTTGATAGTAATGTCTGGATTATCAATAAACGCTAAACATGCACTAATAACTTCACCTAGATTATGAGGAGGAATATTAGTTGCCATACCCACCGCAATGCCTGACGAACCATTCACCAACAGATTAGGTAAACGTGTGGGCAAAACTTCAGGCTGAATTTCAGATTCGTCGTAGTTGGGTAAAAAATTTACCGTTTCTTTGTCGAGATCAGCTAATAATTCGTGGGCAATTTTTGACATGCGTACTTCTGTGTAACGCATTGCTGCTGGCGGATCGCCATCGACGGAACCAAAGTTTCCTTGACCATCGATTAACATGTAGCGCAAGGAAAATGGCTGTGCCATTCTGACCATGGTGTCATAAACAGCTGTATCACCATGAGGGTGGTATTTACCGATCACGTCACCGACAATACGGGCAGATTTTTTATATGGTTTATTCCAGTCATTGCTCAGTTCGTTCATTGCATATAAAACACGACGATGAACTGGTTTTAATCCGTCCCGAACATCTGGAAGCGCTCTTCCTACAATTACACTCATGGCATAATCGAGATAAGATTGCTTCATTTCATCTTCAAGAGTGACGGAAATAATTTCTTTTGCGAAGTTAGACATTGATCCCTAATTTTAACAATGTGCAGATGTCTCCATCAGCAAGGTTATTTAGCAATTTGCTTTATCTATAAACAGCCACTTTAGTACCGTGTCAGATTGTTCTGAACGCGATAGATTGCGTATTATAGCACAGCTCAAAATTGCATCGGACACCTTGACACATTAAGATTAAACAAAATTTTCCGCCAAAAAACTCTGCATTGCGAGCCATGAGCGTCGAGCTGTTGCGGCGTTATAGACCGTCCCAAAAACGGGATCGTTGGCGTTAGGGTTGGTAAATGAATGCATCGTTTTACCATAACTCACGAACTGCCAATCTGCGTCAGCTGCACGCATTTCTTGTTGAAAACCCTGCACATGCTCTACTGGCACTAAGGGATCATCGTGACCATGTAAAACCAACACACTAGCCGTTATAGGCTGCGCCACCCAATGCTCTGGCGCAGTTAACAAGCCATGAAAACTCACTACAGCATTCACTGCCGCACCTTTTCTTGCTAAATCAAGTACACATAAGCCACCAAAACAAAAGCCTATGGCCGCAACTTTTTTATCATCCACCCACGGTAATAATTTTGCTGCGGCTAAGGCTGCTGCGGCACGCTTAAACAATAAGTCCCGATCCGCCATGAAAGGATGCATTAAACGTGCATTTTCTTCAGGACTTTGCCCGACCTGACCTTTGCCATACATATCCACGGCAAAACCAACATATCCTAACGCCGCAATTTGTTTCGCTTGTTCTTCAACAAACTCATCTCGACCTGCCCAAGCATGAAAAATCAAGACCACAGGTCGGCGCATATTACTGCTGTCATCAAAAGCAAAAAAGGCTTCCAATGGACTACTTTCATCAAGATAACCAACTGTATTTGAAACAATTGCCATAAATACCCCTTAAACTTAGTTTGTTTTCGTAACAGGAATACAGCCCTTAGCTTGCAGGGCGTGTAAAAAACCTACGGACGCCTCTTCAATTAAATCTAAGACTCGGCCAAAGCCTTCGCCGTCACCATAATAAGGATCGGGAACTTCTTTCACTTTTAACTGCGGCGCATAATCAAGAAAATACGTAATTTTATGCTGCAAATCAACCGGACAGGCGGACATTAAGGTCGCGTAATTATCATTATCCATGACGAGCACGTGATCAAATTCTTCAAAATCATCATAGGTTACTTTTCTTGCCCGCAGCGAGGCTAAATCAACACCACGTTCCAAGGCTGCTTGTTGTGAACGACTATCTGGTGCAGAACCAATATGATAGGCATGGGTTCCGGCCGAATCGATAACAAAATACTGATCCAGTTGCTGCGTGTTAACCAAGCGTGTAAACACGCCTTCTGCCGTCGGGGAACGACAAATATTGCCCATACAGACAAACAACACATTAATTTTTTGCATTTATTTTCCCTTAGTTTTTTACCTACACCAAGCACCGACAGCCGTTAAGTTAAGCATAATATGTATAACTATAAGAGCGACCTTAGCCAATGCTTAACTCAATTTTTTATATTTTAGACGCTTAGGCTGATCCGCATCGGTGCCTAAACGACGATGACGATCGGCTTCGTAATCTTCATAATTACCTTCAAACCAAACCACCTGACTATCCCCTTCAAACGCTAAAATATGTGTAGCAATTCGATCTAAAAACCATCGATCATGAGAAATAACTACCGCACACCCAGGAAACGCCAATAACGCTTCTTCTAAGGCTCGCAAGGTTTCAACATCTAAATCATTGGTTGGCTCATCTAGCAATAATAAATTGCCGCCTGTTTTAAGTAGTTTTGCTAAATGCACGCGATTACGCTCACCACCTGATAACTCACCAATACGTTTTTGCTGATCAGCACCTTTAAAATTAAAACGTCCTAAGTAAGCTCGTGATGGTGTTTCATATTTACCTACGGTAATGACGTCCAAGCCCTCGGACACCTCTTCCCACACAGTTTTAGTTGCATCCAAGTCGTCACGCAACTGATCCACATAGGCTAACTGCACCGTCTGACCGATGGTTAAGGTTCCAGAATCTGGCTGCTCAAAGCCTGCCATCATTCTAAACAAAGTGGTTTTACCTGCACCATTGGGCCCGATGATGCCGACAATACCGCCTGGTGGTAATTTAAAACTTAAGTCGTTAATTAATAATCGCTCACCAAAACCTTTTGAAATGCCATTGGCTTCAATCACTACATCACCCAAACGCGGCCCTGGTGGAATATAAATCTCTTGGGTTTCATTGCGTTTTTGCACTTCCACTGATGACAATTCATCAAAACGCGCCAAACGCGCCTTACTTTTAGCGTGACGACCTTTAGGATTTGAACGCACCCACTCCAATTCTGCTTTCATAGCTTTTTGACGTGAAGATTCCTGCTTTTCTTCTTGCAACAGACGTGTGCTTTTTTGATCTAACCAGCTTGAGTAATTACCTTCCCAGGGAATACCCGAGCCTCTATCTAATTCTAAAATCCAGCCCGCAACATTATCCAAAAAGTAGCGATCATGCGTCACAGCAACCACAGTGCCCGTATAATCATGTAAAAAACGCTCCAACCATGCTACGGATTCTGCATCAAGATGGTTAGTGGGCTCGTCCAGCAATAACATATCAGGGTTAGATAATAATAACCGACACAAGGCCACACGCCGCTTCTCGCCACCTGATAATTTAGTAACATCAGCCTCCCACTCGGGTAACCGCAAGGCATCGGCTGCCACCTCAAGTTTGCGCTCTAAATTATGACCATCCATCGCGTTAATTACATCTTCCAAGCGTGCTTGATCTGTCGCCAGCTTATCAAAATCTGCCTCAGGATCTGCATAAGCAGCGTACACAGCTTCGAGGTCTTGCAATGCAATTTTTACATGCGCAACGGCTTCTTCAATATTACCGCGCACGGTTTTTTCTGGATCGAGTTGCGGCTCTTGCGATAAATAACCAACATGAATTCCTTTTTGAGGAATGGCTTCCCCTTCAATTTCTTTATCTAAACCTGCCATAATTTTTAGCAAGGTTGATTTTCCCGAACCATTTAAGCCCAACACACCAATTTTTGCGCCTGGGAAAAAAGATAAAGAAATATTTTTTAAGATATATTTTTTAGGTGGCACAATTTTGCCAACCCGGTTCATAGAATAAATGTATTGAGCCATTGTTACGCCAAATTAATAATTAAAAAAGTGAGTGTGTTTAACAAAGATCAGTGTCTTCATTAACTATTGAACGAGCAATATAGCCAATAAATAAACACCTTGAGTAATCCTTGAGTCATAACATTATACTGTCAAAAAAATACATCGAACTTTTCGAAGACCACATAAAGTACCTAAAAGCCTCCTTTATACAGATATTATTTCATAAATAAACCACGATAAATACGCCTGATAAGGAAGATAATGCTGAAAATATAACCTAACAAGCAACCCATATAAACCAGCTTTAAGCTTAAATCAAAACCTATTTGGTTTTATCAACAAATAAATTAATTGAATTTTACACCTAAATTCCATATTCTTTTGTCGCTTAAAGTTAACTCGACTGTCTATAATATCAACACAAACAGTCATTATTTTTACACCACGAGAGAAATCAATATGAAAAAATTAGTACCCGTTTTAACTATCGTTTTAGCCGCCTTAAGCAGCACAGCCTTTGCTGACGAACAAATAGAAATTGGCAAAAAGATTTATGAACGTGCCTTTGGACGCGGTTGCGGCACCTGCCATGACATCGCTTCTAACCCACAATTAACCACCTTAATT
Organism: uncultured Methylococcaceae bacterium; assembly: GCA_903944165.1. Taxonomy (GTDB): domain Bacteria; phylum Pseudomonadota; class Gammaproteobacteria; order Methylococcales; family Methylomonadaceae; genus Methylovulum. The sequence continues at coordinate 3,465 of CAJAQT010000211.1, read as the reverse complement.
AAAGCTGGTCAATTAGACAGAGCACGTTTTGAAACTGTGTTAAAAGAAGGTAAAGGCGGCATGCCAAAAGCTATTGAAGAAATCATGAAAACCAAAGCAGTTGAAAAAGCTGGTTATGGCGAAGATCAAGCAGTAGATGCGTTATACAAATATCTTGAAACTAAATAAATCGTAAATCTAGTTTCTTTAGGGCATAAAAAAACCGCTTAAGCCATCAAGACTTCAAGCGGTTTTTTTTATAATGATTAGCGCGTTAAATAGCGAATAATCGATTCTTTAAACGGCAATTTTTTCACGTTTCGTAACCAAACGCCTGCCACCACAGCAAACATTAAGCCACAGGACGCAAAAGTTAAATAAATTAACCGTTTTAGTTGTGACACTTCCTTAATAATCTGTTGATTATCAATGGCGGCTGGTGTGCTTACTGGCTCCGAATAGACACGCAACATCCTCACGTCATTTTTTAAATCTTCAATCGTACCCAAAGAATTCGCTAAGGTACCCGAATGCACGCTTTCTTCTAAGGAACGTAATTTACTTTCAATCGAACCGCTTAACAAGCCCACAAACTGCCCTTTTAAAGCCGTTACCTCAGCAGACAATGCGGGCGTAGAGATTTTATCGGCAACCTCAGCAGCAGTGACTTTTTTATAATTAATCAAGAAATCTTCTGACGGCAATAAAAGAAACCCCGTAACAAAAATAACCGCCATAAAAAACACAATCGCCCGCACCAGCCATCGATTTGTTGTCATTAATTGTTGCTGGGAAGGTGCTGAATACAGAACACGAATTTCTGAATTACCCTTATCTTTCTCACTCATTTTAAGATTCCTCTAACAGGCAAAAGCCCTGTGCTGAATAGATTTAATGTTAAACAGCAAGCACTATTTCGCTTGCTTAGCTGCGGCGATTCGCATTCTTAAGGCATTAAGCTTAATAAACCCTTCGGCATCTTTTTGATTATACGCGCCGCCATCATCTTCAAAAGTAGCAATACTTTCATCAAACAAACTGTCGGTATGAGAAACACGCCCCACCACAATCACATTACCTTTATATAATTTAAGCCTAACCTTACCATTAACCGAGTGTTGCGACGCATCGATCATGGTTTGCAACATAACACGCTCAGGACTCCACCAGTAACCGTTATAAATCAAGGAAGCATAACGCGGCATTAATTCATCTTTTAAATGCGCCACTTCGCGATCTAAAGTTAATGATTCGATAGCACGATGCGCTTTTAATAAGACAGTGCCGGCTGGTGTTTCATAACAACCGCGTGATTTCATACCCACATAGCGATTTTCCACAATATCTAAGCGACCAATTCCATTTTCTCCAGCAATAGTATTGAGTTTAGCTAACACTTCAGCAGGCGAATGAGGCTCATCATTAATCGCCACCACATCCCCACCTTGAAAAGTCAGTTCGATATATGTAGCGTTATCAGGAGCGGCTTCAGGCGAAACCGTCCAGCGCCACATGGCTTCTTCAGGCTCTGCCCACGGATCTTCCAACACCCTGCCTTCATAAGAGATATGCAATAAATTTGCATCCATTGAATAAGGCGAGGTTTTACCGTGCTTCATTTCCACCGCAATACCGTGCTTTTCAGCATAATCCAGTAAAGTTTGACGTGAGGTTAACGCCCACTCACGCCACGGAGCAATCACTTTAATATCAGGACGTAAAGCATACGCACCCAATTCAAAACGAACCTGATCATTACCTTTACCTGTTGCGCCATGAGCAATCGCTTCAGCGCCCGTTTGATTAGCAATTTCAATTAAGCGTTTAGCAATTAATGGCCTTGCTATCGACGTGCCTAATAAATACTCACCTTCGTAAACCGTGTTTGCACGAAACATAGGAAACACAAAATCACGGGCAAACTCTTCTCGTAAATCATCGATATAAATTTCTTTAATGCCCAAGGCCTGCGCTTTAGCACGTGCCGGCTCTACTTCCTCGCCCTGCCCTAAATCAGCAGTAAACGTGACCACCTCACAGGCATAAACATCTTGTAACCATTTAAGAATAACGGAGGTATCTAAACCACCCGAATAAGCCAAGACTACTTTATTGATTTCCGACATAACACCCAGCACATTGAATTAAAAATGAGTGAAATTATACCTTAAAAAAATAATTAAGGCAGAGCTAGAAAGTGAACTTAACACTGCTCCTTATGGCAAGCACCGTCAAGACAGCGTCTACTCATTTCAGAACGGCTAAAAGTCAACGCCCAAAGAGTTTGGGCAACGGCATTAAAACCCTGTGTCGCAACAAGTTAGATTGGTTTGGTTTAACGCTTACCGCCAGTTGCCGGACTTTGTAAGCTCATCGCAACTGATCTAAAGGACTCAACACACCTTTCCCACCTTTGTTCAACACATGCGTATAAATCATCGTCGTACTCACATCAGAATGCCCCAGCAACTCCTGCACCGTACGGATGTCATAACCACCTTCCAACAGATGCGTGGCAAACGAATGCCGGAACGTATGGGGCGTGGCCGCTTTAGTCAAATCCGCATCCCGCGCAGCCTGCTTAACCGCCCTCTGTATTGCCTGTTCCTGGATATGATGACGACGTACTATTTTAGTACGTGGGTCAGTTGATAATTTGGCCGCAGGAAACACATACTGCCAAATCCATTCTTTTGCCGCATTAGGGTATTTACGCTCCAACGCATAAGGCATATACACCGCACCAAAATTTTGCGCCAAATCATTCTCGTGTAGCTCCCGCACCTTAACCAAATGCGTCTGCAAAGACACGACCAGCGACATCGGCAACATCGTCACCCGATCTTTAAAGCCCTTGCCGTCACGAATTAAAATCTCATTCCGCTTGATATCGACATCCTGCACTCGCAAGCGCAAACATTCCATAATTCGCATCCCCGTCCCATACAACAAACTCGCAACCAGCCAGTGCGTACCGGTCAGCCGCGATAAAATCGCCTGAATCTCATCGCGATTTAACACCACCGGCAAACGCTTAGGTGTCTTAGCCTGCTCCACGTTATCCAGCCACGGCAACTCGATTGCCAACACCTCTTTATAAAGAAATAACAGCGCACATTTTGCCTGATTTTGCGTAGAAGCAGCCACCCGACCATTAACCGCCAAATGTGTTAAAAACTGTTCCACCTCAGCAGCGCCCATGTCGCGAGGATATCTCTTGCCAAAATGCAGAATAAAGCGTTTAATCCAATCGGTATAAGCCTGCTCAGTTCGGATACTATAATGCTTCAAGCGGATTTTACCCCTGACTTGATCAAGCAACTTAGGCGGCTGAATAGATATACTTTCTGAAGGGTATTGCATTTATTTTAGGGTATGCTAAATTTTTTTACGTAAATGAATTTAAAATCATTTTACATTTTTATAAATAATTAGACATACATTTGACGCAATGTTTTGCGTCCATTAGGTTGTCTAATATTAGTT
>CAJAQT010000210.1 GCA_903944165.1 uncultured Methylococcaceae bacterium | reverse complement strand
TGGCAGGACAATCAAATATGGCGCGCTTAAATCCTGACCTATCTTTTGTGCCGACTTTAAAAAACGCCCTGCCCAATGACCAACTACTGTTTATTAAAGATGCTAAAGGCGGGCAAGCTATTCGCCAATGGCGCAAAAACACTGCACCACAAAAAGCTAACACCTCAGCAGAAGACAATGACAAACTGTACCAAAAACTGCTACATAAAATTATGCGCCAGCTGCACAGCTACCCCATCGACACGATTACCTTTATTTGGATGCAAGGCGAACGCGACGCCCAAGACCACTTAAGCGCGAATTACGGTTATGAACTGTCTGAATTGATCAACCAACTTAAACAAGATACTGGTCGCAATGATTTAAATGTGGTACTAGGACGCTTAACTGATTTTGGCTTAAAACGCAGAAAAATAAACTACGACTGGGAGCAAATCCGACACCTTCAAGTCGATTATGCAGAACATACGCCGCATACTACCTGGGTTGATACCGATGATTTAAATGGTGCTAATGACGATCTACATTTAACAGTTGATGGCTATTATGTGTTAGGTGAGCGTTTTGCTCAGGCCGCATTAAAATTAATCTCCCAACCTTAACTAAGCTTAAGCTATTCGTGGTGAAGTTAAGCCGTTCGTGGTGAGCTAGTCGAACCATGAATGACTTAACCCGCCACTGTACGAAAACTTTCTTCGATACTTGCCACCAAACTTTTATCTAAGGTAAACATCAAGACATGATCATCTTCTTCAAAGATAGTGTCATGATGCACTGAAATAACTTCATTGTTACGTATTAATGCGCCTAACACCACACCAGTGGGTAACTTCACGGTGTCCACTTTACGACCGACCACAGAATGCTCACCATTCCCACTATGTGCAATCGCTTCAATCGCTTCTGCGGTACCATTTCTTAATAAACTAATTTGAGCCACATCACCACGCCGCACATGCTTTAAAATACTGCCAAGGGTTTCAACATTAGGCAAAACCGCTAAATCAATGCCTGTTCCTGGCAATAATTTGTTGTAATACAGATGATTAAGAATACAAATCACTTTACGCGCACCATGCGCTTTAGCTAACGACGCGGCAATAATATTCTCGCCATCACTGTCAGTAATGGCACAAAATAAATCGGTTTTATCAATTGATTCATCAAGCAATAAATTTTCATCACTGCAATTACCATGAATCACAATTGTTTTTTGTAATTCATTGGCGATTTTTTTTACGCGTTTAGGGTCTTGCTCAATAATCTTTACATAATGATCTTTTTCTAAGGCTTGCGCTAAACGTTTACCAATATGCCCACCACCAGCAATCATAATGCGTTTTAATGGCTTCTCTAAACAACCTAAATCTTTTAATAAACGTTTAACTTCTAAACGCGGCGCAAAGAAAAACACCTCATCCTCTGCTTCCAAAATAGATTCACCATTAACAGGCAACGACACCCCGTCACGAAAAATAGCCACCACACGAATTTTACCTTCCGTTAAGCGCCCTTTTAATACTTTAATTTGCTGACCTGTTAAAAATCCATCTGCCTTTATTTTGACTGAAAACAACCGCACCAAGCCATTAGCAAAATCTGAAATATGCAAGACCCCTGGCAAATCAATCAAGTTACGAATAGACTCCATGACTGTTTGTTCTGGACTAATCACTATATCAATTGGAATACCTTCTGGCCCAAACAGCTTTGGATTATTGAGATAATCAATTGCCCGTATCCGTGCAATAGTTTTTGGTCGACTGTACAATTTGTTAATAATTGTACACGCCAGCATATTGGTTTCATCGCGATCAGTGACGGCGATCACTAAATCAGTATGATGCACGCCTGCCTTTTCCAAAACATTGGGATGTGCGGCATTGCCCACCACTGTGGTGAGTGCCAAACGCTCACTTAAGGACTCAAGTAAACTTGGATTTTGATCGATAACAACGATCTCATTATGCTCTCCCACTAAGGCTTCTGCTACTGATGCACCTGTTCTACCTGCGCCTAAAATGAGTATTTTCATAATCTTCCTGTGTTAAAAAACCTCTACAATTAGCCAATCAGCAGAGGCAAGCGAATATAGAAATCAAAAAGCCTGCGCTTTTTGCTGTTGGTTGCGTAGTTAAACGGGGGCATTAAAAGAATAGTAACCACGTCACGCCTACACCTCAAATTGCACACCTAATTCAACTACGCGGTCAGTAGGTATTTTAAAAAACTGAATCGGCGATGACGCATTTCTAAACATCAGCAAAAAGATTTTTTCTTGCCAAGGACTTAAATCTGGCTTGTCTGAAGGAATCAAAGTTTCTCTGCCAATAAAGAAGGACGCGCTTTGTGCATCAATTTGCAAACCTTGCTGTTCGCATAAATCTAAAATATAAGGAACATTAGGCGTTTCCATAAAACCATAACGTGCCGTCACTCGATAAAAGCCTTGCTCTAAGGGGTCAACCAATATCCGCCGATCATCTGTAAGCACGGGTACGTCTTCGGTAGCAATGGTTAATAACACAACACGCGCATGTAACACTTGATTATGCGCATAATTGACTTGTAAGGCATGAGGCATACTTAAATTACGCGCACTCATATACACCGCAGTGCCTGGAATTCTAGCTAACGGTGGCTGCACATCTAAATTGGCAATAAAGCCCGTTAATGATTGTGCAGATTTTTGTAAAAAATGAGTCAGTACATTGCGTCCTTTTCGCCAAGTAAACATCAATAAAAAGAAAATACTACCAATCACTAAAGGCAACCACCCACCTTGAGGAATTTTAATGATGTTCGCGCTAAAAAACGCGGTATCAATGACTAAAAAAATCATAATTAAGGGATACACACGTTTCGGTGACCACTGCCAATCATCGAGCGCTACCACCAAGGTTAATAAGGTGGTAATAATCATCGTACCCGTTACAGCCAAACCATACGCAGCAGCAAGATTAACTGATGAATGAAACCCTAATACCGTGGCTAATACCAGAAAAAATAATAAGCGATTCATGGTTGGCACATAAATTTGCCCCATCACCGCCGTCGAGGTATGCACACGTAACATGCGTGGAATATAGTCCATTTGCATTGCCTGACTGGTCATCGAAAAAATACCTGAAATAACCGCTTGCGAGGCAATAATGGTTGCACAAGTAGATAAACCAATTAAAGGGTACAACAATGACGCAGGGGCTAATAAATAAAAAGGATTTTCTATGGCAGCAGTATCACGCAAAATTAACGCGCCTTGACCAAAATAATTCAATAACAAGGCGGGTAAGACCAACATAAACCAAGCACTTTTAATGGCACGTTTCCCAAAATGCCCCATATCTGCATACAATACTTCGCCACCTGTTACCGCTAATACAACTGCGCCTAAGGCAATAAACGCGTGCCATCCATGTGCAAAAAAGAACTCAATGGCATGCAGAGGATTTAACGCCCCCAACACCTCAGGATTTTGCACAATACTTTGTCCGCCTAACCACGCCAACACCACAAACCAGACTACCATAATGGGCCCGAATAATAGTCCAACCCCCGCAGTGCCTTTGCTTTGTACAGCAAATAACAGCAACAAAAGCACCACCGTAATGGGTAAGATATAAGGTTGTAATACTGGTGCCGCAATTTGTAAGCCTTCAACCGCACTTAATACTGAGATTGCGGGTGTAATGATGCCATCACCATAAAAAAGCGCCGCACCTAATAAACCTAAAATAATAATAATATCGCGTTGATGTTGTTTATTGCGGTGTCGTAAAGCTAACGCCATTAAAGCCATAATGCCGCCCTCCCCGCGATTGCTTGCGCGCATCACATACAACACATATTTCACTGAAATTACTAAGATTAAAGACCAAAATATCAAAGAAAGAATACCCAAAATATTATCGGGCGTAGGCGTAATAGCATAGCTACCATTAAAAATTTCCTTCATGGTATACAACGGACTGGTGCCAACATCGCCATAGACCACGCCCATGGCACCTAACATTAACGTTAATAAATTGACGGAAGATTTAGAGTGCTCGCTTTGCATCATTATATTTTTATAAAAAGTTAATTAATATTCTATCGTTTGAATTAACACATTAACGAATTCAGCTTGCTATTATCAATCATTTCAGACGGCTTTCACTACAAAAAATCAGCGGCTATTTAGAAAGACGTAAATTTAACTCATAAGTGCAGCACCTTGTTTTACACCAATACGGTGCCTGAGCAATTTCAGCTATAATATGGCGCTAAATCATTCTAAAAATATCGTAAACATCGTTACAGCCACTATGTCGAAAAAAAAACCTATCCCCTTTGAAGTGTCACTTGCTGAGCTTGAACAATTGGTCAACCAACTTGAACAAGGTGATTTATCCTTAGAAGATGCTTTAAAATCTTTTGAACGCGGCGTAGCCTTAACCCGCCTGTGTCAAACCGCCTTAAGCGAAGCTGAACAAAAAGTTCACCTCCTAATAAACCAAAACGATACACAGATTCTGGAGCCTTATACTAATGAGTAACGCCTTAAAAGATTACCTAACATTTTGTCAGCAACGCGTTGAACATGCGTTAGATCAACGCCTACCCAACGCCGCGACACTGCCACAAAAGCTACATGAAGCAATGCGCTATTGCGTTCTTGATGGCGGCAAACGCACGCGCCCATTACTTGCATACTGTACAGGCGAAGCCTTGGGCATTGCTCCTGAACACCTTGATGGCATTGCTTGTGCTGTTGAATTCATTCATGTGTATTCCCTGATTCATGACGATCTTCCTGCCATGGATGATGATGCCTTACGACGCGGTAAAGCCACTTGCCACATTGCTTATGATGAAGCAACGGCCATTTTAGCTGGCGATGGTTTGCAAGCTTTAGCCTTTGAAACCTTAGCGAATGACCCAACGCTTAACGCCACCGCTACAGCACGCGTACAGATGATAAGCATGCTTGCCAAAGCCAGTGGTTCTTTTGGTATGGTCGGTGGGCAAGCGATTGACTTAGATTCAGTGGGCATTCAATTATCCTTACCTGAATTAGAAAACATGCATATTCACAAAACAGGCGCTCTAATTCGTGCCAGCGTTAATTTAGCTTGTTTAGCAAAAGCTGATATTGATGCGAACAGTGCTGTTCAATTAGATGGGTATGCAAAATGCATCGGCCTGTCATTTCAGGTTAAAGATGATATTTTAGACGAAGAAAGTGACACCCAAACCTTAGGTAAAACGCAAGGCAAAGATCGGGATCAAAACAAACCCACTTATCCTGCTTTATTAGGCATAAATGGCGCGAAACAAAAAGCCCAAGAATTACACGAACGCGCCTTAGAGCATTTAACTATTTTTGGTAAAGAGGCTGATTTACTGCG
>CAJAQT010000209.1 GCA_903944165.1 uncultured Methylococcaceae bacterium | reverse complement strand
CGGGCTGCCGCCATTCAAACGCTATTGGGTACAGCAAAAATTAACGGAATAGACCCTGCAGCATGGCTAAGAGATACTCTGGAAAAACTACCCACTTGACCCAATAGCCGTATCGACGAACTATTGCCATTTGTTCGTCCAGTCGAAAACGTTAACACACGGGATGATAATGATGGATAGTTGGTAGCTTACTTTTTATGGTAGCTATTTTACCGTTAAAAATCGCTGCAGGGGCTATAATTGCTGGGTTTGTAGTGATTTTTAAGCCTAAAAACAGCTCAAATCAGATGTGTAAATAGTCGGGTAGCCGGTTAGTTAATTATTCAGTTTTCTAAGCCTAGTTCTTTGATTTTTCTGGTGAGGGTATTGCGTCCATAGCCTAGTAATATGGCTGCTTCATGACGTTTTCCGCGCGTGTGATTTAACGCAGCTTGAATTAAAATCGCTTCTACAGATGGGATGATGTGTTTAGCTATTTCACTTTCTTGGGCAAGTAATTGTTGATCTACCGAGGCGCGTAATAAGGTTTCCCAGTCACTGATTACGGTGTTTTTTTCTACGGGAAGGGTGACTAATTCTGGAGGTAGATCGTCTAAGTGAATTTCTCTGCCCGAGGCCATTACCGTTAACCAGCGGCAAGTATTTTCCATTTGACGTACATTGCCAGGCCAATTTAAAGTACTTAAAAATGTTTCGGCTTCAGGTTTTAGAATTTTAATTTCAGTGTTTAATTCAATACTGGCTTGGGTTAAAAAATGCCGTAATAACAGGGGAATATCTTGGCGTCGTTCGCGTAGTGGTGGAATATGAATACGAATAACGTTTAAGCGATGAAATAAGTCTTCACGAAAACGTCCTTGTTCGACTAAGTTTTCAAGATGCTGATGTGTGGCGGCAATAATACGCACATCGACTTTTATGGAGGTATGTCCACCTACAGGATAAAACTCACCATCAGCTAATACTCTTAATAAGCGAGTTTGTAATTCTGCGGGCATGTCGCCAATTTCATCAAGAAATAGGGTGCCATGATTGGCTTGCTCAAAGCGTCCAGCGCGGCGAGTGTTGGCACCAGTAAACGCGCCTTTTTCATGCCCAAATAATTCTGATTCCATTAAATCTTTAGGAATAGCAGCCATGTTTAGTGCGATAAAGGGATTATTTGCTCGTGGGCTGTGTCGATGCAAGGCTTTAGCAACCAATTCTTTGCCAGTCCCCGATTCGCCATTAATTAAGACGGTAATAGGTGAGCGTGCTAAACGACCAATGGCGCGAAATACTTCTTGCATTGCCGGGGCAGCGCCAATAATTTCTGGTGTAGTTTCTTGTAAAGATGACAGTTCTTTATTGCCTGATGCCGTGTTTAGTAAGCGTTCTTGTTGTTGTCGGCCATGCAAACAGGCACGTCGTGATAAATCAACTAATTCTTTAATATCAAATGGTTTGGGCATGTATTCAAAAGCTCCGCCATGAAATGCAGAGACGGCGCTTTCTAAGTCTGAATGAGCTGTCATGACAATGACGGGCAGTTCTGGGTAATTGTGCTGTATTTTTTCCAATAATTGTAAGCCATCCATGCCTGGCATTCTGATGTCAGTTATCAATGCGTCAGGGGTTTCAGTATGTAGCGCCGGTAAAAGTTGTAGTGCGCTAGAGAAGCTGCGGGTGTGTATTTCAGCTTTTTGTAAGGCTTTTTCTAAGACCCAGCGAATCGATTTATCATCATCAACAATCCAGATTGTGTCAGGCTTATTCATTTGTGGACTCCTCTTTAAGTGTAATGGGTTCGATAGGAATAAACAGTGAAAATACTGTATTGCCAGGTTCACTGGTGCATTCAATTATTCCATTGTGTTGATTGATTAGCGATTGTGCGATTGATAAACCTAAGCCTGTACCTTCTGCGCGTCCTGTAATCATTGGGTAGAAAATTTGATTCATCATGTCGACATCGATACCAGGACCATTGTCGATAATGTCAATTTTTACCGTTAGTCGATAGGTTTTACGACCAATGGTGATATTACGATGAATACGACTTTTAAAAATAATCTGACCTTTGCCTTCGGTAGCTTGCACGGCATTCCTGGTGATATTTAAGATGGCTTGAATGAGTTGATCTTTATCACCTTGGAGGCTTGGAATACTTGGGTCGTAATCGCATTTTATAATAAGATTACGACTGGCTTCGGCCTGCACTAATTGTCTGACGCGTTCTAATACTTCATGAATATTGATGCTTTTTTTATTAGGCAATTTATTAGGGCCCAGCATTTTATCCATGAGACCTTGTAAGCGATCAGATTCAGCAATGATAATTTGGGTGTATTCTTTTAATTCAGGATCGTCTAATTCCATGTCGAGTAATTGTGCTGCACCACGTAAACCACCCAAGGGATTTTTAATTTCATGAGCTAAGCCTCTCACTAATAAACGAGCAGTATTTTGTTGGGTTAATAAGCGTTCTTCTTTTGAAATACGTATTTGCGTATCCACTTGCTGTAGCTCCATAAGTAATTCAGTGACTTTTTCATTTTTTAATAACGGGGTTACGCTTAAATTTACGGTTAAGGATTGGGTCATACGATTGAGTGTTAGCATGCGTTCAACTAAAGGTTCTTCCATTGCTAAGCTTTGTCTTAAATTTAATAGCAGTGCTGGATCTGAAGATTTAAATAAGTCGTGTGCACTTTGGTTGATAAGATGATGCGCACTATCAGCAAGTAACATTTCTCCCGCAGTATTGATGTAGCGTAATTTCAGCTCTGAATTAAATAAAAGAATGGCACTAGTAAGGTGATCCAGTATTCGTTTATACATTGGTGATGAATAGTTAAAAAACAAAGAGGTATAAATTTATCAGCAATTAGCAAGCCAAAGTGTGATTTCATCGCCTATTTAGGTGTTGTTATTCAGGTTGTTGGGTTGCTGATTGCTAGGGGTTAATCGGGGACTATTGGGAGGTGGGATCACCACACATACTTGTCCTGAGCTTATTGATGTTATTGTTTGAGAGGTCGAGCGTGTTGGACGGTTGTGGATGCTTAAAAGTTGCAGTTAGTTTGTGGGGATTGCATCTTAATGGTGCGCTCAGGCGTGATGAATTTTAATACTTAGTTGTAACAAGGGGTTGTATTTTAATAGCGCATCGTTATGGTGCGCTATCAAGTGCTTAGTTTGATTTTGATGCTTGTATGCCTTCCCAAGGCGTATAAAGTCCCTTAACGTCTACGCCAAATTTATCCAATATTCTGCCAATGGTTTCATCAACCATACTCGCCATGGAATCTGTTTTATTATAAAAAGTGGGCATAGGTGGATAAATAATACCGCCCATTTGCGTCACGATTGCCATGTTACGAATGTGAACAAGATTAAGTGGGGTTTCTCTGGGCATGGCAATAAAGGTGCGACGTTCTTTTAAAGCGACATCAGCGGCGCGGGTGATTAAATTATCGCCGTAACCGTGGGCTACGCCGGCAAGTGTTTTCATTGAGCAGGGCGCAATAATCATTCCTTCGGTTTTAAAGCTACCACTGGAAATACTGGCGGCTATATCATCAATTTTATAGGTTACATCAGCAAGCTCGTATAGTGCTGAGCGTTTCATATCCATTTCGTGTTTTAAATTTACGATGCCTGAAGGAGAAATCACCAGATGTGATTCCCATTCTTCTTGTTGTTGTAAGACTTGTAATATTCTTACGCCATAAATAGCACCAGTTGCGCCGGTCATAGCAATAATCAAACGTTTTTTTGGGGTCATGTTGGTATTTATAAGTGGTGGTTAACGTGTCGTTGATGTGCAAATAAGTCGGTGGCAGTGACTAGCGCATCAATCATTTCTTCATGTTGAGCAATGTGTCCTGCATGATCTAAGATACAAAACTTGGCATTAGGTAAGGCTTGGTGTAAACGATAGCCCGCCTCTAATGGGCAAAGTAAATCTAAGCGACTATGGATAATGTGTGTTGGAATTTCTTGTAATACTGGACAATTCGCTAAAATTTGATTCTCAGTAATAAAATAGCTGTGCTTAGCGTAATGTAATTCCATGCGCACTTGGTGCAAGGTGTTTTCTGTTATGGCCAGTGTTGACTTAGCCTGATAGTTTACGCCTAAGGCTACTTGGGCGCTCCAATTAAGCCAAGCGCTTAATACGATGTCTCTGAAAGCTATATCAGTGCTTTCTATAGCAGCAAGTAAGTGGGCAAGCAGGTCGTCCGTTGGTGACTGTTTTAAGCTGCTGATTAAGGTCTGCCATGCTTCAGGAAAAATTCGCTTTGCACCATCCTTAATGTACCAATTAAGATCGTCTTGTCTAGCCAAAAATACCGCACGAATGATCAACCCCGCCACGTATTGGGGATGTTGTTGTGCATACAATAAGGCTAATGCACCACCCCATGAGCCGCCAAAGACCAGCCATTGTGTGATATTAAGTTGGCAACGAATACGTTCCATATCAGCGATTAATGCGGGTGTGGTATTGTTCTCACAAAGTCCAAAAGGTTTAGATTGTCCACAGCCGCGTTGATCAAACAAGATAATTCGGTACTGTTGTGGATTAAAAAAACGTCGATGATCGGGTTTAGTGCCAGAGCACGGTCCGCCATGTAAAAAAATAACAGGAAAACCGTTGGGATTACCGCTCTCTTCAACGTACACCTGATGAGCAGTGTCGGTTGGTAAAAAAAAAGTATGGTAGGGCTGAAGTTCAGGGTACAGAGTTTTCATAGTGAGGAGTGTAATGGTCAAGTATTTCTGGAAAGAATTACCGATAAGTTTACTATGTTGACGCTATTTTAATTGGATAGTTGATAATTATAGTTGTGAATTATGAAAAATTAGGTATAAAAAAGGGAGGGGTTTTATGCCCTCCCTTGCTGTGGTCGATCTTGTTTATGTATTCAGCTTAGAAGCCAATACCAACATAACCACCTGCAGTTACGCCGTTGGTGTTAACGCCGTCAATATTGTCTGGAGCATAGTGGTAACGTGCATCAGCACCTACGTATAAATTGTTCCAGATTTTGTAGTCAGCACCTAAACCAAATTGCATACCTGGGTTTAATACAGTAATGGCATCAGATGGAGGGCTGATTACGCTTAATTCGAAACCAATTGGAATTAACCAAGGACGGAAGGCTTGACCTTTAAATAATTTGATTTTTGGTGAAGCGGCTAAGGTTAATTGGTTGACAGTAGCTGATTCGCTATTGACCGCAGTACCAGCAGGTAATGTGCCAGGATTTGCAACAATACCAGTGACAGTGCTTGTTAGACCATTAGGTGCTCTTTCGCCTAATTCTTTGTAATCAAACATTAATTCAGCAAATACTTCAGTGCCGCTCATCATGCCAAATAGGTTGTCATTTAAGCTCCAATCAAAACCAGCGCCAAAATACCATGCGTCTTGACCGCCGATAGCGCCGTTAAGAGCTCCACCTGATTCACCACCAGCCGCTGTAGGATCTACAGTGCCGCCGCGTTTGCTGTCTGCGTAACCATAACCGCCACGGAAGAACACCATATTATCTTTGCTACCTGAGGCAGTAGGTTCAGATTTAACTGAAGCCATCCATTGATCAAGCTCTTGAACTTTTGCAGAATCCGCATTGTTCATAGAAGAACGGTTGGCTTCAGCGCGTAAGCTTTGTAATTCATATTGCATGGCTTGTAATTGTGCTTCTAAAGCTTCAACTCTGCTATTAGCAGACTCTGCTAAGCGTTCTGCAGCATTTGAATTATATGCAACGCTTGCGTGTTTTTTTGCTTTAGGATGCGCCATTGCTTGTGGAGCAAGTACAACTGCTGAAACTGAAAAAATGGCTGTACTGATGGCTAAGGCTAATGTAGTTTTATTCATCATCGTGTTACCCTTTAGTTGTGGTTTTGGGTAGTAAATGAAATTCTACGTTTCTAAAACAGCAACAATCTTAATAAGATAGTTAAAAAATTCTGCCTAGATTGGTGTAGATTTGATTTACTGCTTTGTTTATTTATATTGTTTTTATACAACAAAACGTGTCTTGCACGTGGAATAATAGCAGTAAAGGTGGTTGTCTACAACTTTTTATCTGTGCTGCTAAATGTAATATTTATTTAGTTATCAACAACTAAGCTAATTTTTTTAAAATTGTATGTATAAAACAACAGTTTATTTTGTAATGTTATTAATTTTGCCCACACAAAAAATTACTTGGTATTTTAAAAAAATCTATCAAGACTATTTTTAATTCGGCGTTGTTGAGCATTGATTATTCATCTTGTAGTTGATTCCCTTAATTGAGCATTTTTTATATTCACATTCATTCATGACAACAGTTCCAGACATTACAATTATAGGTGGCGGCATTATCGGTATGTTGACCGCGAGGGAGTTTCACAGTGCAGGGGCACAGGTTGTTTTGTTAGAAAAACAGCTGGTGGGGCAGGAGTCTTCCTGGGCTGGCGGAGGTATCTTATTACCGCTGTATCCTTGGCGACAAGATGTTGCAATCAGTGCACTGGTAAAGCACAGTCTAGCGTTGTATCCAGACTTAGCATTGGCATTGCATACGGAGACAGGGATAGATCCAGAATGGAATCCCTGTGGATTGCTTATTACTCAAAATCCAGATTATGAGTTAGCACAGGCGTGGTGCGAAACGTATCAAATGCCTTATCAAACAGTTGCTGAAGCATTGCTAGCGTCATTACCAACAGTGTTAAATAAGCCTTTATGGATGCCATCAGTCGCACAGATTCGTAATCCACGTTTAGTGAAATCATTGCGTCAGGATCTTCTTAACAAAGGTGTTCGTATCCTTGAGCACTGCGAAGTACATGAGGCAATAACAACGCAGCATCGGCTACATTCATTGACAACCTCGACTGGAAGCTTTGCCGTTAATGAAGTGATCATAACCGCAGGAGCATGGACGCATAAATTATTACACACGGTGTTGCCAAGTGCTCAACTGAACCCTACGATTCAGCCAGTTAAAGGACAGATGCTGTTATTTGATGCTAAACCAGACACCTTAACTAAAATAATATTAGCGGGTGAGCATTATTTAATTCCCCGACGTGACGGTAAAATTCTTGCTGGCAGCACGGTTGAGCATCATGGTTTTGAGAAACACACCACCGATGCCGCCAAACAAACCTTATATAATTTTGCGTTAAATTTGTTACCTGAACTTTGCAATTATCCAGTGCTGAGTCAGTGGGCGGGTTTACGTCCTGGCACGAACACTGGCGTGCCCTACATAGGTCGGCACCCTGAATTTAGCAATGTAAGTATTAATGCTGGTCATTTTAGAAATGGTTTAGTGATGGGGCCAGCTTCTGCTCAATTATTATCTGCCATGCTCAGCAATCGACCCACTCAGGTTAACCCTGAACCTTATCAATTAACTGCTCAACGCTGCTTATGATGACTCTTTACCCTTATTTACGTCCGTTATTATTTTCACTCGATCCAGAAATAGCCCATGAACTGACCTTAAAAGGGTTAGCGGCATTGCACGGCATAAAGGCTCTCGTCACAGGCAAACATTCACCGCAAGCCAAGGTTGAACCAATAAATGTGATGGGATTGAATTTTGCTAATCGGGTAGGATTGGCGGCAGGCTTGGATAAAAATGGTGATTACATTGATGCCTTGGCAAGTTTAGGCTTTGGTTTTCTTGAGATGGGTACGGTGACACCACGCCCACAATCTGGCAATCCAAAGCCACGTTTATTTCGCTTACCCGAGCATCAAGCGATTATTAATCGTATGGGCTTTAATAATTTAGGTGTAGATCACCTTCTTGAGCAAGTAAAATCTAGTCAGTATCAAGGTATTCTTGGCATTAATTTAGGTAAAAATGCGGCTACCCCTTTGGAAAATGCAGCAGATGATTACGTACAGGGCTTACAAAAAGTGTACCCCTTTGCCAGTTATGTCACGATTAATATTTCCTCGCCTAACACGAAAAACTTACGGCAATTACAGCAGGGTGATGAGATAAAACAGTTGTTGGCACGCTTAAAAACAGAGCAATTACGTTTGCAGCAAGAGCAGTGTCGATATGTACCCTTAGTGCTAAAAATTGCGCCCGATTTAAGCGAGGAAGAAATTACGCATATTGGTCATTTATTACTAGAATTTGCTATCGATGGCGTGATTGCCACCAATACAACGCTAGCTCGTGAGTCTATCGCCACGCATCCCTTAGCACGCGAGGCGGGTGGTTTAAGTGGTGCGCCGGTTAAGCAACACGCTACGTGGGTGGTGCAGCACTTGGCTGCTGTGCTGCAAGGGAAAATTCCTATTATCGCGGCTGGAGGTATTATGACGCTTGAAGATGCTCGCGAAAAAATAGCCGCAGGTGCCAGCCTTGTGCAAATTTACAGTGGTTTGATTTATCAAGGGCCAGGTTTAGTCACTGAATTGGTGAATGGACTGAAGTAACCTGTGTGAGGGTATTAGTTTATTTTTCAGAGGAGGGCTGTTTGCCAATGCGAATTTTTATGTTTGGATTAAGGTCTAAGTTGTATTTGAGCTTGGTGATGCCTTGTAGAATTTTCTCTGTCACGATACAGTTTTTAATATAGGCTTTTCCATCAAAGTACACCCCCTCGACTTCCATGCCAACTTTAAGTTCAGACCAGCTGATTTCTAAAACTGGGCGGGAAACAACGGGGTTATGGTGGTCTTCAGTAATCACAGAACTGGTTTTCCATGATTTATCAAGGGCTAGATGGTCAATCTCAAAGTCTGTTTCAGGCTCTGTTTCTTTAAGAACCTTAATAAAAGCATCAATAACGATGGGATCATAGTGGTTTTCTTTTCTGATATTAATCCAACTCAGTGCGGCACCAACGGTCATTTGTGTGCCAGTAAGCGAACCATCAAGGCAGGCGACATAATCACTGATAACTTTTAATACCCGTGAGCCTAAAGGAATATTGTGATGTTTTAACGCATCTGGATAACCTAAACCGTCGTATTGTTCATGTTGATGTCTAATTAATACTGACGCTGGGTGCAATTGCTGTAAATCTTTAAGCAATGTTTCGCCTTCAATGGTGTGTAGCAGATATTCTTTTTTTTGCTGGGTGCTTAGTGCATAAAACGGCTTTGCTAAGAGTTGATCGGATAAACTCATTTTGCCAATTTGTTTTAACATGCCAGCGTAAAGAAAGTTTTTTAATTCATCGACAGCGACACCTAATTCGCGACCGACTTGAACCGCTTTTTCAGCAATGTATTTTGATTGTCCACTTTTAATACCTGGGCGCATTTCAATAATCTTTGCAAAGGCAACTACCGTATCAGTGTATTGTTTTTCTAAGAGTTTATGTGCGCTATCAAGTTGATTTAGCGTGGTTTTTAATTGGGCTGTACGGGCAAGAATTTTTTCTTCTAAATTAGTATTGAGGTCTTTTAATTCAGCATTTTGTTGATTGATAATAATGAATAACTGCTGACGTTCTTCGCGTAAGCGTTTTTGTTCGATGGCATTTGCAATCTGAATTTTTAACTCGTTGTCTTCCCAAGGTTTGCTTAGGTAGCTATAGATCTTACCTTTATTTACCGCTGCAATAGTTGACTGAATATCTGAATACCCAGTTAATAAAATCCGAATAATATCGGGCGAATCATTGGCAACCTGCTCCAAAAATTTCGCACCATCCATGTGTGGCATACGCATGTCAGAGACAATAACATCAATGGGATATTGCTTAACGATAGCTAAGCCGGCCATACCGCTTTCAGCTGTGTAGACATCATAATTTACACTGCGAAACAAGCGCTGTAGAGATTTTAAAATATTGGGCTCATCATCTACAAACAAGATGGCGGGTGTGTTTGTTGTCGGTTGAAACGAAGCTTTATTCATAGAATTCGCTAGAAAAAAGGAGCGGTAGTGTTGTGGCTATGCAGATGAAAATAATCTGGCACTTGAATAATACGTCTACTCTGTTTATTTTTAAACACTGACGTTCTGCAGTAACGTTGCTTTACTTTTGTTTGACGAAGCGCGACCTTGTGCCAGCCCTTAATAACAGCTTGTTATCAAGGCAACCACGCGGTCTTGCCCCTACAATTCTTCTTAATTTTAAACGCGCAGAATAGCAACGTAACATCAACGGTTAATTCTGAATATCAGTCGCTATAGGATCTTGATGTTTAGTGAGGCCTAGTGATTCTGCGAGCATTAAAATTACCCCAATAGTAATGCCAGCATCAGCAATATTAAACGCAGGCCAATGCCAGGTATTATAAAATATATCTAAGAAGTCAATTACATAGCCATAAGCTAAGCGGTCTATAAGATTGCCGATAGCGCCACCTAAAACCAGCGATAAGGCGACGGCTAAGAGTGTTTCGTGTTTTTGCAAACGCTTCATCCAGATAATAATGCTCACGCTGATGCTTAATGCTAAAGCGGCAAAAAACCAGCGTTGCCACCCTCCTGCTTCACTTAAAAAACTAAATGCTGCGCCAGTGTTGCGTACATAAGTGAGATTAAATGAAGGCAGGATAGCAATCGAGCTGTATAAAGGCATCGTAGCATCAATGGTTAATTTACTAGCTTGATCTAAAACTAAAATTAATAACGATAAACCTAGCCATTTAAGCATAAAGCCTCACTTCACCTGTGCCGATGATATTTTCTAGGCAACGTCCGCACAGTTCGGGGTGGTCTTCATGGTGTCCAACATCGTCACGTTGGTGCCAGCAACGGATGCATTTAGAATGTGTTGAAGCATTCACCTTAATATGAATGCCTTCAATTTCTGTTGACAGTGCATTTTCTGGGCAATGCTGTTCAGTAAATAAACTGACTTTTGAGGTAATGAAAACAAAGTGCAATTCACTGGCAATTAACGTGAGCAGGGCATATTTTTCGGTAGAACAATAAAGCTCAATTTCTGCATTAAGTGATGCGCCAATTTCACCTCGGGTGCGACATTTTTCTAATTCTTTACTGACCTCAGTACGAATCGCCATAATGTCTAGCCAGAAGGCGTGGTCGAAAGGTGAGTCAGTCGCTACAGGGTATAAGCCTTCATACCATGTGCTTAAGAAGACCGACACACTATGTTCACCAGGTAAATACTCCCATATTTCATCGGCTGTATAGCTAAGAATAGGGGCTAGCCAACGGCTTAATGCTTCGATCACGTGGTACATTGCTGTTTGTGCAGAACGTTGCGCTAAGCTATCGGTTTTAGCGGTATATTGACGATCTTTAATAATGTCTAAATAAAAGCCACCCAAATCAAGTACGCAAAAATGATGAATTTTTTGATACACACTTTGAAATTGATAGGCATCATAGCCAGACTTTACTTCTTCTTGTAAGTGATACGCACGATCAACCAACCACCTATCTAGTGCTAATAACTCATCGGGTGCAACTAACTGGGTAGGGTCAAAGCCATTGAGGTTGGCAAGCAGAAAACGTGCGGTGTTTCTTAAGCGGCGATAGCCATCTGAAGTGCGTTCTAAAATTTCCTCAGACACTCGCATTTCACCTCGGTAATCCGTGGAGGCAATCCATAGACGTAATACATCTGCGCCCAAGTTTTTCATGACTGATTGCGGTGGAATGACATTGCCTTTAGATTTAGACATTTTTTCGCCTTTGGCATCCACCGTAAAACCATGCGTTAACACGGCTTTATAAGGCGCATGGCCGTGCATGGCAACACTGGTCAGTAACGATGATTGAAACCAACCGCGATGTTGGTCTGAACCTTCTAAATATAAATCGGCTGGAAATTGTAACGCTGGGTTGCGAGCCAGCACCGCTGCGTGGGTTACACCAGAATCAAACCACACATCTAAGGTGTCGGTGGTTTTGTCGTAGTGGGCTGCATCAGCGCCAAGTAACGCTTCAGTGCTGCATTCAAACCACGCTTCAATGCCTTGCTGTTCAATGAGTTGAGCAATTTTTTCGATTATTTCAGGCATCTTGGGATGAAGTTCCCCCGTTTCTTTGTGGACAAACAAAGTAATGGGTACGCCCCACGTGCGTTGTCTGGAAATACACCAATCAGGACGATTAGTGATCATGCTTTCAATTCGTGCTTGTCCCCATTCTGGAATCCACTGTACGGTTTTAATTTCTTCAAGTGCATCATCACGTAAATGATTTTGCGTCATGGCAATAAACCATTGTGGCGTTGCACGAAAAATAATAGGTGTATGGTGACGCCAGCAATGCGGATAGCTGTGTAACAAGGCATGATGATGTAATAATTTGCCGCGTTCTTTTAACACTTCAATTACTTGGGCGTTGGCATTGAAGACATGCTGACCAGCAAATAATTCTGTGTTGGCTAAAAATACACCATCGCCGCCCACGGGGTTATCGATGGGCAGATTATATTTACGTCCAACTACATAGTCATCTTGACCATGCCCTGGTGCAGTATGAACTGCGCCGGTACCCGCCTCAACGGTAACATGATCCCCTAAAACAATGGGAACGTGCCGCTCATAAAAAGGATGTTGAAGTAATTGCAGCGCTACATCAGCACCTTTGCAGCGCGCTATAACATGATAATTTTCAATGGCATAGCGTAGCATGGTGGTTTTTAATAAGGCCTCAGCCACCATTAAGCGTTCATCAACACCGTCTTTTTCACATTGTACAATTGCATAGTCAATTTCTGCATGCAAGGCAACGGCTTGGTTGGCGGGCAAGGTCCATGGTGTGGTTGTCCAAATCACTATCGAAAGAGGCCCGCGTCCTTCATGTTCTGGGAGGTGATGGCAGTGTTGCAAAAAGTCTTCACTATCCACTACAGTGAAGCGCACATCGATAGCAGGTGAATGTTTGTCTTCGTATTCCACTTCTGCTTCAGCCAGTGCTGAGCCGCAATCGGTACACCAATGCACGGGTTTTGCACCTTTACTAATATGATGATTTTGGCTGATTTTGCCTAAAGCACGGACGGTGTCGGCCTCAAAAGAATACGCCATGGTTAAATAGGGATTCGCCCAATCGCCCAATACACCTAAGCGCACAAAGGCTTCTTTTTGTAAGAGCACTTGTTTTTGAGCATAGTCACGGCAGGCTTTACGAAACTCGGCAGGGGACACTTTATTGCCTGCTTTACCGATTTTTTTTTCTACCATTAACTCAATGGGTAAGCCGTGGCAATCCCAGCCTGGTACATAAGGTGCGTTAAAACCACTTAAGGTTTTTGCTTTAAGAATAATGTCTTTTAATACTTTATTGACTGCATGACCGATATGAATTTCACCATTGGCATACGGTGGGCCATCATGCAAAATGAAGGCTGGGTGATTTTGATGGGCTTCTCTTATTTGCGCGTATAGATCAATCTCTTGCCATTTTTTAAGACGTTCAGGTTCACGCTGAGCTAAATTACCTTTCATTGGAAAGGCGGTGTTGGGTAAATTTAGGGTTTTTTTATAATCCATTTTTATAGGCTCTGTTGGAGAAGTGTAGGTACAGCAAAAAATAACAGAAGTGAGCTAACTGTGGCAGCAAAACGTGTTGGCTTTGTTATAACTCACCATGATAAGTGTTGGGGGATGGTTGTGCTTAAGTGCGGGCACTCATGTTTAAATAATTTACGATGACGGCTTAGGGTCATAGGATAGAAGGTGCAGCAAAAATTGTTTGTGCAGTAAGTATATCGCATTCAATTTGCTGTTTAAGATCTTCCATAGAATTAAAGCACAGTTCATCTCTGATTTTTTCTTTAAAATGAATTTCAACATAATGACCATAGATGTCCTTATTAAAATTAAATAAATGTGTTTCTACAATAACTTTGCTGCCACCAGAGAAGGTGGGGCGCGTCCCTACATTGGCAATGCCTTGATAAACCTGTTCATCAATACCCGTGATTAATACCGCAAACACACCATTTACTGGGGTATTTTTTCGTGCCATCATGATATTAGCAGTGGGAAAACCCATTAATCGTCCGCGCTTATGGCCATGCGCTACACGCCCACAAATAGTATAACAACGACCTAGTAAGCGTTCCGCTTGGGCTAAGTTCCCCGTGCGTAAGGCATCGCGAATCAGCGTACTGCTGACGCGTAGCCCTACGGTTTCAAATGAGCCCGTATCTTCAACAGTAAAATCGTGGATTTTTCCTTGCTCAGTCAGTAACGCAAAATTACCTTGTCTGGCCTTACCAAAATGGAAATCATCACCAATCACTAAATGTTTAACATTAAGTTTTTTTAGCAAAATTTCATGGATAAATTGCTCAGCCTGATAATTAGCAAAGTGGCGATTAAAACGCACGATAATGACTTGATCAAGAGGCAAAGTAGCAAATTGGAGGATTTTTTCACGCAGACGCATTAGCCGTGGTGGTTCATTATCTTTTAAAAAATACTCTAAAGGTTGGGGTTCAAAAATCATGAGGACAACAGGTAATTTTAATTGTTGTCCTCGTTCGACTACTTTTTTAATAACGGCTTTATGCCCTAAATGTACGCCATCAAAATTGCCAATACTTAACACACAGCCTTGGGGGTAGGGATTTAAATGCGTTAAGCCTCGGGTAATTTGCATGATTAGGTGCTAGAAAAAAATAATTATTTTAGCACGCACTGGCGCGCTCTGATATGGACTTAGTGATAGCGTTAACGTGCGTGCGCGCGTGCATTTTATTCTTCTCGTAAAGTCTGTAAAGGCGGCTTATTAAGCAGCCTATGTAAGCTAATATTACCTAAAACAGTGGTAAATACGACTGAAAAACAAGGTGTTATTATGCATAAAAACCAGTTTGGGTGATAGTCAATGGTGAAGGTGTAGCGATATAAAAGGCTTAACAGTAGGTTTGATACGGCTATGGCTAGAATTCCTGACAGTGCGCCTAGACAAGCAAACTCAATAGTTTGCACGCGTTTAAGCAGGCGACGGTCAGCACCAAAGACACGTAATAGGGCGGTTTCATACTGTCGAGTGCGGAGACGAACGCTGAGGGCGGCAAGAAATAAGCAGATTGCCGCAAACCAAGCAAAGCAGAGAATGAAATTAACAATGTAACTGAGCGCGTCAAGAATTGTTTTAATTTGTTTAAGTAATTGATCAATATCAATTAAATTTACATTTGGTAGCTGTTTTATTAGGCTAGTCAGGTGCGTTTCTTGATGTTCGGCTAAATAAAAACTGGTGAGATAAGTGCTAGGAAAAGCATTTAAGGTTCCTGGAGAAAATAACATATAAAAATTGGGCTTCATGTTATTCCAATTTAATTTACGCACACTGCTCACACGAGCAGTAAAGCGTTGTTGGGTTACTGAGAACGTTAGCATATCGCCAAGCTTAATATCTAAATTAGCTGCAAGTTTTTGTTCTACAGAAACAAGCCCCGCAGCGTCCTGTGCCGACCACCACGCACCCGCGCTTAACAGGTTATCGTCAGGTAAATCGTGGCTCCACGTTAAACTTAATTCACGATGCTTAGCGTTTTCTTCTAAGCTGTTTTTGGGCGCAAGACTGGTAAGTGGCTGATTATTAATTGCGATTAAGCGACCTCTGACAATCGGATACACAGTATTGCCGATAAGCTCCGCATTGTGCAGCCACGCTTCATAAACAGGCAGTTGCGTTGGAAAAATATTCATTGCGAAATGATTGGCGGCGTGAGCAGGTAATTGTTGTTGCCATTCTGTTAATAAATCATTTCGTAAACTAATACTTAAATTTAAGGTGATTAATAAGCTTGTAAACGCGAGCAATTGCCCAATGGTAAGTGCTGGATGTTGGGTTAAATGCTGTAAGCCTAAGCGATAAGTCAGGCTTAGTTTGGGTAATAAATGGTGTAGTTGTGTTAATAAGAGCCACAGCAGGGCTGCAAAAATTAAGGTACATAATAGTCCGATGCCTAGCAGTAGTGCGGTGAGTGCTAAGTTGTGAGAGCTTTGCCATAACAGGCTTGCTATAAGCGTTAATGCTAAGGCGTAACTTAGCCATGCTGTAGTAGGTAATGGGCCTAGTTCGTGGCGGAAAATACTTAAAGCAGAGACGTGTTTTAAGTGCAATAACGGTGGCAAGGCACAGCTTAGTAATAAGCTTAGACCAAGAATAAAGCCAGAACCAAAGGATAATAACGAGGGTGAGGCTAAATCAGTGCTTAAATACTGACTTAAAAAGGGACTCATGAATTGTTGTAGTAATGCGCCCACGGCGGTACCGATAAAGCTGGTCAGGATACCCAGCAGGCAAAACTGCATAACGAAAAGGCTAAATAGTTCGTGTTGAGAGCAGCCTAGACAGCGCAGTAAGGCGGTATGTGACCGATGGCGTTCATGGTAACGTTGCGTGGCTAAAGCAATGGCGGCAGCAGAAATAATAAGGATTAATATGCTAGCGAGTTGTAAATAATCCTGAGCCTTATCTAAGGCGTTGGCAATGTCTGGGCGACTGTCATGGGCATTGATTATTTTTTGATCAGGTTGTAGTTGCGGCAGCAGCCATTGATTAAACACGCGTAGTGCATCTTGTTTGCCGCTAAAGTAATAGGTGTAATGAATATGGCTGCCTGGTTGTACGCTATGCGTGGCATTAAGATCTTGTTCGTTAATCAGTACGCGTGGAGCAAAGCGAAAAAAATTGCCTTGTCTATCAGGTTCGTTGGTGAGTATTTTTTCAACTATAAAAACTTTATCACCAATGGTAATCGACTCACCTAAGGACAGTGTTAAGGCGCTCAGTACACGTTGATCAACCCATGCCATGCCTGGGAGTGGTCCTTGGTGTTGACTCATGTCTTGATTATAAGCCGAGGTTTTAAGTGCGCCTTTTAGTGGATAGTGTTGGCTGACAGCTTTAACACTGGTCAGTAATAATTCCTCATGTTCCATTAATACGCTTGAAAATTCAGTTGCTTGGGCAGTATTTAAAGCGTGTGACTGAGCGTATTCTAGCCATGCTGGAGCAACGGGCGAACTGCTATTGATTGCTAAATCAGCAGCAATTAATTCAGCGGCATTGCTTTGAAAGCTTTGTTGTAGTCGATCGGTGCATAAGCTAATGGCAGTGGAACTGCTAATGGCAATGAGTAATGCACTAATCAGTAAGTTGACTTCGCCGGCACGCACGTCGCGCCATAACATTAGCCACGTTAAACGCCAGTAATTCATAGTAATTTCCCTGCCGCTAAGGTGAGTGTTCGCTGGCAACGTGCAGATAATTGGTGATCGTGAGTGACTAAAATTAAGGTGGTGTGGTGGGCTTGATTTAAGTCAAATAAGAGTTCAATAATTTGCGCACCGGATGCGCTATCTAAGTTGCCTGTGGGTTCATCAGCAAATAAAATTTTGGGTTGTCCAACAAAGGCGCGGGCAATGGCTACGCGCTGTTGTTCGCCTCCAGATAACTGTTTTGGGGTGTGCTGTAGGCGTGCGCTAAGTCCTACGCGGTCAAGAAGTTCTTGTGCGATAGTTTTTGCTTGTTTTACACCCGTTAGTTCAAGGGGAAGCATGACATTTTCTAAGGCGGTTAAGTTGGGTAATAAGTGAAACGATTGAAAGACAAAGCCAATGGTGGTGGCGCGTAATGTGGCGCGTTGGTCTTCGGTCATCGTCGTTAAGTGCTGACCATTAATGATAATCTGTCCATGCGTTGCAGTATCTAAGCCTGCCAATAACGCCAGTAATGTTGATTTACCCGAGCCAGAAGCGCCAACAATAGCAATGCTTTCGCCCGTCGCAATAGTAAAGTTAATCGCCTCAAGAATAATCAGCTCACCATGAGGTGTCGGCACGGTTTTAGTTAGATTTTCCGTTACAATGATGTTTTTAACCTGAGTGGAGTCGTTGCTTATCATGATTAATATTTTTTGTGCAGTAGTGTTAATGTTGGTGTCATCGCTAGCAATGGCACAACCCGTTTCTAGTATTGTCATCTTGGGAGACAGTATAAGTGCTGCTTATGGTATGGAAACACGGCAAGGCTGGGTAAGCTTATTAGCCGACCTCATAAAACAACAGCAGTTGCCCATTTCTGTCAGCAATGAAAGCATCAGTGGTGAAACCAGTTCGGGTGGTTTGCAACGAATTGATACCATTCTGCGTAGCCAAAAACCTGCGTGGGTAGTGCTTGAATTAGGTGCTAATGATGGTTTGCAGGGGCTATCGCCAGCGTTATTAAAAAATAATTTAACGCAAATCATTCAGCGTAGCCAGCAAGCAGGTGCCAAGGTCATGCTCTTGGGCATGAAAATACCGCCTAATTATGGGCAACGTTATATTGATACTTTTTATAACATTTATCCAGAATTAGCCAATACCTTTGCGTTACCTTGGGTGCCTTTTTTATTGGCAGATGTTGCGTTAAATAAAAATTTGATGCAAGCCGATGGGTTACATCCAAATGCACAGGCGCAACCGATTATCGCAAAACAGGTAGCCTCGTATTTGTTGCCTTTATTAAGCGCTCACAGTGTCAAAACAGCTAATCAAAACAATTGAAAGCGGGCTAAATAACCAAAATGATCTGAAACGCGGGGATAAAAATGGTCATTAAAAATGCTGTCCATCTGGCAAATTCGAAGTGGATTGCCTTGCCGCTTAAAGATAAAGTCGATGCGTTTGGGAGGGCTATTTTTCCAGCCATCAATTTGTCCTTGATAACTGGGCTCAAAGAAACGCTGCGGGTGAAGTTCATAAAATTGATCAATATACTGACCTTGACCAACAATATGTTGATAAGCGTGTTCACCAGCAGGAGAGTTAAAATCGCCGAGCATAAGATCAGCCCGAACGCCAAAATGTAGACGTGAATCAATTAATTTTCTAAGCCGTGCATACTCTTCAAAAAAGCCATGATGCGCCCAGCTGAGGTGCACATTGGCAATATGCAGCAAGCCAAAGTGTGGAACCTGTACACAAGATACCGTCACGTTGCGAGACATATAAAAATCTTTGCGTTGATTTAACGAAACATACGCAGAGTAATTATGCTGCATCGGATAACGACTTAATATTGCTGTGCCTTCACGCCAGCGATAAAAACCAATATGGCTCCAATCTTGATGTAAATGATACCAATGCCCCTGTTGCTGTAGGCGTTGACGAATACGATACGCCATATTTGAAGGCGTTTCTCCGTAAGGTGATGCAATAGGGTCGTGTAAATATTCAGCTACTTCCTGAAAACAGATAATATCAATATGCTGCTGTAAAATAGCTTCAGCAATGAGTGTTACCTCGCGCTCATGGCAATGCATTGCGTCAAATGGACAAGAGCGCGGATGCTGTTGATAGGTATGTAAATTTAACGTTAACAGCGAAATGTGCATAAGTTTAGGTGCAGTGACCTTGTGCTAGCATGGTTTTGATAGGATTAAAGCTTTTTCTATGAATATCGCGGTAGCCAAAGCGTTTAATTTCATCAAGATGCTTTGCTGTGCCGTAGCCTTTGTGTTGCAAAAAGGAGAATTCAGGGTAATCGCGTTGATAGGCGACCATCATATTATCGCGAGAGACTTTGGCTAAAATGGATGCGGCACTGATTTCAGCAATTTTACTATCACCTTTAACAATGGCTTCTGCAGAAATTGAAAGTACAGGGAGTTGATTGCCATCAATCAGAATATGTTCGGGCACTACAGACAAGCCATAAATGGCTCGTTGCATAGCTAATAAGCTTGCTTGCAGAATATTAAGTGTGTCAATTTCTTGCACCGAGGCTTCAGCAATACACCAACTTAAGGCGTGTTGTTGAATTAACGCAAAGAGTGTGTTGCGTTGGCGAGCAGTTAATTTTTTTGAGTCGGCTAATCCTAAAATAGGCGTATGTGGAGTTAAGATAACGGCAGCAGCCACCACTGGGCCAGCTAAGGGGCCGCGTCCCGCTTCATCAACGCCGGCTATTAACATTGCTTAGTGGTGTGTAATCAACGCAAAATGCCGCGCGTGACATTGCGTAAAAAACTGACCATATCAGATAACTCTTTACTGTCGCCTGCTAAATCTTCCATTTGATCAATAGCATCTTCTAAACGTAAATTCATTTTATAGATGATTTTATAGGCTTTTCTGATGAGGCGAATATCTTCAGCAGAAATGCCGTTGCGTTCCATGCCTACAGAATTAATACCATGAGGGCTTGTAGGTTTGCCACCTACCATAACAAAAGGCGGAATGTCTTGCGTAATGGCGCTGCCCATTGCCGCAAAACTGTATTGACCAATTTGGGTAAATTGATGGACTAAGGTAAAGCCACCTAAAATAGCGTGACTGTTTAGGCGAACGTGCCCAGCTAAAGACGCACCATTTGCCATGATGACATGGTCGCCAATAATGCAGTCATGGGCGACATGGGTATACGCCATAAATAAATTGTCACTGCCAATGTGCGTAACTGAATGATCCTGAACCGTGCCGCGATGAAGCGAGCAATACTCGCGGATGATATTTCTGTCGCCTATTTCAAGTCGAGTAATCTCAGCAGCATATTTTTTATCTTGTGGATCTTCGCCTATCGATGAAAATTGATAGATACGATTATGTTTGCCGATGCTGGTTGGTCCTTTGATCACTACATGTGGCGCAATGACCGTACCTTCGCCAATGCTGACATTAGCACCAATGACAGAATACGCACCGATAGTGACATTTTCACCTATCTGTGCGTTGGCATCGATGATTGCATGTGCAGAGATCACCTTAATCTACCACGGCAGCACAACGAATTTCGGCACTGGCAACGAAATCTCCATCCACTTCAGCGCGACATTCAAACGCCCAAATATTGCGTTTGCTTTTGACAAATTGCACCAGCAACATCAGTTG
>CAJAQT010000208.1 GCA_903944165.1 uncultured Methylococcaceae bacterium | reverse complement strand
TTGCCGTGCAGCGCGAAAGATTAGGGCAAGACTAGACTGGCCGGCAGATTATGGTTTTTTTCAAAGTAACCGGCCAAAAGGCATGCATCAAAAAACATTTAATCGGCTGAAAGCAATACATTACCAGCGTTCTAAGCAAGCCGTCCTGATGTTAAATAGGGCGGGTTGGTTGTGACAAGGGTGTACACAGGGGCTTCAAAGGGGGTTGTTAAGGGTCTACTAAGCTAAATAAAGCCGGTTAGCTACTGGTTTTTTTGTGCCAAAAATTCTGGCAAGTGTTACAGATGTTTGTATGGTCTGATAATGAATAGCTTGACTCACTTTTGATACGTTTTGCCGTTAGGAACATATAGATTAAGGCAAGGCCGGTAGCTTTTGAGTTATCGGCTTTTTTGTGCCTAGTCGTACTTATTTGTAGCTGTTTATAATACAATGCTGGCAAACAAAAACTTGGAGAAGATGCCCATGAACTCGAAAGAACTGATTGTAAAATGCTATGCAAAGCAAGAAGAAGACATGTGGGTTGCTGTGTGTTTAGATTTTTGCTTGGCAACACAAGGCGACTCATTGAATGAGGTGAAGCGCAAGCTTGAGGAACAAATTACCTTTTATGTCGGTGAGGCATTGCAGGATAAAGAATATGGCAATCAACTACTAGGCAGACGAGCGCCAGTAACACAGTGGCTCGAATATTATTTTATCCGGTTTACCAACATGATTTATCATAAAGCCAGCGTTGTTTTTGATGAAATGATACCCCTTCGTCCTGCATGAGTGAGGAATACCCGCCTATCACATGCAAAGAATTGAAGGCGATATTGGCTTATCTGGGGTTTACCTTCGACACACAAAAAGGCTCTCATGAGCAATGGGTTTTGATTAAGGACAAAAGGAAGCATAAGGTAACGGTCGATTGTCCCAAAGCGCCTTTTTCGCAAACGCTTATCAAGAGCATGGCAGAACAGGCAGGGGTGAAGAAAAAGGATTTTTACCAGATTTTGAAGCAACTTTAGCCGCTAACCATGCGGCTTTTTTGTGCCTGATTACCGGCAATTGTTGCGGGTGTTTTTTTAGAAGTGCGCCAAAATTGCGCCATTTTTTATTTCAGGCATAAAAAAAGCCCTCGGTTGTCACCTAAGGGCTTGATTTATATGGTGGCGATAGGTGGATTTGAACCACCGACCCCGGGGTTATGAATCCCGTGCTCTAACCAACTGAGCTATATCGCCTTATCTGTACTATATTAAGCCAGCAATTATAATTACTCCCAGGAGTTAATGTCAAACATTGAATCTAAAATGCATTACATCGCCGTCTTTCACTACGTAATCCTTGCCTTCTAAACGCCATTTCCCAGCATCTTTAGCTCCTTGCTCACCTTTATAAGCAATAAAATCTTGATATGAAATGACTTCAGCGCGTATAAAACCTTTTTCAAAATCTGTATGAATTACCCCCGCGGCTTGCGGTGCTGTTGCACCTACTGGAATCGTCCATGCCCTTACTTCTTTCACACCTGCGGTAAAATATGTTGCTAAATCAAGCAATTGATAACCTGCACGCACGACACGATTTAAACCAGGCTCTTCCAAACCTAAATCGTCTAAAAACTCTTTTTTTTCTTCCTCGTTTAATAAAGCAATCTCAGCTTCTATTGCCGCACACACTACCACGACCATTGAGCCTTCATTAGCAGCATAATTCTCTACGCTGTCTAATAATGCATTATTTTTAAATCCATCATCTTGTACATTTGCAATATACATAGCAGGCTTTAAGGTCATTAAACATAAGTCTCTAATTAATGCTTGTTCTTCAGCACTTAAATTTAATTTACGAACAGCCTCTCCTTGCTCTAACTGCACTAAAACCTTCTCTAATACCACTTTTTTTTGTGCATCATCTTTATTACCAGACTTAGCGGTTTTAGTTACCCGTAATAAGGCTTTTTCAACCGAAGCCATATCTGCTAACGCTAATTCTGTATTAATCACTTCAATATCTGAGATAGGATCAACTTTACCCGCGACATGAACCACATTATCATCTTGAAAACAACGAACAACATGTGCAATTGCATCTGTTTCACGAATATTTGCTAAAAACTTATTGCCTAGCCCCTCACCTTTTGAAGCCCCTGCAACTAGGCCAGCAATATCAACAAATTCTATAGTAGTAGGCAAAATTCGTTCAGGCTTAACTATTTCAGCTAATCCATCCATTCGTGGATCAGGCACTGGAACCACACCAACATTAGGATCAATAGTACAAAATGGATAATTCTCAGCAGCAATTGTTGCTCGAGTTAAGGCATTAAATAAGGTCGATTTACCTACATTGGGTAAACCAACAATTCCACAATACAGAGCCATAGTTATAGTAATTGTTAAATAAAAGAGAAAAATGTCAGAATGAAATCACCAGACAATATGCAGACAGATAATTGTGAATCATAATTTCTGCACACCAAGTAGATTGGCGATTATACCTTAAATACTAAAATAGCCAGCGGAGCAATCAACAACAATTAACAATAATAAATAAATTGCTAATGTGCGATTAAAAATAAGAACGGGGATAAAGACTAAGATGGAGAGTAAAGTTTCACACTAATAAAATACATTAGTGTGAAACAGTACTTATAAGCTATTAGAGAATTAATAACTTAGATTAAACACTCGCCGCAGGTTTAGTTACTTTTGAAACAAGAGCAACACCTTCTTTTAATTGCTGAGCATAAAAATCTTTTACAGCTTGTGGATCAAAATTTAAGAACGTGCCGCCTGACTCAAAATGTTGGATAAATACTTTACCAACAGCATAAGTTGAAGAGCCAGCAATGACTGGCATACTTAAAGCGCCCAAAGTTGTGCCAACCATAGGGATCAATTTAACAAGGCTTGCAACTAATGGTGAAACGGTTGAAGACAAACCACCACCGATTAATGCGCCTAAAACATTTCTGCCTTTGCTTTCTAAGAACTTAACATCATAAAGCTTGCATAAGCGTCTCAACATATCTAATTGTACGACTGAAACAGCTACAAAATCAAAAACAGGCACCGGCACAATACCCACGCCAATTGCATAGTACATGCTTGTTTGTACGACTTCTTGAGCTTCTTCGATTCTTTCGTTTTCTATTACTTGATTTTCTGCCATGGTAATCTCCAAAATAAATTTAATACTCGTCTAACTTACAACGAACCTTACTACAAGCTAACACATTTTATTCTATTGATGCAGTAAAGCCATCAATGAACAAAAATTTCATCACTCAGATCTTCCTGATGAAGCCACTAAAATAACTCCAACAAAAGGAGTTAAAAATAATGATCCAAAAAAATATCCCCAAAATCCTAATCGTCTACCAATTCCAAAAAGCGCTATAACAAAACTTGCTACAACATAAACTAAAGCCGTCATCACTCTACTCCAAAATCCATTACGTTATAAAATTCGCCATTTTTCATTTCTTTAATTTTAATACTTTGATTTTCAATACGCCCTAATCTATTAAAATAATAATCTTTATACAATCCTTTAAAATTGTATTTTAAAGATCCTGCAATATTTATTGGAATTGAAGAATTTCCTTTTCGTATTGCTGCAGCCAACATCTTTAATGCGTCATAACCTTGAATCGCTAAATAATTTGGATAAGACCCATATTTTGCATAAAACGCTTGATACATCGCTGTTTTTTTATCCTCCTCCGTATTAGCTTTGAAGGTAGTTGCTACGAAAGTATTATAAGCCTTCCCTTTTGCCGCATCCCAGATATCTAAGTCATCCAATCCAATATAACCAAATACCGGAGTTTCAATACCCATGCTACGCAATTGATTAAGCATTTTTGCCGCGCTCAACCCTTTTGCTAACAATAAAATGGCATCAGGTTTTTTTTCTGCCAACTTATTAATTATAAGACGATAATCTTCCATCTTTTCATTAAAGGAATAAGAGGAATGAATATGAATATCTTTATTAAACAATAATGTACCGAAACTAACAGTAAAGTTCATTGCCCCAAGACTGCCTCTAGGGTAGAGGTATGTTACTTTTTTATATTTAGCAATCTCACAATATTTCACCAAAGCCGCCGCATAATCTAAAGCGATAGGAATTGAACTAAAAACATAATTAAAGCCGTGATTTGTTAAATGCTGATCGGTCGCAAATGTTGATAAAAATAAAACGCCATGCTGCTCAAAAAGCACCGAAGAATCAATGGCTTCGCTAGACTCCTGTGCGCTGATTGTAGCCACGATATTGGTATTGCTTACAATATCAGAAATCATTTTTTTATTATCTTTCTTGTCCTCATTAAAATAATGCAAAACCATCTTCTTTTGAATAGGAGCACTCATATCTTTGGAAAAACTAAATCCTATTTTATTTTCCTCTTCCAACGCTAAATCTGCACCACGAACAAAACTTTCACCAAAATGCTTATTATTTGAAGCTACTGCAATATCAATTGTCGGCGCATCGCTTTTAGCTATTTCCTGCCTTTTATTTAAGGAATACTCATAACTTGAAAAGTGTCCCAATATAAGCCTAATGGGAGTAATACTTGCTATAAGTACTATTATGATAGGTACGCTATATTTATATAATTTCATTTTGGTTTAGACGCTTCAGCATCTCCGCTTAAAATGATGGGCATTTCTTTTGAGTTGTTGCCAATAACAACAATTTTTGAATTATTAGAAGTAGATAACGCGACGGTTGCTTGAATTCCTTGATATTTTAAAATTTCAGGGGTGATTGATTTTCCAACGATATCATTAAAGGCTTGAATACCTCTTGCTTCAGTTAACTTACGCTCACCTTCCAAGCGCTCACTCTCTAAGCGGTATTGATATGTTTGAACTAACACTTTGTTCTCCATTTTCTTTTGAATCGCACCCTCAATGCTATCTGGCAAGGTTATCCTTAAAATCGCAACATCCTGAATGGTAATATAATTCCGCTCCATTTCATCAATCGTCATATTAACAATTTCTTGCAAAATAGTAGGATCTGGCGTGTACAAATCTTCAATACCCAAATGACCAACCTGCTCCCTTACGTTAGAGGCAACTTCAGGAACAACAATTTTTTCTAAATAATCTGGCCCAATACGCTGATGAAGCACGCCCACAGTTTCAAGTTCTGGATAGAATCGAATTGAAATATCCATATCTACCTTTAACCCTTCTTTGGTAAGCGTAGACATCTTATACGGATGCTGTTGCACACGTGTATCGTACTTATACATGATGTTCCAAGGAAAAATTATTGTTAACCCTTCTTGATAAAGGGTATCAACTACAGTTCCTTGTCCAAATCGTTTGAATAATACACCAACCTCCCCTGGCTTAATTGTGATAACAATGTAAGACCAAAAAAAGGCAAGCAACAAACCAAGCATCAGTACCATGGTAATGATCAAGGCCACATAACGCGTCATCAGAGCATCTGAAGAATGTTTCGAGGAAGGTTTCATGAATTTAATTTACTGTAAAAAATTTAAGGGGCGACATTTAAGGTTAACAACAAATTAATTAACTAACTAACTAACTAACTAACTAACTAACTAACTGCTATCAATTAAAACCTGCGTAGAGTATAAGCAAAAAAAAACAAGCTAACAAGCTAACAAGCTAACAAGCTAACAAGCTAACAAGCTAACAAGCTAACAAGCTAACAAGCTAACAAGCTAACAATTTTACGAGCGACTACACCTATTCGCAACCCTAACTGTTAACACTCAAACATAACTGCAACTTCTTAACCAAGAACATGGCAAAAAATTTTATCAACTTTTTGGTTACTCATAAACAGATTGATTTATATCAAGAATATTAAGGTAACTCATGGCTATTAAACAATGAAAGAGATTAAAGATTCGCCGTACAGTGTACAGACTGCACTATACGCGACCAATAGTAACTGAGCATCATGACAACTTCTTTACATACATGTTCAGCACCCTAACATCAAAACAAAGTTTAGTTAAGATAAATTCTATTTGTTCTATTCTTTTTTTTATGACATTATAAATTTCAACTCAGGGCAATAAGATTTCAATTAAAACTTAATTAAAAAGTAAATAAATAACGACCAATTTTTTTCTTGCTATAATTAACTGTCAATTAAGTCTTATATTAAAGATATATTTACCAAGCCCTATTTCAAGCATAAATTTAGAGACCCATAACCATGCCAGACACTGTTACAGATAACGTTACAAAACAAGAATACGCTATCGTTGAAATGATTAACACGCTAAAAAACATGCTGGTTGAACGTATTAATACTGAACTTGTACAGCATGAAATAAATGAACACGCATCTATTTTAGAAGGCGAATTAGGATTAGATTCAATTATGCTTGTCGAGTTTATTTCATTATTAGAAGATAACTTTAATCTTACTTTTGGCGAAAATGATTTAACCATGGACGTCTTTACTAATCTAAGAACGCTTGCTGAATTCTTAGTAAAAAAGAATCTGGCCACAGCTTAGTTATTAATTTTACTTTCTTAATTTTATCGATATTACAGATAAATCACTTAGCCACAGAATTGACCTGATTGGATACTGCACATGCCTTCATCGAT
Source organism: uncultured Methylococcaceae bacterium (assembly GCA_903944165.1). Classification (GTDB taxonomy): domain Bacteria; phylum Pseudomonadota; class Gammaproteobacteria; order Methylococcales; family Methylomonadaceae; genus Methylovulum. The sequence goes on along the minus strand of CAJAQT010000208.1, from coordinate 7,891 downwards.
AAACCTATCTACCCATCAAGAGGCGCATATCGAAAATGACGCCATCTTAGAAGATGATATTCAGTTTTTGGCGCCACTATCTCAACATTACTTAGCACCCAACGCTGTTTTTTTAACTGGAGCGACTGGACTTCTGGGCGTTTACATTCTTGACGAGTTACTTAGAACAAGCTCTGCAAACATTTATTGCTTAGTTAGGGCAATTGATGAAGAGTTCGCTCAACAAAGATTAATTAACCATTTAACTTCATACGGACTATACAAAGAAGAATACTTCGACAGGATTCTACCTGTAATTGGTGACTTAACCGAACCTTTTTTTGGCTTAGATGAACACGTTTATTATGAATTAGCTGCAGAAATTGATGTTGTGTATTACAGCGCCGGATGGATAAACATGCTTTATCCCTATTCAAGACTTAAGCCTGCAAATGTCTTGGGAGTAAAAGAAGCAATTCGTTTTGCTGGCTTAATCCAGACCAAGCCCTTGCATTTTGTTTCCAGTATTGCAGTTTTTTTTAATAGTGCTGATAACACAGAAAACCAAGTTTTAACTGAAGCAGACGTTCCCACTTTCCATGCCAGTCTCAAAGGCGGCTACGGCAAAAGTAAATGGGTAGGTGATCGCTTAGTTGCTGCGGCACAAGAGCGTGGCTTACCCGCGACGATTCATCGCCCAACACGAATAATGGGGCATAGCATTACTGGTGCATTAAACGACAACAGTGAACTACTCCCACAATTACTAAAAGGCTGCATCAAACTTGGCTGCTACCCAACATGGGACATCGAAGTCACCATGGTTCCCGTGGATTACATCAGCAGCACCATGGTGCATTTGGCTGCATCTCCTGCTAATTTTGGCAAAGCCTTCCATTACTTCAATCCTTACCCTATCCGTTGGCTGGACTTAATCGCTCTAGTAAACGCTCAAGGTTATAATTTGAAAGAAATTACTTATGAACAATGGCTGCTAGCATTAAAAAAAGCTATTGATAGTCCTGAAGAATCACACTTAGAAGATAGAGAGTTTTATTCGCGCTTGCTCTTAGCATTAAAAGTTCCCCACTACTTATTTTATAAACGCCCACATTTTGATTCCAAAAATATTGCCGAAGGCATAGCTGGAACCGAGATCAGTTGTCATAAAATTGATAACGAACTCATCTCTCGTTATATCCGCTATTGGCAAAAAACAGGCTTTTGCCCCAAGCCCTAAAGCGTACAACTGCTTGTCTTCTATCAACAACACGCAAATCTAAGCGCATAATTTTTAACACCTAAACCTTTGGTAAAACCATGCTATTGTCTAATAGTCATCAATTTATTTTTATCCATATCGCAAAAACAGGCGGCTTGAGTGTTCGCAATATTTTAGAAAAATATTCTGAAGAACCAGAAAAATTTAAAATTGCCAAACCTGCAAAAGAAATTGATGGTGTACATAATAAATTCCACGATGTTTGGCGTAGCTTATTGCTGCACGCCACCGCACAAGACGCGTTAAAAGAATTGCCTAACGATACGTTTAACAATTGCTTTAAATTTGCTTTTGTTAGAAACCCTTGGGACTGGCAAGTTTCTATGTACCACTTTATTTTAAAAGAGCCAGAATCCACGCCCCATAATTTAGTCAAAAGTTTTGGCTCATTTGACGCCTACATTGAAGCCGTAGTGTCGACTGATTTCCGTTTTCCAAAAGGCACAACCAAATTCCAGCATGAAATGATTGTCGATAAAGACGGTAACTTACTTATGGATTTTCTGGGTCATTACGAAAACCTTGCTGAAGATGTTGCTTATGTTTGCCAAAAAATTGGGGTGAATGAACAACTACCTCATTTAAACCAAAGTCAGCATAAAGATTATCGCGACTATTACACCGATCGCACCCGAGAATTAATTGCCGAACATTATGCCAAAGATATCAGCTTATTTGGTTACGATTTTGACGGTCTAATTGCACCCGTTAACCCATAATGAATAAGGATTCTGAACACATGACAAACTGCGTTGAAGCTGTTTTCTTAGCCACATCCCCTGAAGAACTTACCCAAGAATATGACAAATGGGCAACCTCTTACGATAACGACTTAGAAGGGCATGCTGGCCCCAAAGAAGCCGCCGAGCAATTAGCCTTATTAACGCCAAAAGAAGGACGAATATTAGATGCTGGTTGTGGTACAGGCTTAGTCGGACAACATTTAGTAAGCCAAGGTTACCAGCATATTGAAGCTTTAGACTTATCAAACGGAATGCTGCAAGAAGCGCGTAAAAAAAACTGCTATTGCGCATTTCATCAGCAAGCCTTAGGAAGCGCCCTTGATTTTCCAGACCACGGCTTCGATGCCATTATTATTGTAGGTGTTTTTGTCATGGCGCATGTGCGCAGCGATGCTTTTGACGAATTAATTCGGATCACCAAACCAGGTGGCCATATCATTTTTACTCTTCGCCCTGAGTTTTATGCCAATACTGACTTCAAGCCAACCATGCTGCGCTTAGAATCCGAAGGAAAATGGACGTTGCATCATGTGACCGATCCTTTTCATGGCCGCTTTCAAGCTCATCCAGAAGTCAATCTTCAAGTATGGGTTTACACCATAAACTAATTTTCACTTTAACTTACTGACAACTTCTTGCGCACTCATGACTAACATTGAACTCTCACACCCTATCTCAGAAGCTGAACGTCACCAGTTACTCATCGAATGGAATAATACCCAGACCGATTATCCACTTGATAAATGCTTACACCATTGGATTGAAGCACAAGTTGAACGCACACCTGATACCATTGCTGTCGAATTTATTGATGAAGCGTTAACTTATCGTGAACTCAACACACGCGCCAATCAACTAGGACATTTTTTACAAGCTAAAGGCGTTAAACCAGATACCTTAGTAGGCATTTGCGTAGAACGCTCATTGGAAATGGTTATTGGCTTATTGGGGATTTTAAAAGCAGGAGGCGCTTATGTTCCCTTAGATCCAACTTACCCAAGCGATCGCTTAAGCTTCATGATGGCAGATGCTGCGCCCACAGTATTACTTACTCAACAGCATTTAGCCGCGCAATTGCCTACCACTACTGCAGAACGTATTTTTCTTGACCACGACTGGGCGAGCATTGCGCAATGCCCGACAAGCGTACCCGAATCAACTGTCAATGCAGATAATTTGGCCTACATGATTTACACCTCTGGCTCTACTGGCAAACCCAAAGGCGCACTTAATGAACATCGCGGGATATGTAACCGTTTATTATGGATGCAAGAAACTTTTAAACTTGATGCCAGTGATGCCATCTTACAAAAAACACCGTTTAGTTTTGACGTATCAGTTTGGGAATTCTTTTGGCCATTAATGACTGGTGCGCGTTTAGTTGTCGCCAAACCAGAGGGGCATAAAGATCCTGATTATTTAATTTTCTTAATTCAAACCAAACACATCACGACCCTGCATTTTGTCCCACCCATGCTGCATGTGTTGTTAGATGTTTCTGATTTAGCTGAATGCCATTCAATCCGCCGAGTAATTTGTAGTGGTGAAGCCTTATCTTACGAATTGCAAAAAAACTTTTTTGCGCAAAGCAATGCTCAACTACACAACTTATATGGGCCAACTGAAGCTGCCATTGACGTCACCCACTGGGCTTGTCACGCAGACAGCACCTTAGGCATTGTGCCCATTGGACGTCCAGTAGCCAATACCTCGCTCTATATCGTTGACGAAAACAACCAGCCAACACCCATTGGCACGCCAGGTGAATTATTAATTGGTGGCGTGCAAGTAGGTCGTGGTTACTATAATCGCCCTGAACTCAGCGCAGAAAAATTTATTAACAACCCTTTGGGTGCGGGTCGCGTATATCGGACAGGTGATTTAACTCGCTATCTTCCAGATGGTAACATTGAATTTTTAGGACGAATCGACAACCAAGTTAAAGTTCATGGCTTTCGTATTGAGCTGGGAGAAATTGAAGTTGCCTTAACGCAACATCCAGCTATTAAACAAGCTGTGGTGCTTGTTCACCAAGATAAACGTGAAGATAAACAATTAGTGGCCTATTTTATTGCAGATTTAAACGCCGTAGAAACTGATGAAGATGCACATAAATACGTTGCGCTATGGCAAAATCTTTACGAAGAAACCTACAAACAAACCGCTGCCGAAATTGGCACAGATGGCGATTTAAGCTTTAACATTAGCGGCTGGAATAGCAGCTATACCGATTTACCTATTCCAGAAAATGAAATGCGTGAATGGGTAGAACTTACCGTAGCACGGATTCTAAGCTTACAACCCCAACACGTTTTAGAGTTAGGTTGTGGCACAGGCTTATTACTTTCTCGTATTGCCCCACACTGTGCACACTATACTGGTGCTGACATTTCCGCCACAGGCTTAGATAACATTCGTATTTTGCAGTCCCAACGCAATGACTTAGCAAATATTACTCTTTACGAACGCGCCGCAGATAAAGTAGATGATTTTGCTGATAACTCTATCGACACCATTATCATCAACTCCGTAATCCAGCATTTCCCTGATGCGGAGTATTTATTATTAGTGTTACGCAACGCACTGCGCTTAATGAAAACCAATAGCCGTATTTTCTTAGGTGACGTACCCAGCTTATTACAACGCGAAGCTTTTCATAGCTCAGTACAATTGTTTCGCGCCGAAGACACTGATACTTGCAGTGATGTCTGGCAAGGGCTTAAACAGAAAATGGATGCAGAAAAAGATCTGCAATTCACACCTGCTTTTTTCTTAGCGTTAAAAACGCTATTTCCAGAAATCTCACATGTACAAATCATTCCTAAACCAGGTCGCGCACACAACCAATTGACCTTATTCCGCTTTGATGTCGTACTTCATTTGCATACTGAACAAGCACACATAAGTGATTTACCTTGGCAAGACTGGACAACTAAGGGGCATTCGTTAGCAAGTATTCAACAACAATTAGCTAGCCACACAGCCGATTATGTAGCCCTTCGAGCTATTCCCAATGCTCGCTTAAATGCCGTCACCCATGCCCTAGACTATTTACGCACAGCACCTTCAGATCTGACCATCAACACCGTTCGTAACTATCTTGCCGAACACCCCTACACAGGTATTGAATTAGAAGACCTGACTGAATTGGCTCATAACAATGGTTATCAGTTGGAAGTAAGCTGGCTATCCAGTGCCGACCATGGCGCCTTTGATGCAGTATTTATGCGTCAAGATAAGACTGCTCAAGCTATTGATTTTGTCACTGACATTCCATCACTAAACATAGCGCAACACGTTAATAATCCACAGCACATTAAATTGACGCGTCAATTAATGAAACAATTGCGTAACTTACTGCAACTAAGCTTACCTGAATACATGGTGCCTGCTATTTTCACTCGCGTAGAGGAAATGCCGCTCTCACCTTCAGGAAAAATTGATCGTAAAGCCTTGGCAGAATTACCCATTGAGTTTGAATTTATTCGTGAAGAAGCCATGGTGGCTGCACACAATCCCTTTGAAAAACTCTTAGCAGACGTGTGGGCAGATGTGCTTGATTTACCGCAAATAGGTGTCGAAGATAACTTTTTTGCTTTAGGTGGAAATTCTTTAAAAGTAATGACCGTAGCCAATCGATTACAACGACTATTTGGTGAGCATATTCCCCCAATGAGTATTTTTATTTCCCCAACGGTGTCTAGCTTTGCCGTATATTTATTAGCGTTATACCCAGACTTACCAACGCATGGCAGAACACCTGTTACCGAAGTCAGCCGCGAAGAAGGTGAAATTTAATCATGAGAATCACCGTACCGCCACATTTGGCTGACGTATTTCAACAACTAAGCGCCGCAGATATACGTTTATGGCTGGAAGATGAGCGCTTACGTTTTGATGCACCGCAAGGTGCATTAACTGAGTCGCTACGTGGGCAATTAACACTGCATAAAGCGGATATTATTACGCATTTAAAAAATAGCCACGATGCAGCGCAAAATGAAACACACTATTATCCACTGTCATTTACCCAGCAGCATTTTTGGACTTTACAACAATTAAATCCTAGCGATTGCTTTTATACCGTACCTTTTGCATTCAATATTTCTGGTGAAATTGCACTTGACGCGTTACAACAAAGCATGAATTTAATTGTCCAACGCCATGAAATCTTACGCACCACCTTAAAAGAAATTGATGGTGCCATGCAACAAATGGCATCACCTAATACGCCAGCAGATTGGCAAGCCTTTGATTTACGAGCAATACCAAAAGAACAACGTGAAGACGCTCTAAAAAATCATATCGCTGCAGAATTTGAAGTGCCTTTTGATTTATCTGCCTCCTCTTGTTTGCGAGTACGCGTAATACAGTTAACCGACACAGAGCATGTATTACTGCTGTGTTTACATATTCTGATTTACGATCAACGTTCATTAAACGCTTTACTTGCTGAAATCAGCGTGCATTATGCCGCACTCCTTGCAGGTAAAACCGTTTCCTTGCCCGCACTGCCTTTACAATATGGCGATTATGCGAAAGACCAACAAGCCTTGCTCACCACACCCATGCAGCAGCGCAGTGCTTATTGGCAATCCTGGTTTGCACGCGGCGAACCGCAACCATGGACTTGGCAAACCCAAAAAGAGCAACGCGCACAAGATTTTGAGGCCGAGATTTTATGGCAACATTTTGATGAACACTTAATGCATAACTTAAAGTTATTAGCACAAAGTTGTGGTGTCACCTTGTACATGACCTTAGTCGCAGCTTATTCCGTGTTACTTTATCGATACACCGCCTGCCCTGATGTGATTATTGGCACCACCTTTGCCAATCGTGGGCGCTGGCAGTTTGAAAGCATCATTGGCTCAATGTTAAGCGTGTTAAGTTTGCGCATTAGCTTACATGACGATCCAAGTTGGGAGAGTTTGTTACAACATATTCGCGACGAAGTTGCCCACGCCATGACTCACCAAGATATTCCGTATCGTGTGGTGATGCCTTTCGTACAGCCTGAACGTACACAATTAACCCCCTTATTCCATTCTATTTTAAGCTTCCTTGCTGAAACTGCGCATAATGAATTAACGTTACCTAATTGTCAGGTTAACTTTATGGAGCACGTGGCAAATCCTTATTCTCGTCCAGACTTATATTTAACTATTTGGGAAAAAATAGGTGAAACACATGAAGGCTTAACAGGTTATTGGCTGCCTCAAAAAAATCTGTTTAGCCCCGCTGAACGCGCCAAGGTCATGCACGATTTTGAAGCTTTGTTACACCTTATGGTCAATACACCCACGCACACGGTTAAACAAGCGTTAAGCGAATTAAAGTAAGTCATAGCACCAAACAATTAAAGATGATTCCGTTCATCCTGAGCTGTGCGCTTGTCGAACAGTCGAAAGATGAATGGGAAAATCCAACTTAGTAACACAGCGCATAGGTCGCACTAGGCAATCGCCGTATTGCGATGCTTTATGAATCACGGTTTGGCGCAATACAGCAACAACTATCCGCTTATTGCACCTTATCTGGATTACGCGAGCTTGTTTTATGAAAATCACAGTCCTATTGTTTGGCTAATAAGGCTTTTAGGTGTGCGATTTCAGCTAGGGCAGATTCTTTTTCTTGCAAAGCAGCTTGTTTTTTCAGTCGCTCTGCCTGCAAGGCTTGATTAGTTTGTTCCAGCTGCTCACTGGTTTGCCCCAACTTCTGATGGGCTTGCTCCAGCTGCGCACTGGCTTGCTCCAGCTTTTGGTGGGTTTGTTTCAGCTCCTTACTGGTTTGTTCCTGTTCCTTTTGAAGGGTACGTTGTTCGCGCAGGTATTCTTGGCGGGCTTGGTATTTGTCGTATTGACGTTCTTTTTCTGAAAAGAGGCTT
>CAJAQT010000207.1 GCA_903944165.1 uncultured Methylococcaceae bacterium | reverse complement strand
GTTTTTAGCGTGTCAATTTCATCCTGAATTTACGTCCACCCCCCGCAAAGGTCACCCCTTATTTTCAGGTTTTGTGTTGGCCGCAATTAAACAAGCAGGTATTCAACAGCAATAAGTTCGTGCAGCCAATGACGGACACACACAGCGGACTATCAGCAAGCCATAAATGCTCACGTTGAACTGACGACACCCGTCACAGCAGCTATTTAACCTAACCTTATTTATTTTTTACTAACGAGAACGCTCATGCAACTATGTGGCTTTGAAGTCGGCTTACACCATCCTTTATTTTTAATCGCAGGCCCGTGTGTCATTGAAAGTGAACAATTAGCACTAGACACCGCAGGTTATCTAAAAGAACTTACCACGGAACTGGGTATTCCTTTTATTTACAAATCATCGTTTGATAAAGCCAATCGCTCTTCGCATGAAAGTTTTCGCGGCTTAGGTATCGATGCAGGCTTGGCTATTTTAGCTAAAGTGAAGCAAACCTTTAATGTTCCAGTATTAACTGATGTCCATGAAGACACGCCTTTGGCTGAAGTCGCCAGTGTTGTCGATGTCTTGCAAACTCCAGCGTTCTTATGCCGACAAACCAATTTTATTCAACAGGTTGCTGCACAAGGCATTCCTGTCAATATCAAAAAAGGGCAATTTCTTGCGCCGTGGGATATGGTGCATGTTGCTAATAAAGCCAAAGCAACGGGCAACCCCCACATTATGGTATGTGAGCGTGGTGTATCATTTGGTTATAACAACTTAGTCTCAGATATGCGCTCGCTTGCCGTCATGCGCAACACCGACTGCCCAGTTGTTTTTGACGCCACCCATTCGGTGCAATTACCAGGCGGACAAGGCACTTCGTCAGGTGGACAACGTGAATTTGTACCCGTTTTAGCGCGTGCAGCGGTGGCTGTTGGCATTGCTGGATTATTTATGGAAACGCATCCTAATCCTGCTGAAGCCAAAAGTGATGGCCCTAACTCTTGGCCGTTACTGCGTATGCGTGAATGCTTGGAAACCTTAATGATCATCGACAATGCCGTAAAAAGTCGCCCGTTCATTGAAGACACACTTTAAGTTAATACGATTAGCTGTTATTTATTTTCGGCTACCCACTTTATATCTAAGACAGCTCAGCCATTGTGATGATGGCTGTGAACAGCGTGAAAAGACTATAACTTACAGTGTACGCATGATTTTTTAGGGTAGCTAAGCGGTAGAGACTGTAAATCCTTTTTTTTAATTTTATAACCTTGGAGACTAAAAATATGAGCAAAATTATAGAGATTAAAGCAAGAGAAATTTTAGATTCACGTGGCAACCCCACTTTAGAGGCTGATGTCATTTTAGCAAATGGTGTAATCGGCAGTGCCATGGTGCCTTCTGGCGCCTCAACAGGCGAACGTGAAGCGATTGAATTACGTGATGGCGACAAAGCACGTTATTTAGGTAAAGGCGTATTAAATGCAGTCAACAACGTTCGCACTGAAATTCGTGACGCAATTATCGGCATGGAAGTCAACGATCAAGCCGATATTGATAACAAAATGATCGCCTTAGATGGCACTGAAACAAAAGCCCGCTTAGGTGCTAATGCGATGTTGGCAGTATCGTTAGCTGCGGCAAATGCTGCGGCAAAAGAAGCCCAACAACCGTTGTACCGTCATCTAAATACCTCTGGTAAATTTATTTTACCTGTACCGATGATGAACATTATCAACGGCGGTTCTCATGCTGATAACAACGTTGATTTACAAGAATTTATGATTTTACCCGTAGGCGCACCAACATTCCGCGAAGCCATTCGTTATGGTGCTGAAGTATTTCATAACTTAAGTAAAGTATTGAAAGCCAAAGGCTTAGCTACAACAGTTGGCGATGAAGGCGGTTTTGCCCCTAATTTAGCGTCTAACGAAGATGCTATCGGCGTTATTTTACAAGCTATTGAACAAGCGGGTTATAAACCAGGCGTGGATATTTATTTAGGCCTAGATGCGGCCGCTTCTGAATATTATGCAGAGGGCATTTATAACTTATCGTCAGAATACAAAACCTACTCTTCTGAAGCGATGGCTGATTTCTTTGTAGATTGGGTTGACCGTTACCCTATCATCAGCATTGAAGATGGTTTTGATGAAAATGATTGGGCTGGCTGGAAACTGTTGACTGAAAAATTAGGTAACCGTATTCAATTAGTCGGTGATGATTTATTCGTGACGAATCCCGCTATTTTAAAACGTGGCATTGATCAACACATTGCCAATTCTATCTTAATTAAAGTTAACCAAATTGGTACTTTAACTGAAACTTTAGCCGCCATTGATATGGCACATGCAGCAGGTTATTCTGCGGTAGTATCGCATCGTTCTGGTGAAACTGAAGATACCACTATCGCTGATTTAGCTGTAGCGACTGGCACTGGACAAATTAAAACAGGCTCACTAAGCCGCTCTGATCGTGTTGCTAAATACAATCGCTTAATGAAAATTGAAGAAGAATTAGGTGATTTAGCACAATTTGCAGGTCGTAGCGCATTTAGAATGCTGTAAGTTTCTAGTTACTTAAAGGCATGGTGGCGAGCTAACGCCCCATGCCTTTGTTTTCGATAAAAATGCGTTATGAAACTCCTCATTGTCATTATTTTATTGCTTATCGCTCATCTCCAGTACCGCCTTTGGGCAGGTCCAGATAGCTTTGCTCAAATTGAACTCGCTAAACAACAATTGACCGAGTTACAAAAACAAGTCGACACAAAAAAACAACGCAACGATGCTTTATATGCTGAAGTTGAAGACCTAAGAAAAGGGCAAGAAGCCATAGAAGAGCGTGCCCGTAATGAGCTAGGTATGATTAAAGAAAATGAAACCTTTTTTCAGGTTATTGAAAAATAATGAGTTGATACTCAAGGTTTGCACGTTTATCAACAATTGGATCACACTACAGGTTTGCACTGAGGAAGGATAAACGCACATAAAGCAGTCCTTCAGGTTACCTGTTCACCCATTTATTCACCTTAAGAAGCTGGCCATGAAAAGATGTATTATTCATATTGGAATGCATAAAACAGGCTCAACCTCTATCCAACAGAGCTTTCATCAGCACCTAAATAACCCTACGTGGTATTACGCCAATCTACTTCATAGCAATCATAGCTATGCCCTAGCCAGCCTGCTTAAAGCCACTACGCCTGGGGGCGCGTTAGACAAAACGCCTATTGATCATCATGCGTTATTAACAACATTACAGGCAGATATTGAACACGC
>CAJAQT010000206.1 GCA_903944165.1 uncultured Methylococcaceae bacterium | reverse complement strand
TGTGTGCAGTTTGAGTTTGTCCATGTTGTTTAATTCCGTTAGGCGGTCATGAGTCTGCCGCGTGGTTCTGGAATACTACGCCCTTGCATTTGCGCGGTTTCAAGCCATTCAGCAATGATTTTTTCAGCGTTTAAAACGGCTTCGGTGTAGGTTTTACCCTCTGCCATGCAACCCGCCAGCTCAGGTACTTCAACTAAAAAACAGTCATCGTCCTGACTCCAGTAAATAATGAGTTTGTATTTATTCATCAGCATCTAAGCTCCCTAATTTATAGTTCAAAATGATTTGGCGGACTTGTTTAACTTGATAGGGTTTTGTCATTTTCCCCAAAGGTTGCACATTGATACACATTCACTCCCACCCGCGAAAAAATAAAGTGGTCGCCTTTGATGCGTTGGTCAAAACCCAATCTGAGTAATAATCGGCATAAATCTTCAAAAGCAATATTTTTATCAGAGCTGCCCGATAAAATTGACGTGAATAGTTTTGTGTATTTTCCCATCTTAGCGTGAGCTCACTTTTTACTCATTATTCATTGTTCATTATTCCGCCATGCGCTGGCACGGATGGATTCTTGGCTAATGTCGCGGTCTTTCCATAGCCCCGCTGCATTAAAAAAATCATCTTCAGTCATGGGTTGTTGCGCGGACAGCTCTGTTGTATCAGGGCTGGCTTCATCCAATAGAATGACTCTGATTTTTTTGCCGTTCCATGATTGTTGATTATTGGGTAAGGTAATCACGCCGTTATGGACGGTTGCTTGAAATTCGACTGCGTTCATGTGCTTGCCTTTGCTGATTATTGCAGTGATGATTTTTGATGTTGTCTTACGTTATTTGAATTCAAACTGATGTTACAAAAGTCGCGTTAACTCTTGGTTCAGTTGACGCAACTGTTTATTGAGTTCAATTTTACGATTAAATTGTTGCTCTTTCTGAAGCCTGGCTTCCATTTTACGGCATTCCTGTTGTTTACTGCGAATTTGTCCTATCCGTTCCACTTGGGCTTTGAGCGTTTCGCCTGTTTTGGCTGGCAAGGGCAGCAGTTGCCTTAACAGGGTTTCATACAGTCCGACCAAATCCACTGCAACGGGCAGTTCTGCGCGTTCGCTATCAAAAGGCTGCCAAGCGGTTTCAAAATAAGCCTCAACAAGCCATTTCGTGCTGTCGGTATCACTGGGGTGTTTATACGCCGCTTTGATTTTAATACGGTCGTCCACGGTAAGCTGGTAAATAATAGGAAAGGGAATGGCGTGGTCAATGCAGCGTAAGACGTCTTCGCTGAGTTCGGGTGTTTTTAGGGCAATGGTGAATATCTGGATTTCCGGTACGCTAGGCTTGGCGGGTAAATTGATGGTTTCGGGTGCCAGTTTGTACTGCCAGATGATTTTGTCGAGTTGGCTGACAAATAACTCACGCACAGCGCTACTGGGTTTGGCGTGTTCGTAGATTTTGCTTTTGGGTAAGACACGCTCGAAAGCAGCGGTTTTGGGATAATGAAATAAGGCGTGGCTCATCATGGCGTTTGGCGGTCTGCTTGAATCACTAAGAAAGTGATCAGTTCAAAATCATCTAAGCCCGCAATGGTGTTAATCAACGCGCTAGTACGTCCGCCACTAAACAGGCTGTCGAGGTCTTTTTCTTCTTTGACTTCAATCATGGAACGGATGGCTTTGCCTAATAAATCAGAATAGCCCTGCATATTACGCCCGTCTTCGGTGGCTTGGTTAAACACGCGGCAGCTTTCAGCAATAGGCTGGTTTTGTCCTTTGCAGGCACTTCGCACTACGTCAAGCAGGCGTTTTACTTCGGTGTGGTCGGTAATGACATCACCTTGTTGGCTGATGTAAACCAAATAATATGGATGCAAACGGTTATGCAGGTTGATGTTGATGCCTTGGTTTAAGTTTCGTAGGGTGAAGATTACACCCGGCCATAAGCCTTGTTCTGGGTCAGCGGGAACTACAGCGTGCATGCCATTGGGTACGTTGTGCATATCGCCATTGGCTTTAACGTAGTTGAGTAAGTCCATACGGAAATCATTCAGCCCTAAGTCGGTGATGGACACACCCGTTTTCAGGTCTTCCATTTCAATGACTTCTTCCTGCAAGCGGCGCAGTTGTTCTTTACGATAGGATACATCATGCGATTGGGTGCTTAAGATGTTGTCATCGCCGGTGGCGGTCACGTCAGCAATCATCATGCGATTTTCGACACGTTCTTTTAAGTTGATGTATTCATCCAGGCTAATATCTGGCCAGTAGTTCACCAGTTGGATGCTGGCATTGTGCGAGCCAATACGATCAATTCGCCCAAAGCGTTGGATTATTCGCACAGGGTTCCAATGAATATCGTAGTTAATCAGATAATCGCAATCCTGAAGGTTTTGCCCTTCGGAGATACAATCGGTGCCAATGAGTATATCGATTTCACAGGGTTCGTTGGGCAAAATAACGGCTTTTTCTTTGGAACGTGGGGAGAATAAAGTCAGTAAGGATTGAAAATCATAATTTTGTTTTAGGGTGGATTTGGGCGAGTCGCTGCCAGTGACTTTTGCCGTGTGCAAGTGATGGCTGTGCAATAAAGGCTCTGCAAGCTGGGCGTATAAGTAATTGGCGGTATCGGCAAAGGCGGTAAAAATTAGGATTTTTTGGTTGCCTGCGTTAATGGGATTTGCCAATTTATTAGTGATATGGTTTTTTAGGTGCTGAAGTTTACTGTCTTCTTCAGGCTTGATTTTGTTCATTTCTTTAAGCAATGCGTCAATGATAATCAGGTCGGCTTTTAAGTGCTGCTCCCAGCTGATTACGTCCATATCGGAGAGGCTGATTTGTATTTTGCCGCCTACTTTAACGTCGTCCAGCTCAGTAAATTCGTCTTCATCAGGTTCTGCGTTTTCATAAGCAAGGGCAATATCAGTGATGTGAGTCTCTTTTTTAGTCATCTTAAACGTGCTTATTTTTGCCAGCGTGTTGACATGATTATTTTTGAGCTTTCGCAGCGTTAAGCGGAAGGCTTCCACTGAACTTTCCAGCCGCTTGAGTAGGTTTATTGTCATCAAAGCTTGCAAACTTCGTTCACGATCAGATTGCTTAAGCCTGCTTTTACCGCCTTTGACTTGGGTGTCGTAAAGTGCTTCGTATTTGGCAAGACGGCTAGGCAGAACGTAATTGATGGGCGCATAAACCGCCAATTGCACTAAGGAAAGCTGGGTAAAAATCGCATTAAAGTCCATCATGCCAGTAAGGCTGGTCAGGGGACAATGAAAGGACAGCGGCTTTTTGCGTTCAGGAAATTTGCCAATGTCCGTGGTGTCGTAGAAGGTTTCAATGTGCTTGCGTGAGCGTGCAATCGTCACGCTATCCAGTAACTCGAAAAAATCAAAGTCCAAGCTGTTTAAGATGGCTCTGGCGGTGCGTTGTTCGGGTGGCAAGTTTGACCAGACATTAAAACTGGTTTGCGCTCTGCGGAAGATTTCATCAATGCTTCGAGTGGTGCGTAGCTTTTGGCTGAGATTTTCGGAGTCGCCTTCATAGGCTAGGGCGAGCTGGTTTCTTAGGTCATTAAAGCGATTATTGACTGGCGTTGCTGAGAGCATCAGCACTTTAGTTTTTACGCCGTCTTTAATCACGGCATTCATGAGTTTTTGATAGCGGGTTTCCCTATCTTTAAACGCATCGTTATTACGAAAATTATGTGATTCATCAATGACTACCAAATCATAATTACCCCAGTTGATACGATTTAACGGTGTGCCAAAGGATTCGCCACGGGTACGTTGTAAGTCGGTATGACATAACACATCGTAATTGAATCGGTCTTTGGCAAACAGATTGGTTTTGAGATTGCGGTTGTAGTTTAACCAGTTGTCCGCCAATTTCTTGGGACACAGCACCAGCACTGAACGGTTGCGTAATTCGTAATATTTAACCACCGCTAGAGCTGTAAAGGTTTTACCCAAGCCGACACTGTCCGCCAAAATACAGCCGCTATAGGTTTCTAGTTTATTGATGATGCCCGTTGCCGCGTCCCGTTGAAAATTAAACAGTTTTTGCCAGATCAGGCTATCTTGATAGCCGGTGCGATCATTAGGCAGTACATCTTCAGTCAGGTCTTCCAGAAATTCATTAAAGATGTTGTACAACATCAGGAAATAAATGCGCTCGGGGGCGTTTTCTTGATACGCTGAGGCGATATGGTCACACAGTCGCTCGGTGACATCCTCCAGTTTGTCAGCGTCATGCCAGATGTGTTCAAACAGGTTTAAATAAGTCGCGGTGAATAC
>CAJAQT010000205.1 GCA_903944165.1 uncultured Methylococcaceae bacterium | reverse complement strand
CGCAGCTAAAGCTAAAGCAGAAAAAGATAAAGCTGATGCCGCAGCTAAAGCTAAAGCAGAAAAAGATAAAGCTGATGCCGCAGCTAAAGCTAAAGCAGAAAAAGATAAAGCTGATGCCGCAGCTAAAGCAGAAAAAGACAAGGCTGATGCTGCTGCAAAGGCAGCCAAAGACGCATCAGAATTAGCTGAATTAACTAAAGCACTTGTATCAAAAGTAAACAGGAGCTGGATTCGACCACCTGATGCAATTTCAGGACAAAAATGCACAATAAGAGTTAAGTTGATGCCCGATGGCAAAGTAACAGATGTTGATGTCGTAACAAGCAGTGGCGATGAATTATTTGATAACTCAGCCATGAATGCAGTTCGAAAAGCCTCGCCCTTACCTGTACCTATAGACAAAGAACTCTTTGCTAAAGAATTTCAACCACTTATGTTTGTATTTAAACCAAAATAAGTGATTAGCTAATTAACCACTAGCAACTTAACACAGAACAAAGCTTGACCATTCACCCTGAACGTAGCTGAAGGACTCACCACGAACGACTTAACCTTTAACTGTACCCGCTTTAAATTGGTAACCCAATGCAGTTACTCCTAAATTTGTGCCGTGTTAAATTAGGTAGCCACCAACATAAAACTAAACGTACCGAAAAAAAGCTCGCACAAATAGATTTCCTCTACAACTGAACGTGACTAATCGAGAATATTCTCCAATTATTAACGTGAAAAAAGGTAACAATCATGGCTTATTTTAGAACCATTGTAATGATGATAATATTCAGTCTAGTTTCGTCTAGCAGTTATGCGGCACTGACTATTGAAATAACAGAAGGTGTTGAAAGTGCGTTGCCCATCGCAGTAGTGCCCTTTGCTTCAACAGGCGCACCTGTTGCAATCAGTGAGGTAGTCAATGCAGACTTAGCGCGCAGTGGCTATTTTATTATGCTGGATGAGCAACGCATGACGAACCATCCCAGCACTTCGCAAGAAGTAAACTTCAAAGAATGGCAAACGCTAGCGCAAAATCACATGGTAGTTGGACGCGTAGAAACGAACGCTTCAGGTCAGTATGATGTTCAATTTCAATTATTGGACGTTTATAAAACGAGTCAATTATTAGGTTATCGGATGACCGTTTCTGCTGCGGATTTACGCAGAACAGCGCACCACATCAGTGATTTAATCTTTGAAAAATTGACTGGCAAAAAAGGCTCTTTCAGCGGCCGAATAGCTTATGTCACGAGCAGTGGCGCAGGTCAGCAACAAAGCCATCAATTACAAGTGGCTGATGCAGACGGCTTTAATCCACAAACAATAGCAGGTTCTCTTGAGCCCATTATGTCACCCGCATGGTCACCTGATGGCAAACGCATTGCCTACGTCTCATTTGAGAAAAAAACTGCCGCAATCTACGTTCAAACATTAGCAACTGGACAGCGTGAGCGAATAGCTGAGTTCCCTGGAATTAACGGTGCGCCAGCGTGGTCGCCAGACGGTACACGCCTAGCATTAACCTTGTCTAAAGACGGAAGTCCTGATATTTATGTTTTAAACTTAGTTACGCGTAGCTTGCTTAGATTAACAAAAAGCTTAGCCATTGATACTGAACCTGCATGGTCACCAGAGGGAAGTCATATCATTTTCACCTCAGATCGAGGCGGAAAACCACAAATCTACATGGCACCAAGCACTGGCGGAAATGAAAAACGACTTACTTTTACTGGCTCATACAATGCACGAGGTAGTTTCTCACCAGATGGGAGAAATATTGTCATGGTTCATGGTAACGGTAGTCGTTATCAAATAGCTATAATGGACATGTCAACGCGCGCTATTAATGTGTTAACTTCTGGCCCTGCCGATGAATCACCCAGCTTTTCACCCAATGGCAGCATGGTTTTATACGCGTCTAAAAAAAGACAAACAGGGTTTTTAGCCGCAGTGTCAATTGATGGTAAAATGCAACAAAAGCTTATGTTTAATAGCGGCGAAGTAAGAGAGCCTGCATGGTCGCCCTAAACTAAATAGCTTAATTTAAACACTCACGCGCTTTGTTCTGCGCGCATTTTTTGCTTCAAAATACTATATTATTTCTCACTTTTTCTTGGACATTAACAATGAAATTAACTAAAACTGGTTTAGCGTTAACGATTGCCACGTTATTTTTAACAGCTTGTGCAGACACAGAAGACAAAGATCCAAATGCACTTGATAACCAAACAAAACAAAGCGGCATTAATGACGCTTCAACCAATGGCTTAAATAATGGTACGGGCATTAATGGCTCTGAAATTGGTGGTAACACTGGCACTGGTGAATATGGCAGCACTGATCTTAATGGTAATAGTCGCTTAGGCCCTGAATTTAGCGATCCAAGCAACCCTTTATCAAAACACACAATTTACTTTACCTTAGATAGCAGCCAAGTACAGCCTGATTTTGTACCTGTCATTGCTGCCCATGCACAGTACTTAATTGCCAACCCAAATCAACATATTACCTTAGAAGGACATGGTGATGAACGTGGTTCAAGAGAATACAATATTGCGCTAGGTGAACAACGCGCAAAATCTGTAGCGGGCATGATGAAAATTCAAGGTGTAGCTGAAAGCCAGTTAAACGTTGTCAGTTATGGCGAAGAAAAACCTGCATCATTTGGTAATGATGAAGCTGCATGGGAATTAAATCGCCGCGTTGAAATTGCGTATTAAAGGCACTTAAATGAATGGTTATTTAGCAGCGTTGGCACTGGCTATAACATATAGTCTCTCAAACAATACTTATGCTTTACCTGAAGTTATTGATAACTCAGCATATCCTGCCTCAGCAGGAACGGTTGTGGCAGCGCCAACGCTGCCATCGCCATCAACAAATTCACTGATTGAAATGACTGAGCGTTTAGAGCAACTACAGCTAGAAGTTCAGCAACTTACTGGCAAAGTTGAAGAGCAAGCAAATCAAATCACCGAACTAAAGCAACAACAAGCAACCCTGTCTGCGGAAGCTGAAAATAATCAGCCACAACCAGCAACTAATCAGCAAAGCAGTCCTGCAAATCCAGACACTGAACAACAACTTGACCCGCCTAATTTAAACAACGAAGCCGGTACAAATGTAAGCGCTACGCCCACTACAGAAACTGTCGACGCTAAGCAGCAAGCAAATCGTCCACTTAAAACAGATATTTCTGCAGTAACTGATGACGAAAAAAAAGCCTATTTTGAAGCTTATGAAACTTTACGCTTAGGCCATACCGATGAAGCAGTCATGGCTTTTAAAACTTTCATAAATAACTATGCACACAGTGTATTAATAAGTAACGCACAATACTGGCTAGCTGAGGCGTATCGTGTTAATCAAAATGATGAAGCGGCAAAACAAATTTATGAAATCGTAGTAAACAACTACCCTGGCGCAGAAAAAATGCCCGATGCATTATTAAAACTAGCCTATGTTGAAATAAACTTAAAACATAATGATCAAGCTAAAGCCTACTTAACACGTGTAATAAAAGACTATCCAGAAACAACTTTAGCGCGTTTAGCAGCAAAAAAATTACTTACCTTGGATGCAAGTCATTAATGGATTCATTACGTATTACCGAAATTTTTTATTCCCTACAAGGCGAAGCTAATACTGCTGGCATTCCTACTGTGTTTATTCGCCTAACAGGCTGTCCATTACGCTGTACTTACTGTGACACTGCTTATGCCTTTCATGGCGGTCATAAAATGACACTGCAAGCAATACTCGATGACGTCCACCACTACTCTTGTCGTTACGTTACCGTCACGGGTGGTGAACCTTTAGCACAAGCAAACTGCCCACTACTTTTAGACCGCTTAATAGCAGAAAACTTTATTGTTTCCTTGGAAACAAGTGGCGCACTTGATATTTCTAAAGTTGATTCTCGCGTGATAAAAGTAATGGATCTAAAAACACCTAGCTCAGGCGAAGAAAGCAAAAATAATTTTGCTAATATTGACCACTTACAAGCACACGATCAGGTAAAATTTGTGATCGGTGACGCTACAGATTATGAATGGTCAAAAGCCCTCATACGTCACCACGCCTTGCATGAACGCTGCGATATTTTATTTTCACCCGTCATGAATCAACAAAACCCCACCGAACTTGCCGAAAAAATTCTCCAAGACCGACTCCCAGTGCGCTTTCAAATACAATTACACAAACTTCTTTGGGGCGACGCTCAAGGTAAATAAGTTATATTTATGCAAAAAAAAGCTATTGTCCTGCTGTCAGGCGGACTTGATTCCATTACCGTATTAGCTCTCGCCCAACAACAAGGATTTGAGTGCTACGCCTTAAGTTTTGACTATGGTCAGCGTCATCATGCAGAATTAATTGCCGCAACACAAATAGCCCAACAATATCAAGTAATTGATCACAAAATTATATCTTTAGGCTTAGGCGTTATTGGTGGCTCAGCACTCACAGATGAACATATTCCCGTACCAAACACCCTTCAGCAAGGTATTCCCGTAACCTATGTGCCCGCAAGAAATACCATTTTTTTATCCTTTGCTTTAGGGTGGGCAGAAGTATTAGGCTTACATGATATTTTTATTGGTGTAAATGCGATCGATTATTCTGGCTATCCAGACTGCCGCCCAGAATTTATTGATGCCTTTCAAAAACTAGCAAATTTAGCTACTAAAGCAGGCGTAGAAGGCACTCAATTTGTCATTCACACGCCTCTTATTTCATTAAAAAAACATGAAATAATAAAACAAGGTGTCGCCTTGGGCATTGATTATGCAAAAACAGTTTCGTGCTATTCAGCGGATATAGAGGGTCGCGCATGCAATGTCTGCGATGCTTGTCGTTTACGAAAAATAGGATTTCAAGAAGCAGAAATTAAAGATCCAACACGTTACAAATAATGTTGTCAGATAAAAAAAAATCAGTATAATAGGCGGTCTTTGTTGGGTCGCTAGCTCAGCCGGTAGAGCACCGCACTTTTAATGCGATGGTCATGCGTTCGAATCGCATGCGACCCACCACAACAAATTTAATTAAAAAAAGCGGTTATCGGCTATGATACCCGCTTTTTTTATGCCTGCTAAAAAAGTGCTTCCTGTTTTTTGACGGTTTGAGTTTTTTACCCAGTTTTTCTTATTAGCGTTAATTCTGGTTTTCTTGACTCGCACAATAATTCAACACTTAAACAAATATTAATAAGTTCTTCTAATGGGTTATTCATTAATAGCTCTATGCAGTCAATGGTTAGGAAATTTTTATAGGAAAATAGCCAAAGTGAACAGGCTTACAACAGCTATGATGTGATTTAACAAGTATGATTCAATAATCATCCAAAAATAACCATGTATATCAGATAATTATAAAGCAGTCCTAAGCATTATTTAGTTTAGGGAGCAGTGTCAAAATGGCCTGGGAAATAACCGGAATAGAAAGCGTGATAAACATCCCCCCCGTTTACCCTGCGCTATATTGTGAATCGACGGGATGATCTTGATTTTTATCTTTAGGCTTAAAAAAACGCTTTTAAAACCAGCGAAATAACGCCCGCCAATAATACGCCAAGCATCCAGAGGTTTAGTTTTAATTCGCCGTCAACGCGCTCAAAACGAACATCAATATCTCGGCGCAAGTCGACAATATCGCGCTTTGTTGCTAAATCTGACTCAGCTTGCACTTCGGAAACGCCAGCGTCTTTAAGGGTACGAATAAATTTATGAGTATCAAAAGTTATTGTCGTCATGGGATGAAATCCAGTTATTTTTTGAATCGCTCGAGTATACCCAAACTAAAATAATTTTTACAGGAAAACCCCGCAAAAACACGCGCTAACAACAGCTTAAACTGATTGTCATATTTTAATCGGCTTAAGGCTAGCATGAACACAAAGATAGCAAAACTAAAGGAGACTTTTTTAAAGGCAGGTGCATTGGAAATGCTTGATCTTGCTAGGGAGATGATAGCCGCTCGTCCGATAACGCTGCCATTGGCAGTAGTATCTATTCTGACAGCTTAAGTTGTCAATGCTGATTCTGTTTCAAAAGTAACCGACGAAAACGGCGAGCCGATAATTATCTATCATGGGACAAATGCAGACATTAGCGAGTTTAATATAAAAAATGATGGCGGCGTTGGTGTAGGTTCGGGGCTTGGTGCATTTTTTACCGACACCCCCAATTATGCTGGTGAATATGCGAGTACGAAAACTGGGGGAAATGTAATCCCTACATTTTTATCGCTAAAAAATCCTCTGACAGTAAATGTTTATGACCGCAAATATTGATGTTGATAACGGTCACAACATTAACTGGTTTGCTGAAAGAATTAAAGACTTTGTGAGTAACCAAGTTAAACCTATTTTAGACAGCGCAACCTTCGACGACGAACCTGTTTTTACGCAATTCAAGCACAATGCAAAAGCAGCTATCAAAGCCTTGTCAAAAGAAGGGCGCGGCGTTGCGATAGCTGCGTTGTATCATAAAGACATTGGCGACATTGATTTACGTTGGGGTGAAACAAGCGATGACTTTCGCGCAAAAGGGCATGCATTAGCAAAAATAATAAAATGGCATCCAGAAGTGTTGCAGGATTTACAGGGTTTTATTTCTAGCTTAAAGATATATCAAACGCATCAAAAGAAACATGAAATTGATTTAACTGATGAAAAAGATAGCAGGGCTGGGGAGAAAATAGGTTGGAATAACAAGACAAATCACTGGCTGATAACTGCCTACATAAAGCCTAATAAAGCCAGTGCATCCAAAGGTACTCCGGCGGCTTTGGATAATACGCTTGACCCGACAACAGCTACGTCAAACATCACTGACAATTCAATTATAGATTTTGAAAATTGTGAAATCAATCAAACTTTAGACAGCGCAGCAACACCGATTCCACTTCCCATGAAACTAACAGAATCATGGGCACTACAATCTTATTTACGCGGCTTACGTGCGGCTTCATGTATTGCTCCAAGACTCTTTGAGTATGTTGCGAAACAACAAGGAGAGATCATCGACCACGATCTCGCGCGTCTCCCTTGCAGGCTCGATGGACGCTAGGCGCTCAAACTCCTGCTCAATGAAGGAATGGATTTCAGGAATCTGAGGCGACAGACCAAGCTCTGACGAAGCCATTTTCAACTCCAGAAGGGCATCAATCGCATTGAGGAGAGATGTCCTTTCTGCGATAACAGTTAAGAGCTTGCGAAACTCAATAGGCGCAGGCGTACCATATTGCTCTAACCAACGAACCGCAAGCAGAGGGCGAAGCACATAAAAATACTTCTTGAGTGGCACTAAATCGGCCCTAAGGTAGCCTCGATAGTTTTTCTTCGCCATGCTCAGGTAATGGTGAATCCCTCTTGCGCAGGAATACGTCTGGGGTAACAAGCTTCGCACTGCTTCCGTAAAGCTGCCCTCTTGCCTATACACGATAGGCGACTGAATCCACTCAACAAAAGCCGGATTGGACTTCCAGAACAAGCGAAGTGCCTTTCGTAAGTCCCAACCGTTAATATCAATGTCATCAATAATCGGATATTCAATGACATCGCGCTGCTCTTCCAGTCCGACCGACAAATACCACTCAGGGTGATTCACATAAATGAAGCGTGCATCATAGTCACTATTGGGCGAAGCACATCCCCATGCACGACTACCAGACTCTACGGCAAGGAGCACTTTTATGTGATGCTGCGCCTCGGCATGAGCCAAACGCGCTATGATGTCAGTTCGAACGAATGCGGGAATCATTTTAAAAATCATACTCCGTTAAGCCAGCATTTTTTGTGTAATGATCTAATATTCCCCTAAAGAAAGATAGCTTATAATTAGTCGTCAAGAGAATCGCTATTTTTGGGAAAGATTTTTTCGATCATACTGTTAGAAAAATCAGCAAAAATATACGCAATCACTAATGCCTTCGGCGATTCCAACTCGTCCTCGTCACTTCGTCTTGACTCAGCAAGGTGTCGAGACATAGACTCCACAAGAATTGATACCGTGCAGTTTTACTTCGCACGCTATAAAAAGCACACGGAGCTAAGTCTAGCGGAGACTAAAAAAGGCAGATGAGACCCTGAATATTAGCCCTGTTTTTACATTATTTGATATACCGCTATCGACCTGACTGCATTGCACGCCTTGAATTTACCCAAAAAGACCTAAATTCAGTTAACCTGAACAAAGTAATCAACGCATCAACTCGGTACTGAATTACCAACCACCAGCAGCGCGTAGATACATTTTAAAAAAGTAACTTAAATTCTTTCCAAAAATACTTGACCAGTACAATTTATGAATACTACAGTAATTAATGATACGTCTTTTACAGACTTTTTTTCATCTGAGTTTTTGATGGGGAATATAGGAACGCCTTTCGCGATTGGTTTGGCGGTGGGGTATTTTGTAAAAAAAATGTTGAAAACGTTTTTATTTATTGCCGGTGCAGTGTGTGTGGCGCTATTTGTGAGTGAGCATTTTGGTGTAATCAGTATCACCGATACTGAATTGCACTCTGCTGCGCAATCGGCAACGGCAACGGTTAAAACGTCAGGAGATTTTTTAGTTAATCGCTTATCCAGCATTACCAGTAAGGGTATGAGTGGTGTTGCTGGATTTTTTTTCGGGTTTAAAGTGGGTTAGGACACATTAAGATGGTCTTTTTAAGCGCGGAGTGTAAAGGTAACCGGTCCATTATTGATAAGGGCGACAAGCATGTCCGCACCAAACTGACCGCAGGCAACGGGCGTATGCTGTTGCTTAGCCTGAATACATAAGTAGCTAAATAACGCACGCCCTTGTTCTGGCGGTGCGCCTTCAGTAAAGCTGGGGCGATTGCCTTTAGCAGTGTTTGCTGCCAAGGTAAATTGGGGGATAAGTAATAAACCACCTTGAATATCACGCACACTAAGATTCATTTTATCGTTAGCATCAGCAAAAATTCGGTAATTTAAAATGCGTTCGATTAAGCGTTCGGCGGTTTTTTCAGTATCGTGTTTTTCTATCGCAACTAACGCGACAATGCCTTGTTTTATCTCACCAAGTAGCCTCTGTTCGACCGTCACGCTGCCAGAATTAACGCGCTGAATAACCGTTATCATTTGTTTAGTGTGTAAACAATTCGCGTAACTTTTGTCCAGGACTGTCTGCACGCATGAATGCTTCGCCAATTAAAAACGCATGAATACCGTGAGCGTGCATTTTTTTAACGTCTTCAATCGTGTGTACGCCGCTTTCGGTAATTAATAAACGGTCTGCAGGAACCAGTGATTGCAATTCTATTGATGTATTTAACGACGTGTTAAAAGTGTGTAGGTCACGGTTATTGATGCCAATTAAAGGTGTCTCTACGCGTAACGCTCGCTCCAGTTCGGGTTGATTATGAACTTCAATAAGCACGTCCATACCTAGTTGTTTGGCAAGCGAGGCTAAGTCATGTAATACGCTATCTTCAAGTGCTGCAACGATAAGTAAGATGCAATCAGCGCCCAATGCATGTGACTCATAAATTTGATAAGGATCAATCATGAAGTCTTTTCGCAATACGGGTAAAGGACAGAATTTCCTGACCATTTCTAAATACGCTTCAGAGCCTTGAAAAAAGTCTTTATCGGTAAGTACAGATAAACAGGTAGCACCATTTCTTGCATAATCTTGGGCAATGCTTACAGGATTAAAATGCTCTCTAATTACCCCTTGGCTAGGTGAGGCTTTTTTTATTTCCGCAATAATAGCAGAGTCTTTAAGGGCGACTTTGCTTAATAAGGCTTGATAAAATCCACGCGGTTTCTCAACCCCAGAAGCAATCTCTTCCAGTGCGCTGATCGGCATTGCGTGTCTGCGTCGAGCAACTTCTTCGGCTTTTTTAGCAAGAATGGTCGTTAATATAGTAGGCGGAGTAGACATAATAAATAAGACTTAAGTATTTGAATAAGTGATTAAATCAGTGAATTTTTGCAAGGCGGCACCGCTGGCAATCACGTCGCGAGCACGAGCAATGCCTTCAGCAAGCGTAGGCGTTAAATTAGCTGCATAAATGGCGGCACCCGCATTAAGCAAGACGATATTGGTTGCTGCGCCGGGAGTATTGGCAAACACCTCGTGCATACGTTGCAAGCTGTCGTGAGCGTTAGCAACGGTTAATTCTGATAACGGGGCACGTGGCAAGCCAAATTGTTCGGGCGTAATGGTATAGGTTACGATATTGCCATGCCGTAGCTCAGCGATATGGGTGGGTGCAGCGATGCTAATTTCATCCAAACCATCTTCTGCATTAACCACTAACACATGGTGGCTACCTAATTTTTTTAACACCTCCGCTATTGGGTTAAGCCAGTGCTGAGCAAACACGCCAATCAGTTGGTTAGGGGCGTTGGCAGGATTAGCTAAGGGGCCCAATAAATTAAATAAGGTGCGCACGCCCAATTCTTTACGCACCGCAATGGTATGGCGCATGGCACCATGATGTTTTTGCGCAAATAAAAAACCAATGCCTAAAGTATTAACTAAATGAGCAACTTGCTCAGCAGTTAAGTTTAAATTAACGCCCGCTGCCTCTAAAACATCGGCACTACCGCACTGACTCGAGACCGAGCGATTGCCATGTTTGGCAACCTGCGCACCCGCTGCCGCAGCCACAAAAGCACTGGTTGTTGAGATATTAAAAGTATTGGCACCATCACCGCCAGTGCCGCAGGTGTCAACGATATGCTCGCCTTGAATAAGGACTTTGGTGGCTAAGTCGCGCATCACTTCTGCAGCGGCGCTAATTTCATCAATACTTTCGCCTTTGCAGCGTAAAGCAATAAGAAAACCAGCAAGTTGTGCAGGGCTGACCTGATCCGTCATGATGTGATGCATCACGGTGCGCATGGTCTCAGCACTAAGATCTTGAGCGTTTAATAGTTGGTTTAAGGCGTGTTGAATCATCATTAGCGTGAAGGGAAATAAAGAAACTAAAAAACGAACTTAACTATTTTGCGTCATTAAGAAATTGCCTAATAAGTCATGCCCATGTTCAGTAAGAATAGATTCTGGGTGAAATTGCACGCCTTCGATAGCCCATGCTTTATGTTTAACACCCATAATTTCTTCAATGTCACCACTGGGGGTTTGTGTCCATGCGGTGACTTCTAAACATTCGGGTAAGGTGCTTTGTTGAATAACTAAAGAATGATAACGCGTGGCAGTAAAAGGATTAGTTAGGCCCTTAAAAATCCCCGTATTGTTATGGTAAATCAAAGATGTTTTGCCGTGCATGATACTTTTTGCGTGAATAATATCGCCACCAAAGGCATAGCCAATACTTTGATGACCTAAACAAACGCCTAAAATGGGGCAGTGCCCAGCAAATTTTAAAATAGTTTCAACAGAAATACCTGCTTCTTTAGGTGTGCAAGGGCCAGGGGAAATCACAATTTTGTCTGCACCTAGTTCAGCAATCGCCTCGAGAGTGATTTGATCATTACGCACGACAATGACTTCTGCGCCCAGTTCACCTAGATATTGTACTAAGTTATAGGTGAAGGAATCGTAGTTATCCACCATCACCACTTTGGTGCGGGGAAGTTTTGCTGGCGTAGTTGTTAGTGCCCTAGTCATTGATGTTCTCCTTCTAAACCGGCTTCCGCCATAGCGACAGCCCGAAAAATAGCGCGTCCTTTGTTCATTGTTTCTTCCCATTCATTAGTGGGGACAGAGTCATAGACAATACCTGCGCCTGCTTGGATGTGGAGGGTATTATCTTTAATGATGGCGGTTCTAATGGCAATGGCGGTATCAACATTACCCGACCAAGCAATATAACCAATGGCTCCAGAATAAATGCCACGCTTAATGGGTTCTAGTTCATTAATAATTTCCATTGCCCGTACTTTAGGTGCGCCGCTTACCGTACCAGCAGGAAACGTAGCGGCAAGCACGTCAAACGCGTTTTTATCAGCTTGGAGCGTGCCTGTAACATTAGACACAATATGCATCACATGTGAATAACGTTCGACAATCATTTTATCGGTAAGTTGAACACTGCCAATTTGCGCGACACGCCCAGTATCATTGCGCCCTAAATCAATAAGCATAAGATGTTCGGCAAGCTCTTTAGGATCGCTAAGTAATTCTTGCTCTAAAGCCATATCGAGTTCAGGACTTGCGCCTCGGCGACGCGTGCCAGCAATGGGACGCACCGTTACCGTATCATCTTCTAAACGGACTAAAATTTCTGGTGACGAACCCACCACATGAAAATCGTTTAAGTGTAAATAAAATAAATAGGGTGATGGATTTAAGCAGCGCAATGCACGATAACAATTTAAGGGTGAAGCGGTATAAGGAATCGATAAGCGTTGAGATAACACCACTTGCATGATATCCCCATTGGTAATGTACTCTTTGGCTTTATTAACAGCTGCTTCAAAACCTTGCTGGGTGAAGCCCGAAATAAAATCAGTTTCGTTGATGCTTTTGGGCTGGGGATGTTTTTCTGGTTTAGCGGTTGATTCGCGCAAGCGAATGGCAAGTTGTTCTAGGCGAGTGAGTGCCCGAGAATAGGCCTCCTCTTCAGCAGGATTGGCGTGTGTTAGCAGTAACATTTTGCCTGATAAATTATCAAAGACGAGGACATCCTCTGACACCATTAATAAAATATCTGGACAATTTAAGGCATCAGACTTTTGTTGCTGCAATGCTTTGGGTTCAATGTAAGCAATCGTTTCATAGCCAAAATAACCCACTAAACCGCCGTGGAATCGAGGTAAACCTGCAATGTCGGGAACAGAAAATGTGGCTTTAAAGTCTTCAATCCAGTGCAACGGATTAGGGTGTTGTTCGGTACTTATAACAACGCCGTTATGTTCCGTTTGAATACTGTGGCCATAAATTTTTATTACGGTTGCACAGGGTAAACCAATGATGGAATAGCGTCCCCATTGTTCACCACCATGAACGGATTCAAATAAATAAGAATACGCACCGTTGGCTAATTTTAGATAAGCACTGAGAGGCGTGTCTAAATCAGCAAGAACTTCTCTGCTAATGGGGATGCGATTAAAGCCCTGTTGGGCGTAATGATTAAATTGTTCTGGTGTCATTCTGAAAGTGAGACGTTATTTTTAAACTGCTGAATGATAATGGTGAAGATTATAACCGATACCAGATAGATTGGCAGAGTCGCCATGCATAAATACAGTTTTTACAAGATAACTATGTGTTTAGCGTTTAGAGTAGCTGTGCTGCGGACGCTATTGCGCTAGCGGTAACTCTCTTGTTAAATCATGAGTAAATTGATCGTGGATTAAGGTCTTTTGTAGAAGATTTTTATGGGCATTAATTTGTTCAGCAGAATAAGCGGCCAGCGGAGCAAACCCCCACACCGGCGCAGGCCAAGCACTATCAGTAGTGTATCTAACCACATGATGAATATGCAATTGAGGGACGATATTACCAATACTGGCAATATTCATTTTATCGGCGTGGTAGGTTTGTGCCAATGTTTTAGCCAAGTACGTAGACTCCTCATTAAGTTGCAGGCGATCAGCATAATTCAATTCAAAGCTTTCGCGAAGATGTGGACGTTGTGGCACAAGAATAAACCAAGGAAAATAATGGGTATTAAGTAATAACAAACGACATAACGGAAAGTGACCTAACGAAATACAATCATGTTGTAATTGTGGGTGCAGAACAAAGGAATCAGGCATAGGTATATCAAATAAAAAAGTGACGGGTGATGCAATATTATATAAGAGTGGTTTATTAACGGGACATCTTATCATTGCTAATAACACCACTCATTGAAGCGAAATAATCTTTAAATTAGTAGAGCATCCCTTGGTTTAATCATAAGAGAGAAATTAAAAAAGATAAAGGTGTGTTGTTAACAGAGTATCTCCTCCAATCAGAGTAAGTGAGTGATCGCTATTAGGCGTTGATAGGTTGATGTGTTCATCATCACTGGCATTAATACTGGATTCCACAGTTGAAAGCAATTTAACAACATTAGTGACTTTAGCCGTTGCCGCACTGATTACTTTTTCATTAGTTCCTAATAAATCAGTATACGATGCTTGCACACTAATAGTTTTATTTACT
Organism: uncultured Methylococcaceae bacterium; assembly: GCA_903944165.1. Taxonomy (GTDB): domain Bacteria; phylum Pseudomonadota; class Gammaproteobacteria; order Methylococcales; family Methylomonadaceae; genus Methylovulum. The sequence continues at coordinate 1,496 of CAJAQT010000205.1, read as the reverse complement.
TGTGCGTTAGTAAGCGTAAATGTTGTTGCTATGGCATTTTTTATAACTTTGCTATTTGCCAACCATTGATAACTAATATTTCCTATGCCATCTACATCTTTTAAGGTATTACTTACGCTAAGCGTTTCTGATTTGATAGTTGACCCAGAAACAATCACTTTACCCGTTGGTTTATCATTAATATTGATAATATCTTGAGTGGCTGGACTGATGACTTTTTCATTAGATCCGAGTAAATCGGTGTAACTTACTTGAACAGTAATGGCTTTATTCACATGTTTTTGGGTGAGTTTTAATGTGTCAGTTGTTGCGCCAGAAATACTCCCGCCATCAGCAAGCCATTGATAGCTAAAATCTCCTAAACCATCGCTATCTTCAAGTGTATTTTTAATATGTAGCACCTTATTTTGTTTAGCATTACCAACAATAGAAACAGTACCTGAGGGTAATTGATTAGCACGAATAACTACTGAGGTTGCTGAGCTGATTACGTTTTCGGTGGTATCTGATAAATCAGTATAGCTGGCACTCACGGTAATAGCTTTACCCACAAATAATTGACTTAAAAATAAAGTATTGTTTGTTGCGTCAGAAATGCTTTGCCCATCGGCAAACCATTGGTAATTTATTGTGCCTAGTCCATCTGCATCAGTAAGTGAACTTACTGCTTTAAGCGTTGTATTTTGACGTGGATTGCCGCTGATAGTTAGCTTACCTTGAGGAAGGTGATTATCCGAGACGCTTATTTTATCTGTAGCCGAGCTGAGTACAAATTCATCAGTACCCCATGAATCTGTATAAGATGCACCTACTGTAATTAATTTACGTACATGTGTTTGGGCTAAGGTCAGTGAGATCTCCGTAGCATCTTTAATGGGTTTACTATTAGCAAACCACTGGTAACTAATTGGGCCTAGACCATCTTTATCTTCTAAAGAATAGCTAGCCATCAAGGTTTGATTTTTAAATGGTGAGCCTGTAATTGTTACTTTACCAGATGGCGTGTCATTAACATTTTCAACTATTTTTGTTGTTAAACTAATGCGGTTTTCATTAGCTCCATAATTATCAAGATAGCTTGCTTGCACAGCGATAGCTTTACCTACTAAGGCTTGCTCAAGAAATAAGTTCGTAGTGGTAGCACCAGAAATCTCTTGGCCATCGGCAAACCATTGATATGAAATAGTGCCCAAGCCATCAGCGTCAGCCAGGGTGTTGTTTGCCGTCAGGGTTTGGTTTTGTTTAGCTGTGCCGGTAATGGTGACCGAACCCGTTGGTAGGTCATTAGTATTAGCGACAGAGCTAGTTGCTGCACTGAGAACATTTTCTTTCGTCCCCAATAAATCAGTGTAACGTGCTTGCACTGTCACCACTTTACTCACCTGAGCTTGCGCTAATTTCAAGGTAGCTGCGGTAGCACCAGAAATCTCTTGGCCATCGGCAAACCATTGATATGAAATAGTGCCCAAGCCATCAGCGTCAGCCAGGGTGTTGTT
>CAJAQT010000204.1 GCA_903944165.1 uncultured Methylococcaceae bacterium | reverse complement strand
CCCGTTACCATCGGCGATATTGCTGAAGTAAAAATTGGTGCTTTAACGCGTTATGGTGCGGTCAGTAAAAATGGTGAAGGTGAAGCCGTTACGGGATTAGTGCTAGGCTTACGCGGTGCGAATGCTAGGCAAACCATTGTTGGTATTGAAAAGAAATTAGCTGAACTAAGCAAAAGTTTTCCTGAAGGCGTGAATGTTAAGGTTTTTTATAATCGAGGTGATTTAGTTGATCACGCCATCAGTACGGTGCTGCATGCCTTACTTGAAGCCATTGCCTTAGTGATTGTCTTACTGCTGCTGTTTTTAGGTGATTTACGGGCCGCGTTAGTCGTTGCATTAGTATTGCCGTTAGCAGCTATGTTTACTTTTATGTTGATGCATTTTATGGGAATGTCCGCCAATCTAATGAGCTTAGGAGGCTTGGCAATTGCTATAGGTATGTTAGTGGATGCTGCGGTCGTGGTGACAGAGAATTTAATCACCCATTTAGCACATAATCAGCACTCTCAACGCTTACCCAGGTTACATATAATTTATCGTGCCACGGCTGAAGTCGCGGTCTCCGTAACCTCAGGCATCTTAATTATTATTATCGTCTTCTTGCCGTTGCTAACCTTGCAAGGTTTGGAAGGTAAGTTATTCTCACCCGTTGCGTTAACCATTGTGTTTGCCTTAAGTGGGTCGTTGTTGCTGTCCTTAACCGTCATTCCAGTGATTGCCTCGTATTTACTTAAAAATGTATCGCATGAAGAGCCGTGGTTGCCAAGGCAATTACACAAGCTGTATCAACCCTCATTAGCCTGGTGTTTAGACCATAGTCGTCCAGTATATGTCACCATAGCAAGCCTGTTAGTTGCTACCGTGCTGGTATTTTTACAGATTGGTAGTACCTTCATGCCCACCATGGATGAAGGGGATTTAATCATTCAATTAGAAAAATTGCCGTCAATTACTTTGGCACAATCAGTTGCCTTAGATGGGCAGGTGCAGAAAAACTTATTGAAAAATATTCCTGAAATTGAATCAGTCGTGTCCAGAGTGGGCGCTGATGAATTGGGCTTAGACCCCATGGGCTTAAATGAAACGGATACTTTTTTAGTACTAAAACCTAAAGCACAATGGCATACCCAAGATAAAGACCATTTAATTGAAGACATTCGTAAGGTCATGATGCAAACTCCAGGTATTGCGTTTGGCTTTACCCAGCCCATTGAAATGCGCGTGTCAGAAATGTTAACTGGCACACGGGGTGACGTTGCAGTGAAATTATTTGGTGCTGACTTGGCGGTATTAAATGAAAAAGCCGTTGAAATTTCAGAGGTCTTAAAACATATTAAAGGCTCAAGTGATGTGTTTGTTAAACAAAATGCGGGGATGCAATTTTTACAACTCAGTATTGATAAAACCGCAGCAGGACGTTTGGGCTTAAGCAGTGACAGTATTGAAACCTTGTTACGCGCACAAATAGAAGGCTTAAGCTTAGGTATTGTGCAAGAAGGTATAAAACGTACACCGTTAATATTACGAGGTAATAGTAATATGGCCAATTTTGATAACCTGCAAATCACCTTACCCAATGGCGGACATGTGCCTTTAACAGCAGTTGCCAAGTTGGCAAAAGTAGATGGTGCAGTGACGATTGGGCGCGAACACGGACAGCGTTTTACCGTCGTGCGCAGTAATGTAAAAGACAGAGATTTAGTAGGCTTTGTGGCAGAGGCGCGTCAAGCTGTGGCTGATAAAGTAACGCTGCCCATGGGTTATGTGCTGGAGTTTGGAGGACAATTTGAAAACCAACAACGTGCAGCGGCGACCTTAACCATCGTCATTCCTATTGCGTTGAGTCTAATTTTTCTTTTATTATTTTCCACCTTTGGCTCAATTCGACAAGCAGGTTTGGTGTTATCTAATATTCCTTTAGCCATGATTGGCGGCGTCTTTGCATTATGGTTGTCGGGTGAATATTTATCCGTACCAGCATCGATTGGGTTTATTGCTTTACTAGGTATTGCGGTGTTAAACGGCGTAGTAATGGTCAGTTATTTTAATCAATTACTGGCAACGGGTATGGACATAGCTAAAGTAGTACAAACAGGTGCAGCACGACGCTTAAGACCCGTACTCATGACGGCAACAATCGCTGCCTTTGGCTTAATTCCCTTATTATTTGCAACAGGGCCTGGGTCTGAAATTCAACGACCGTTAGCAATTGTGGTCATTGGTGGCTTAATCTCCTCAACATTTTTAACTTTATTTTTGTTGCCCATGCTGTATCAAGCGTTTGCCCGTGAAACTTCAAATTTGTCAGAGAAAGTCTTATGAACCATAGTCATACTGAGTTTTTAGTGACCCTAAATGTACCCACCAGCTTAGAAGAAGCTATGGTTGATAGTTTATTAATGCTTGAATCAACCCATGGCTTTAGTAGTTTTCACGTTAGTGCGCATCATCATGATAATAGCAGCCAACCCTTATCGCTCGCCGAACAAGTGATGGGGCGACAGAAAAAAATACGCTTTCAGATGTATGTCGATAAAGCTGGGCTAAGCAAACTTCTTGTTCAATTAAAACAAGAATTCGCGGGGGCAGGTATTCATTATTGGGTTATTCCAGTGCTGGAAAAGGGCGTTATTTAAGTGCAATCTAAGGAATGAGCATGAAATAACGCAAGCAAGCACACGGATGCGAATCTATCGCTCCTACACATGCCCAACTTATTTCGTGCGCGTTCCTAAGTCATTGCTTAAAAAGCTTTTAACAGGAATAAAACATCGGCTATACGTAACGTTAAGAAAAAATTAACGGAGAAAAAAATGTATACAGAAAAATTCCAGTGATGCTCATTATGACTAGGAACAGCATGATTAACTGCAAGCGTCTTAAATACCGTATTGATGACAATTATCATCATGAAAACTGCTGATTTCATGTTCATTTAGTAAGCCTTGCTACACTTTCGTAGTAGCAGGATATTTTTATATTTAACAAGCGAGATAATATGGCCGTAGGAAATAATTCTTTACCCACACTGCATGCAGTAGCGGGTATTACCTTAGGAACCGCCTGTGCAGGCATCAAACAAACCAGTAAAGATGACCTATTAGTCATGGCATTTACTGCCCAAACGCAATGTGCTGCGGTGTTCACTAAAAATGCTTTTTGCGCAGCTCCCGTACAGGTGGCAAAAATGCATTTAGCACATGCGCCACGTTGGTTAGTCGTAAATTCAGGCAATGCTAATGCTGGCACTGGTCAGCAAGGCTTGCAGGACGCATTCACTACCTGTGCGTCTTTAGCAGACTTAACTGGAGGGACGTTACAGCAAGTGCTCCCCTTTTCAACAGGCGTTATTGGTCAAGCGTTACCTGTAGAAAAAATTGCACGTGCGCTACCACGCACGGTGGCAGATTTAGCCGCGCAGCACTGGGAAAAAGCGGCGCATGCCATTATGACCACCGATACTTTTCCTAAAGGCGTATCCACACACGTGGCAATCGGAACTGAAACCATCACCATTACTGGCATTGCTAAAGGTGCAGGAATGATTCATCCCAATATGGCCACGCTATTAGCGTTTATTGGCACGGATGCAAAAATTGCCCAAACCCATCTGCAAACCTGTCTTGCGGAAGCAGTTGAACAGTCATTTAATCGTATAACCGTTGATGGCGACACTTCCACCAATGATGCCTGTGTTTTGGTCGCAACAGGTGCCGCCATGTGCACTGAATTAGTGCCCGAAACGGCACAGTATCAATGTTTTGCAGAGGCCGTCATGGCGGTATGTAAAGCCCTAGCAGAAACAATTATTCGTGATGGCGAAGGCGCAACAAAGTTAATGCGTATTGTCGTTAACGAGGCAAGCACCGAAGCAGAGGCTGTTCGTGTGGCAAAAACCATCGCCCATTCGCCCTTAGTTAAAACCGCTTTCTTTGCCAGCGATCCAAATTGGGGACGTATTCTAGCGGCCGTAGGCAGAGCTGAAATTGACGAATTAGTGTTAGACAACGTAACGATTTTTTTAAATGAGGTATGTATCGTCAGTCATGGTGGACGTGATTTAGCGTATACCGAAGAAGCAGGACAAGCAGTAATGAATCAAGAAGAAATAACCATTACCGTTAGCTTAGGAAGAGGAACATTAAGCGCGGAAGTATTAACCTGTGATTTTTCGTATGATTACGTCAAAATTAATGCGGAATATCGTACTTAATGATAGAAGCACGGTGCGAATGTAATGTGCTCTGACATACATTCATCGTACATAAAAACCATTAACAGGCGTTATGCTTGACTGAAAAGCAAGTAGCCGCGTAGCTCAACGCACTACGAGTTATAAGGAATGAAGCCAATTGCGACGATAGCGTGGCATTATTACTCACCGATTATTTTGAATAGTTTTGAAGCGTAGACTGGATAAGCCATAGCATCATCTGGAAAATAACTGGATTTTAATTGCAAATAAATCTATTCCGACCCCATTGATTATTTTCGTGGTTTTATTTCAAGGCTTCAATTTCAACTATTGTTAGTTTGGTG
>CAJAQT010000203.1 GCA_903944165.1 uncultured Methylococcaceae bacterium | reverse complement strand
GCTTATCCACCCTACAAAGCTAAAATTAAAATCATTAAATTGCATTGTTATTTAATGTCTTGTATATAAAACCTAGATAAATATTTCCGTTTACAGAACGATACCCCGCATGGAACTCATGTTATAAATGAAGACTAAATTATTAACTGCTTTTGATAAACTTCCCAAGCAAGAACAAGCAATTTTGATGGTATTGTCGGTTGTTTATGCGCCTATAGATCAAACCAATTTACGAAACTTAATCATAAAATTAGCTAGTTTTGAACCAACGACATCAGGTTTGGTAGACAATCTTCTAAAAATCAAATTACAAAAGATAAATTTGCTTCAGGTAAGCAGCGATGGCTGGATTTGCCCTGCTGATATAGCTGAGGCATTAATGCGCCGCGCCGTTGCCGAACCCTGGTTTAAAAAACTGGCACAGTTATTAATTGATCACAATGATTATTATCCGTCTCATCGTGTTGCCGCCAGTCACGTTGCCAAACAAATGCGGTTGTTTTTATACCAAGGTAACGAGCTTGGATTTATTGCCAACACAGATGATCTTTATACGACTTTCCCTGCATATTTTGCTGAACACATCAACAGAATATTTTTTACAGATTTTGATGCGGATTGGTTTGCGGCGTTGCCAGAGCAGATTAAATATGGTGCGTTAAAATATCAGATTGCTACTAACTGCCGACAATTTTGCGATATTTCAGTACCGTATCAATTATTCGAACAGTTTTTTGGGGCAAGTAAATCTGCGGTTCCTGAAATTGTCCATGCCGTTATTGAACAGCGCTTGTGGCGAGGTAATTTTCAGGATGCCGAACTCTGGTTGGACGGTGATGTTTCGGGGGAGGGTTTGAAGCTCTTGGCAACGGTGCGTTTTTTGCAAAACCGTAATGATGAAGCCATCACTTTATTTTATGCCGCACTCAAGCAAATGAAGAAAGATACCGGCAAGCGCAATATTACACTCTACGGGTTGCACGGCGTTTTTTTTAGTCTGGCATTATTGCGCTCAAAAACGGGTGAAAGTATGTTGTACCTTAAACAACAGCATTTACCCATGATATTGAAAGTAGGTGATAGTGAATTTAATCGCTTAAATATTATCTTAAAGGAGGCCATTGATGTCTATCAGGCTAAATTAAAACCTGAACAATGCCTATATTTATATGCGAGTTGTAATAATACCTACGAACGCCTGTTTAATGCCTTGATATTGTATTGGGTAGGTGAGGCCGACTGGATGCTTGACCCCGCTAGGAAGAGTTTTTTAGGAGAATTGGCGGAATACTGTCAAAAAGCGCAGGCCTTGGGTTTTGTTTGGTATGCCGCAGTCAGCTCAACATTATTGCAACGCCTGGGCTATAGCAATAAAGATTGCCAGCAGATTGCAAAATTCTATACGGAAACACCGTTTATTCAGATCATCGATTTATTGCCGATCGTATCAGTATGGGAGCGAGCCTTGACAGCGCTGACGCAATTAAGCACTCAGCCCCCTTCTTCAGCAGCGTCGCCATCGCAAGAATTGCGGATGATATGGAGTATTAAGCTGGAACAAGATGACGTTTCTTTAATGCCTAAAGAGCAGCGTTTGGGCAAAAATGGTCATTGGACGAAAGGTCGCCCGGTCGCATTAAAAAAACTCTACCATGAGCAGGCGGATTATGATTATCTGTCTGAGCAAGACCGTAAAGTGTGCGCACACATCTTCATTGAAAAAGATAGCAGTCATTACGCCTATTACGCGAAAGAATCTTATGAGTTATCGATGGATGGTTTATTGGCGGCCGTCGGTCATCCCAATATTTACTGGGCAGGACAGGAGCAAGCCAGCTCTCCTGTTGATATTAGCATTGCACAGCCGCAATTACTGGTGAAAGAAAATCTGCCCAATTTGCATATTTCCCTGATACCGCAGATTGTTAGGCAAAAAATTATTGCTCAGAAAACTGCCCACGGTTTAATACTGTATGTCATTAATGACCAGCATAGACAAGTCGCCGAAATATTGGGTAAGGATGGCCTAATCGTACCTGTTCAAGCACGTCAGCAGGTTATTGATTCAATTTCGTCAATTGCGTCGATGCTGACCGTGCAGTCGGATATTGGTGGCTCGTCAAACAATGCTATTAACGTACCCGTCGATAGCCGGTTGCATATTCATGTGCAGCCCATCGGGCCGGGCATACAGATAGAGGTTTTTGTACAGCCGTTCAGTGACGGTGGCCCCCTATATAAACCTGGGGCAGGTGGTGCGACAGTGTTGGCGGATATCGACGGCAAGCAATTACAAACCACGCGCGAGTTTAAACTTGAGAACAAATACGTTAAAAAGCTGTTTGATGCCTGCCCAGAATTGTACAAAGATAATGACTTAAAATGGCTGCTCGATGACCCTGAAACCGCACTGGAAGCGTTACTACATTGCCAAGTTCTGGGTGATTTTGCCGTGCTGGAATGGCCTAAAGGCAAAAAGATAAAACTTAGCCACGAAGTGGACTTAACGCAAGCAAAGTTTTCGGTGCGTAAAGAACGTGACTGGTTTAGCGTTGAAGGCGAGTTGGTAATCGATGACGAGCACGTCTTTAATATGCAGCGTTTAATGCAGTTATTAAGCAGCTCGTCTGGACGTTTTCTTAGATTAGAAGATGGGCAGATTATTGCCCTGACACGCGAACTGCGTCAACGCCTTGATGATTTATCGGGTTTGGGCGACGTGCAGGACGATAAAATTCGTTTTCATCCGTTAGCCGCACAGGCACTTGATGACATAACTGACGGCATGACAATCAGTGCCAGTAAGCAGTGGAAAGACCAGTTACGACGCCTCAATGAGCTTAGCGACTTAAACCCAACACTGCCGTCCACGCTGCAAGGTGAATTGCGTGATTACCAACGTGAAGGCTATCAATGGATGACGCGGCTAGCGCATTGGGGAGCAGGTGCTTGTTTGGCAGATGATATGGGCTTGGGTAAGACCGTGCAGGCGTTGGCGTTGATTTTGTCACGCGCACCCGACGGCCCTACACTGATTCTGGCACCCACTTCAGTGTGTATCAATTGGCTGGAAGAGTGCCAGCGTTTTGCGCCCACCCTCAATGTGCAGCATTTTGGTTACGGTGACCGGCAAGCCATGCTCGATAATGCCGAGGCCTTCGACTTAATCGTGTGCAGTTATGGTTTGTTGCAAACCGAAGGCGAACGCTTGGCGCAAAAGCATTGGCATACGCTGGTTGCTGATGAAGCACAAGCAATCAAAAATACCATGACCAAACGTTCAAAAGCGGCAATGGCCTTGCAAGCCGATTTTAAATTGATTACCACCGGTACGCCGATAGAAAATCATTTGGGTGAATTATGGAATTTATTCAATTTTATCAATCCAGGTTTACTTGGTTCTTTAAGCAAATTTAATGAACGTTATGCACAGCCCATTGAAAACAACCAAGATCACGTCGTGCAGCAACGCCTGAAAAAACTGTTGCGCCCATTTATTTTGCGACGCTTGAAGAACGACGTGCTGACCGAATTGCCGCCTCGCACTGAAGTGACACTGCATATTGAACTGAGTGCCGACGAACGCAGTTTTTATGAAGCGTTGCGCCGTAACGCCATGCAAGCCATTGCTAACGCGTCGAAAGAACAAGGCAATCCGCAGCTGAAAGTGTTGGCAGAAATCATGAAGCTGCGTCGCGCCTGTTGCCATCCACGATTAGTCATGCCTGAAAGCCTGCTTAATAGTTCTAAACTGCAAGCCTTTGAAGAATTAGTCGATGAATTACTAGAAAACAACCATAAAGCTTTGGTGTTCAGTCAGTTTGTTGGACATTTAAGCCTGATTCGTGAACGCCTCGACCAAAAAGGCATCGGCTATCATTATCTGGATGGATCAACGCCCGTGCCAGAACGTAAAAAAGCGATGAACGCGTTTCAGGCAGGCGAGGGCGATTTGTTTTTAATCAGCCTTAAAGCAGGCGGTACAGGCTTAAACCTGACTGCTGCCGATTATGTCATTCACATGGATCCGTGGTGGAATCCAGCGGTGGAAGATCAGGCCTCAGATAGGGCGCATCGAATGGGGCAAAAACGTCCCGTGACAATTTACCGATTGGTTGCAAAAGACACCATTGAAGACAAAATTGTTGATTTGCATAAACACAAACGAGACCTAGCGAACAGCTTACTGGAAGGTGGTGAAGTGAGCGGTAAAATGTCGGTTCAGGACATGATGGCCTTGCTTAATGAAATAGATTGAACGTGACTTACGCACTTAATAAGCATACCTCTCTACACACGTAACGTTGCCCCTTCTCCAAAGGGAGAAGGCTGGGATGAGGGGAAATATAACTGCTTGATTTTATTCTCCTCTCCACAACCCCTTCCAATAGGAGAGGGCGCTTAGTATCATTGTAACTAATTGTTTTAATTAGGGTCAAAAGCTGTGTAGATACCTATGCTTAATAGACGTACAGATAAATAATTTGGTAACTATTTAGCCATCCGCTAACAAGGCCAAGGTTTTTTACTCCTGCTGACAGCAACTCTTTTAAAGACACCATGAGCTTAGCAACAGATAAAACCCTGATGTGGTTTAGACAAGATCTTCGTATTTATGACAACCCAGCGTTAGTGAGCGCCTGTTTAAGTAGTACAGTATTTCCTGTCTATATTTATGACCGTTCGCATGCTACAGATTCTGCTTTGGGTGGCGCCAGTCAATGGTGGCTTCAGCAGTCTTTATTGGCACTTAACAAGGCGCTTAATCATAGCTTAACGGTGCTCAGTGGCGAGCCCTTGTCACAGTTACTGACCTTACTTGCCCACACGGGTGCAACACAGGTGGTCTGGAATCGTAGCTATGAACCTTGGCAAATACAGCGCGATAAACACATTAAAACCCACCTTAAACAAGCAGGCTACACCGTGCACAGTTTTAACGGTAGTTTACTGTGGGAACCATGGCAGATTTTGACTAAAACAGGGACTGTATACAAAGTCTTCACGCCGTTTTATCGCAAGGGCTGCTTAACCGCACCACCGCCACGCCTGCCTCTTGACGCACCAAAAAATCCAGTGTATCAAGCTATTGCTGAGTTAAATCAAGGTATTGACAGCTTGGCTTTGCTACCTAAAATTAATTGGTATCACACGATAGCCCAACGCTGGGAGCCAGGCGAACAGGCGGCTCAACAGCACCTTGCCGCTTTTTTAGAACATACGATTCAACAGTACCCACAGGCACGCAATATTCCCAGTCTTAACGGTACGTCTTCACTCAGCCCATATTTACATTTTGGTGAGTTATCCATCCATCAACTATGGCATGCAGTCTTAACGCACGCGTCAAGCAATTCAGAAGATAATGCCAACGACTGTTTTTTAAGCGAATTAGGCTGGCGAGAATTTAGCCATTACCTGCTGTATCACTTCCCTGACTTACCTAGCCAAAATTTTAATAAAAAGTTTAACGACTTTGCGTGGTGTCCAGCAGATGAAAAACTGCGTGCCTGGCAACGTGGGCAAACAGGTGTACCTATTATTGATGCAGGCATGCGCGAACTATGGCAAACAGGCTTTATGCATAATCGTGTGCGTATGCTGGTTGGCTCGTATTTAGTTAAAAACCTGCGCCTTCATTGGCAACACGGTGCGGCGTGGTTTTGGGAATGTTTAGTGGATGCCGATTTAGCTGCAAACAGTGCAAGCTGGCAATGGGTTGCAGGCTCTGGCGCAGATGCTGCGCCTTTTTTCAGAATTTTTAATCCCGTCTTACAAGGCGAAAAGTTTGATCCTGAAGGTGATTACGTCCGTCATTACTGCCCAGAGCTTCAACACTTACCCAACGCGTTTATTCATCAACCTTGGGCGGCACCGTTATCAATACTGAGTCAAGCTGGGATTACGCTGGGGCAAACGTATCCTTATCCACTGGTGGATTTAAAATTATCCAGACAGCACGCCTTAGAAGCCTATCAAGCCATTAAAAATAAGCCCTCTCCTGAGCCTTAAGTTATGCGCTTAAGTAGTCATGCAAAAATTTGTTAACAAAAGTGGGAGCGGCTTTAGCCGCGTTTTACGTCGTGCAATGGAGGAGTCTTTACGTCAAATCGTTGAGAATGCTGGCGATGAACCGTCGGTTGTGTTCAACGAAGTACAAAAAGGTTCTGGTAAACTTTAGTTACAACGCGGCAACTGGTCAATATGCCGACATGATTGAAATGGGGATTTTAGACTATGTAAAAGTGCACTCGTACTGCGTTGAAAAATGCGGCTTCTGTGGTCGGGCTTGATGCTCACCACCGAAGTGATGATTGCTGATGCGCCTAGCGATGACAAAGGTCATGGTATGTCTGATATGGGTGGCATGATGTAATTATGTGGGTTTAAATGCCTTTTTGCTTTGAATGACAAAAGCCCCGATTTACCGTGAGGTGAGTTGGGTTTTTTACAATAATGACCAAGGATGTTTTTTATTTTTGAATTTAGAAGACTCTCTTGAAATGTATATTGTTAAACTTAAAACAATTAGGCTCAAAGTTGCAATTATTTGAAAAAAAGGCAGTAATTGCAGCCAATCAGAAGAAAAATCAAAACAACAATCATGTTTGGATAATATATCTTGGGCATAAGCAACATTTGTTAAAGAACCAATTGCAAAAGACATCAATATAGATTTAAGTCCTAACGAAATACTCTCACAATTACCAATTGGCAACGACATATAAAACGAAGCTGAATAAAGATATATTTCAAAATAACTAACAACTGCAAGTCTTAGTCTGTCAAACTTATCAAAGTAATCACCTGTTTTTGTAGGTTTTTTGTTCAAAACATCGAAACCAAATGCCAAGATAATTTCAGAATTGCGAGAATAAAAACGCCAAAAATTAAATCCAACTAAGTAAATTAAATAATCTGGCTTTGCAAAAGCAACAACAAGGGAAATTATCAGCAATACAAAGCTAACAATGAAATTCCAAAAATTACATGTTTCAATAAACATCCCTCGAACAATATCTTTTGAATTTCCTTTGTAACAATCTTTAATAAAATATCCAATAGAAATGACGGCATAATAAGGTAACGTTCTTTTTACTTTTGCTGTCTTATTCATGCTTAAATAATGCAAAATTATTTCCAACATGACATATAAAATTAAACCAAACAACAATGAAATACTTACATTTTCTATCTTATACATCACATTCACCAATAACTGGATAACAATAATTGCTATCAAATTCAGATAAGTCCGCCCCAATAAATTGAACAATGTTTTTGCCGCTTGATTTATTAGACAAATAATAAGGTCTGCCTTCGCCATAAAAATCATCAACACGGCAATGAATTGATGTTCTCATTCGCTGATAAAACTCTGATTTGGTTTGTTTGTTGTAATCAAACGTAACACTAGGTTGAAAAGCAATTAAGGTAAAAGGGCTGCGCCGAATTGTTGAAGGGTGATTAGGTGTAAGCAAAACGGGAAACCATAATTTACTGTTAAAACAAAATTCAAAATCTGGCGAATTTATATCTTTAGTGGCATTTTCTAGCCAGTCTTTTTCATCAACTTTGTGTAACGCTTGTAACAAGTTAATTAAAAATTTTCGTACATCTTCGACGCTGTGATTTTGAATTATATGAATGTAGGTATTAAACGTTTTTGATTTTTCGTCGCGCTTTTCATCCAATAACAACGACATTTCTTTTAAATCATTTGCTAAGTCTTCAATTGATATTGTTTGATTTGAAACGCCGAAATACATTGTTTTCTTGTTAAATGAACTGATTGCATAAAGACAAGGAAAAATTTTATCTTTTGAATTAAACATCTCATTCAAACCGTTCCACAATTCAATATGCAATTTAGCAAGTTGATTTGTGTTTAACATTGTTCAACCTCTTCACATTCCATTTTGTTAATGTAAATTTGCAACGCTTGCTTAACAGTTTGTCGATATTGACCACATTTAGCATTTGCCAATTCATTATCAAATTGACTATTTTTAATAAACGACGCGGGACACATTTCACAAAAATTGTAAGCAAAACATTTACTGCAAGTTTCTTGTTTAAACGTTTTAAATTCACTATAAATGGTTTCAGATTTGGCAGCTAAATTTATAGATTCATTTTTTGATTTGCCGTAATTTTCGATACGTTCACAAAATTGAATTGAACCGTCTGCTCTAACATAAGTTCGATTAGCAAAAGGTACGCAAAGTTTTTTACCTAAACGTGCTTCGTCATCTAATTTTCTAAACTGAATTTTTTGGAGAATGCTATCTAAAAAATGATTTTCTACAGGTAAGAAACCAGCTTTTAATGATTTTTTAACCGATTCAAGTGAAATGCTGTTTGTAATATAGCCATCAATCGCAACGTTATTTTGCAAAATAGGTGAGAAACGTAAAGATTCTTCGGCAAAGTCGTTGTCTTTGAAAAACTGATTTATTTTCGATAAATCATTAGCGTCAGAAATAACGCAATTTATCAAAACATTATTTTTTAAAAATTGGGCGTTATAGTTTTTCAGTTTTTTCAAATTATTGGTAATTGCATCAAAAGAGCCTTTACCCGTTACCGTAACACGCTGTTTGTCGTGTGTTTCTTTGTCACCATCTAAACTTACAGTAAGCAAAAAATCATTTTCGATTAAAAAATCAAATTTGTTTTCTGATAAAGCTAATCCGTTTGTCGTTAGTGAAAATTTTAAACGGCGATTTGAAATTTGATTGGCGTAATCAACTATTTTCTTAATCGTTTCAAACGCAAGTAATGGTTCGCCACCATAAAAAACAATGTAGCCTTCTTCTTGATTTGTACGATTATAAAAGTTTTTCACTTCCTCAAAAGCAAGCTCCAAAGACATTGTTTTATTACTGTGATTCCGTTCAGAAATATATTTTTCGTCGAAAACACAATAAGTACAACGCAAATTACATTCTTCGGTAATTTCAAGAATTAGTGTTTTAGCATTTGCTGACACTTCTTTTTCTATTTCAGAAAATTCAAGCGGATGTAATCTCAAATCAGTATCGTGACCAAAATCTGCCATGCAAACTGAATTGAAATCTTCGTCATTTTCAATTGAAAAAATGTCATTTGTTAAAGCATCGAAAACGTACATTTTGCCCAAATCGGATGTTAATTTTAATAAATTGTATTCGTTCATTTTCTGTCCCGAAGTTTTCAATAGACAAAAATATAGGCGCGAAATGCGCCCATATCTTTTACTTAACTGATGTTACGCAGGTAAACTAGAAATCAATAACTTACAAAGCAAAAAATAGATGTAACTTATTGATAGTTCTTAGTCGGTGCGTAACATCAGTTACTTAAAAAGTTACGCTTATCGAGCGTAGCCACCTTGTAAAGAGCAAGCTGTTTGGGTAGTACCTTTAACAGGTGCAAATACTTTTTTGAATTTTAAAGTTTTCATAATAATTCCTCGAATAATAAATTGTAACGTTAGCAAGCCTTTCAAGCTTGCATGACGATAGTACCCCCCCCCCTACGCGCTTCT
>CAJAQT010000202.1 GCA_903944165.1 uncultured Methylococcaceae bacterium | reverse complement strand
TATACGTTTAAGGCGTGATTAATTAATATAAACAATCGTGTTATTTTCTTTTTCTGGATTAATTATTTTTTCGTAATATTTTGAATATTGTTTAATACGATTTAATTCAGCTAATGCATCTTGAGTTCGATCAACTTTTTGTTTTAAAACGAAATAAACTTCATCTTTTTTTACAATAAGCCCATCACTTGCTAAGTAATGACGGATGAATTCTGTTAAATTTTCACCAAGATAGGATTGCATGGGTAGCCAATATTCATTATAAATTTTTTCTTGTTGATTTAAATCTATCTTCATAAAAAAATAATTACGAATTAAATCAGCTTGAGTAAGTGAGCGTCCTTTTGCATTTAAACTTTCGAAAACAATATAAGGATTATCTTCGCTATCTAAGATAATACTGACGACAGATAATCGATTCGCTATAACTTGATTTAGTTTCTCGCAGTCTAATAGACGAATACCTTTTTTAAAAAAATGGTAACAATTATTAATTGCACAATTTTTGTGTAGCGATTCATTACCTTCTATTAAATTAATAAAGGCATTTCTATCTTGCTGAGTGGGTAATAATTTGAAGTGCTCTAAACCATCAAGATATTGATTAGTTAACAAAGTGTCTTCAATTTTATTTGCTAAGCGTTTGCCTTGTGTTTTTGCAATATCACGCAATAAAATTAATAAAATAAAAATAGTGGTTAAGCGTTGTTGACCATCAATCAGTAAATAAGGCGTTACACTTTCTGTTTTAGAAAGTGTAGGCATAGTGACTATTGAACCAATAAAGTGAGTATTTGAATTTTCATTTTCATATAAATCGTTTAAATCAGTCAGTAACTCTTGCCATTGTTTTTTATCCCAACTGTACGGACGTTGAAATAACGGAACGATGTATTGTTTAGTACCTTCTATAAGTGATTGAAAATTAGTTTCTGATGCTTTCATTGTGTTATAAAAAAATTAGTTACGTTTTATTTATAGTGAAAATGTAAATTTTATGGGTTTTTTGTTACAGCTTAATAGAATAGCTATTTTTTAAATGGATTTTTAATTCAGGCAATAAAACATTTTACTCATTAAATGCCCCTTGTTTTTGAAGTTCATCATATGTGTAATCTGCAATGTCATTTAGCATGTTATGTGAACCAATCCAAGAAAATGGTAAGGCAGGTAGTAAGAGAATTTGCATCCATGTCGTAACAGCATTTTTAGCAGTTACGCTGTAATGTTGATTTGTGTGATTATTTACAAAATCAAAATTTAAATCGTATGTTACGGTTGCTGTTGCTGGAATAAGCATGAATGTTAAACCGCTAAGTACAGCTCCCGTCATTGAGCCATCCTCATTTTTTTCACCCGAAACAGTTAATGTGTAATCAGGTTTATTTTTAAAATCGTTAGTAGAACCGTAGTCAGCAATTAAGTCTTTGCTTTTCCAGCGCGTCATTATTGATGTATTGAGAGCATTAAGAACTGTTGTGCCAGAAAGAAGACCTTCATTTCTTCCTGTGCCGTTTAGTTTCTGAATTAACGTACCTGTTTTAACTTCAATGCTTACTTTGTTATTTTGTGGGGTAACAATATTTGCTTTTCTTAACATACCTTCATTAACAGTCATGCAGCCCGTTTGTAAGCAAATTATGCCTACAATAAAAGCGTATTTGAATTTTATATAGCACTTATACATATTTTTTTCCTTGTGATTTAAGAATTAACAAACCCCAAATTTTTTTAATTTGAGGTTTGTTATTAAATTAGTAATACATTATTTTGCGCAATACACACGTGCTACGCGAGGTGTATATAAACCAGATGATAAGAAATTAAGGAAACCATCAAGAAAAGTATGCTCTGTTTCAACTTTTATAATTTTACTTGAGTCGCCACAAATTTCAGCAGCATTCATTGATTGTGTTTGACCTAAACCACCAATGAAAAAAGGTTGTCTATCTTCTTGAGTAGGAATGGTTGATGACGATAAGTTGGGGTTAATTGGAAAAGTTTGTGTCGCACAACCTGATATTAATGAGGTAACTGCTAGTGCTAAAAATAATTTTTTCATTGTTGTGTTCCTGTTTTAAGTTATTGATTAATATTTTATAGTTGGTGATGTTTTGCTCGCCCAAGTCAAACAAAAAAACAGGCTTTACTCTGCGGATGTTTAACTTACGCGTTATTTTGTATTTAATTTTTAGCATCTATTCTATTGATTTAAATAAGTAAAAATAGAGTTGAATCTCTAGGGGATTAAATACGCCGTAGATACTATCATCCCATCGTCTAATGAACGTCCAATTTGGAGGGTATTTGCCTCTAATTAGCTTATATTGTGTAATGTTATAGGGTGATTTTTAGTGGTTTTTAGTGATTTTTCCTTTATAAATCAACGAAAAAAAAATTTTAAAATTTATTTAAAAAAAGTTCATTTTTAAGCAAAATCAGGCAAAATTGTTTTAAAAAAATGGGGGATATATCAATTGGGGGTGTTGTGTGCTTTTTTAGCCATAAATTTGTGTGGTCGCTTATTTTTGCAGTGTTTACATTAGACAAATTGACATTGTTACCTATACTTTTTAAACAATGCGTTGAAATTCAGGCAGTGCTTCAGCCATTTTTATTAGGACAATCAAGGTAATTGAGGCATGCAGGTTCCGCCTCGCAGTCTTTAAGTCAAGGAAAATCGTTTATAAAGCAGGTAGTTATATTTATAAATCCCCCTAACCCCACTTTTTCAAAGGGG
This sequence comes from uncultured Methylococcaceae bacterium, assembly GCA_903944165.1. GTDB lineage: Bacteria > Pseudomonadota > Gammaproteobacteria > Methylococcales > Methylomonadaceae > Methylovulum. Next base: position 1,946 of record CAJAQT010000202.1, on the reverse strand, counting down.
GGAATGATTGGCTTTTTTTCTGACATGTTATGAAAACAGCCTTCCCCCTTTGAAAAAGAGCGGGCTGAGCTGGTCATGAGTTGATCAAATGAGGCGATGTATAAACTCATAACATATTGATTTTTTAAAACATTAATCCTTGGCTTAATGGCAGTGGGGTTCGGCCTGGACGTTACTATTTAAGTTTGGCTGATGTTTTAGGGTAACGGTGAGTGATGAAAACATATTTCCACAACGAGGGCTTTACGTTAATAGAGCTGATGGTGACGATTTCGATTGCAGGAATTATGGTGTCTATGGCAGTGCCCAGTTTTACTGATGCGTTGCGCAATAATCGTTTAAGCACGTATGCTAATGACTTTTTAAGCTCGTTGATCTTGGCGCGTAGTGAGGCAATTAAACGCGGTGTATCGGTTACGGTGCGTAAATCAGTAGAGCAATGGGAGGACGGCTGGACGGTGTTTGTTGATGATAATGCTGATGGTCAACTTAATGCGGATGAAATGATTATTCATAGTCATGGCGCTTTGCCTGCGACGTTTACCTTGCGTGGTAATGGTAATTTTACTCATTTTGTGCGTTACCTAAGCTCTGGGGCAAGCAGTACTACGGGAAGTTTTATGTTGTGTGATAACAAAGATAATAATGATCTTGCTGAACCCTATACCTCGCGCTTACTTATTATCAATAATGTGGGGCGTATTCGTATGGCTGAGGATGCTAACGCTAATGGACTCTATGAAAAATCACTTAATAATGAAGTCACAACTTGTGTGTCTGGTTTTTAAGTCATGAAACACGCAACAGGCTTTACCTTAATTGAGGTGTTAATTTCTTTACTGATTCTTTCGGGAGGCTTGTTGGGCTTGGCGGCATTACAAATTACCAGCTTGCACTACAATCAAAGTGCCTATCAACGCAGTCAAGCATCTTTTTTAATCAGTGATTTAGCTGAACGAATGCGCTGTAATCCACAGGCCGCGTTAGGCTATCTTAATCTGTCTTTTGCCAGCGCGGGCGCACAGCCTGAGTGTTTGACCGTGTCTGGGTGTAGTCCAGAAGCTTTGGCTGAACATGATATGTTTGAATGGTATCAGACGGTGCAGCAGCAGTTACCTAAGGCACGGGTGAGTTTAAGCTTGGCAGGGCGCGTCTATACATTAACGTTAACCTGGGATGATTTGCACGGTGGCTTAGCTTTTTCACATGCAACGGTGCATTTTCAGTTATGACATGTGCTAAACAATACGCCGGGATGACTTTAATAGAGCTGTTAATCGCCATGCTTATTGGGACGGTGTTGATTTCAGGGGTGGTGCAGGTGTTTATCAATAGTAAACAGACCAATCGTATGCTGGAAAGCATGGCGAGGGTTCAGGAAAATGGGCGCTTCGCCCTGTCTTTTATTAGCACTGATTTAGTGAATGCAGGCTTTCGTAACTGTTTGGATAATGGCTTTGCCTTAACCAACGCGATTAATGGTGTTGATGCCAGTGGTATCAATAGCTCAGATACTATTGCTATGGAGTGGTCGACTGCGGAGTGCGCTACGCCCAGTGCGGACACGCCGTCCACGCTGATACGTTATTATCTTAATACAGGGGAATCTACTCAATCCTCCTTGTTTAAAAAAGTAGGCACAGCAAACGCTACCGAGGTTGTGGAGGATGTTGATAATCTTCAGGTGCTGTTTGGTGCGGATACCGATGCTGATGGCGTGCCCAATTATTTTGTTCCGGCTGGTACGGAAGGTTTAGTGATGGAACAAGTTATGGCGGTGCGTGTGAGTGTGGTGGTTATTGCTCCCGAACAAACTAATCATCCAGTGCCTTACCTACTTAATAATCAGGTGATTACGCCTGCCGACCATGCCCTTCGACGGGTGTTTACCAGCACTATTTTATTGCGTAATCGTAGGCAATAAGGGACAACACATGTATGTAGGC
>CAJAQT010000201.1 GCA_903944165.1 uncultured Methylococcaceae bacterium | reverse complement strand
TCAGTTTGCAGCGTTAACCACCACACAAGTCAGCAATCTAAGCAGCATCGCAATTCCTGCGTTAACCACAAAACAAATCAGTAGCTTAGGCACGCAAGCGATAGCCGCGTTAACGACAGCGCAATTAGCCTTATTAGAAACAACTGATTTACAAGCCTTAACCAGCAAACAGCTGGGGGCGTTAACAACAACGCAAGTCAGCAGTCTAAGCAGCGTCGCGATTCCTGCCTTAACCACCAGTCAAGTAAGCAGCTTAAGCACGCAAGCCATAGCATCGTTAACCACAGCACAATTAGCAAAATTAGAAACAACTGATTTGCAGGTGTTAAATAGCACTCAGTTAGCGGCGTTAACGACAACTCAGGCGTCAAATTTAACTACATCAGCCATTCAAGCGTTAACAACAACTCAAGTGAGTAATTTAACTACGAGTGTTATCAATGCGTTAACCACTACACAAATAGCAAGCTTGGAAACATCTGATTTAGTTGTCTTAAGAACGACTCAAATCGTGGCCTTAACAACCACACAATTAAGTGCTGGTTTGACGACAACGCAATTACAAACCTTAACCACAATACAGGTTGAAGCATTGTCCTCAACACAAATACAAGCGTTAACAACCAGTCAAGTAGCGTTTTTAGACTTAAGCACTCCTTTAATACTTGATCTTAATAATGATGGCGTCAAAACCAGAAGTATCACTGAAGGCACTACATTTGATGTATTGGCGACAGGTAATAAAATCAATACGGGTTGGGTATCTTCTGAAGATGGTTTATTAGTCTTTGACCGAAACAATGATGGCATTATTAATGACGGTTCAGAATTGTTTGGTAGCGCAACGGTACTGGCAAATAAGCAGCAAGCCACTGATGGTTTTGTTGCGTTAGCTGAGTTAGATAGCAATAAAGACCAGTTGCTTACGTCAGCAGATAAAGAGTGGAATGAGTTAAAAGTGTGGGTTGATAAAAACTCAGACGGTGTGAGTGCAAAAGAGGAGTTATTAACACTGGATTCATTAAACATAACCAAATTAAATCTAACTTCAGAACAAGTAACTATCAAAGATAATGGAAACTTAGTAGGTTTAGTCTCAAATTATCAGACCTCAGATGGTGCAACGCATGAACTAGCCGATGTTTGGTTTGTTGTGGATGATAGTCAGGTGGCTGACTCAGTATCAGAAAGTGGCAGTATTATTGAAGACGATTTACGCACTCGCGTGACTGGTTTAGCACAAGCAATATCATCTTTTGATGACTCACAATTCACCGAGGTCAATAGTCCAGCTAAAGCGGTCAGTGCCTTAGCGGGTACTCTACAACCAACAGACAATGCCGCCGTGGCGGCAGGTGTCATTGGCTTAGTCGATGCCTTAAGAAAGTTTGAGACCGCTGGTAATTTAACCGCTAACTTAGTAAAACCTAACGATGTCTTGCAGGTTGAAATTAAAGAGCAGGCCGCATTGTTAGTTACTCCACAAGATTCGAGCAAAGGTGGTTTTTTGGCCTCGTAACCTAGCGTTTATATAAAAACGGCAGGACTTCTCTGGTCTTGCTGTGTTTTAAAGGTGTATTAGTTATGAATAGGGTCACACTTAGCTACCTTGATGGTAGCTAAGTGTGACTGATTAACTAAGGTCAGTGTCAGTGTGTTGTTATCGCTTACACAATACACTTAAATAAACCTGTCATCCTCATTCACTTATTCAAAAAAGCACAAATTAATTATCTCTATTTATTTGTCAACGTAGTGTCAACATGGATTAGTGAGTTTTAAGGCAAAAATATGCAGACAGTCGATAAATTAATACACGCTATTGAATTACAGCAACAAGGCGACCTAGAACAGGCGGCAATATTGTTTTGGGACGTGCACACAACAGACCCTACCAATGCGCCCGCGTTATATTCCTTAAGTTTGATTGCTATGAACGCTGGGAATTTACCCGAAGCATTAAGAATTAGTGAGTACGGTGTAAAGGTTGCACCCCAATTTGCACCGTTATGGTTGGTTTTAGGTACGATTGTAAATAGCCTAGGCAATAAAGAGCAGGCTTTACAGTATTTTAATGAAGCATTAGCGCTTGACGCGGATAATATTGATGCCTTATTAAATAGCGGTGTATTGCTTCGTGAATTATTGCGTCACCACGAAGCGCTTAGCCGTTTTAATCATGTGCTTGAGCTTGAGCCATTACATCTTATCGCGTTAGTAAACTGCGGTATTTTATTAACTGAATTTAAGCAAAGCGAACAAGCCATTGCTATCTTTAAAAGAATAATTGCACTGAAGCCAGATTATGATTACGCCTTAGGGCTGTTAGCTTACGAGCAACTCCATATATGTGATTGGTCAGAGTATAAGCTGTTGTCAGCACAAATTATTGAGGGTGTACTCGCTAAGCAACGGACCTGTAAAACCTTGGCATTTATGTCATTTTCAGATTCAGCCGCACAGCATTTCCAAGCGGCCAAGTTGTTTGCTGAGCATTATTGCCCTAAACAATCCGTGGCTTTATGGCAAGGTGAGCGTTACCGTCATGAAAAAATCCGTATCGCTTATATTTCCCCAGATTTTCGAGAACATCCCGTCTGTCATCTTATTGCTGGCGTTATTGAACAGCATGATAAGCATCGCTTTGAAACTATTGCTATTTCGTTGGGTATTGATGACGGAAGTCGGTTACGGCAGCGTATGCTGGCAACGTTTGATCAATTTATCGATGCCAGATTAATGAATGCAGATAAAATTGCTCAACTTATTAAAGAGTTAGAGGTTGATATTGCCATTGATTTAGCCGGATATACCTCTGATTCACGAACGCATATTTTCGCCCATCGTCCGGCGCCTGTTCAGGTCAATTATTTAGGTTATGCAGCGACCTTAGGTACAGAGTATATGGATTATATCATTGCTGATAAGCATGTTATTCCTGAAGCACATCATGCCTTTTATAGTGAAAAAGTAGTTTATTTACCCGACACTTACTTACCCACAGATAATAATTTAATCATTGCCGAACACACGCCCTCGCGTGAAGAATCTGGTTTACCTGCGGCCGGTATTGTTTTTTGTTCATTTAGTCATGATTTTAAAATTTCCCCCGATATGTTTGCCCTTTGGATGCGCTTATTACAGCAAGTGCCCAATAGCACTTTATGGTTAATGTCACGCAATGAAATAAGTCAGCAAAATTTACGCGCAGCAGCCTTTGCCGCTGACGTTAACCCCACAAGATTAGTTTTTGCAGGTCGGGTGCCATTAATAGAAGATCATTTAGCACGCTATCGATTAGCCGATATTTTTTTAGATACGCATCCCTACAATGCACATACCACAGCCGCCGATGCATTAATGGTTGGTTTACCGGTGGTGACATACATGGGCGATTCGTTTCCTTCGCGCGTTGCAGGAAGTTTATTGCATGCAGCAGGGTTGCCAGAATTAATTGCCAACAGTTATGAAAAATACGAACAAATTGCTTTAAATTTAGCTACGCAACCGCAATTGTTACACGAGTTAAAGCAAACCTTGCAGACACACCATGCAACAACGCCATTATTTAACACGCGAGCATTTACCAGAAATTTAGAAGCTATTTACACTGCAATGTGGAGAAAAACAGAATTAGGTGATGCCCGAGATGCGTTAAGTTAAAGGTTAGAGTAGGTTTACAGGCGGTCTTAGTTTTATTAACGGATCGGTTCGCTGTTTGGATGTATTGCAAAAATAGAGTAAGTTTAAAAGCCTTGGTGCAGACAAAGTTTTCGTGAATACGGCCGATTATATGGCCCCAGAACTGTTAAGTGAAATTACTAAATACCACCAGTGCGCAACGCGTAGCTGAAAGCATTGATGTACGTCCAGATAATCTAGGTGAAGGCTATTAGTCATGTTGGAAGTAGTCTATGATTGAAAATTCTGGGCATTGGTGCCTGTGTTGTGAATATTCCCTTTATTGCGCAGTCGTCAGTCGGTGCCAAAGCACCGAGGCAAGGTGCTAACTTTATTGTCTCTACGCATAAAAAAAGGGCGTGTTACCTTAAATATTTCAGTAGCGTAATCACATCACCAGGCGCGTATAAAAATCTCACTAATGACCCACGATAACAGTTACAAACTATTTTTTTCGCATCCGGAAATGGTCATTGACTTGCTAAAAGGTTTTGTTAAAGAGCCTTGGGTTGGGCAATGTGACTTTACTACGCTAGAAAAAGTGAGTGGTAGTTATGTGGCGGATGACCTGAGAGATCGTGAGGATGATATTATTTGGAAAATACGCTGGGGCGATAAGTGGTTATATGTTTACTTGTTACTGGAGTTTCAG